>DATETZ010000048.1:0-4513 GCA_035283385.1 Hyphomicrobiaceae bacterium
GCCTGCGTGGTCTCGTCCTTGCCCTGGTAGGCACGCGCTTCGAGCATCACCTCCTCGCCCCGGAATTCGATGGGGAGCATGGTTCGCGCCGAGGAGCCGATGTCGAGCCTTCGCGCTGAGTCCGGCCCGCGCGTCATTAGCCTCTCCGGAGGTCGGCGGTTTGCTCTGTCTTCCGGCATATGCGCGAAAATCGGGCGGCTCGTCAAAGCAAACGGCCCTCTATGGCGGACCTTGTGCCCGCGTGCCCGGGCGGCAAACGGCAGGGCGTCCTGGCCTGAGCCCGACCGCCGGCACCCAATTGGCGCAGCCTAGCGCATCTGGTATGGCTCGCGGCGCTCATCGTCTTGCCCCTGGCCCGGAGCAGCGCTTGCGATCGCTTGTCACGATTCTCATCGCCTTCGGCCTCGCGACGGCGCTGACGCACTTTTTCATCCGCTGGGTCGGCGCCCGCAAGATCGTCGCCGTGGAAAACCATCGCACCATGCACACGGGCGCCACCGCGACCGGCGGAGGCCTGCCGCTGCTCGCCGCCGCCCTCCTCTCAAGCCTTGCGCTATGGCCGTTCGCGGTCGCGCACTCGATTCTCGTGCCGTGCCTTGCCGCGCTGGTCGTGGTCTCGTGGGCCGACGACGTGAAGGCCCTCAATCCCGCGCTTCGTCTCGCCGTGCACATCGGTGCGACCATCGCCGCGATTGCGGCGCTGCCGCGCGACGCCCTGGTGTTCCAGGGGGTCCTCCCCTTTCTCGCCGACCGGCTGCTCGCCGGCCTCGCGCTCGTCTGGTTCTTGAACCTCTACAATTTCATGGACGGCATCGACGGCATCGCCGCAGCAGAGACGGTCGCGATCGCGGCCGGCTATCTCGCGGTGACGCACGCGGCCGGCGGCGCCGATGAAGCCCTCTACGGCCTGGCGCTCGCCGCCGCGGGGGCCTCGCTCGGCTTCCTGGTCTGGAACTGGGCGCCGGCCCGCATTTTTTTGGGTGACGTCGGCAGCGTGCCGTTGGGCTTTCTCATGGGCACGATGATGCTCGACCTCGCCGTCAGGTGCTCGCTCGCGGCCGCGCTGATCCTGCCGCTCACCTTCGCGGCCGACGCCACGATCACGCTCCTCGCCCGCGTCATGAGGGCCGAGCGGCCGTGGGAGCCGCACCGCAGCCACTTCTACCAGCGCGCGGCCGTCGCTCTCGGCTCGCACGCCACCGTCGTCACGCGCGTTTCCATGTGCAACGCCGTTCTCATTCTGGCTGCCGTGCTCGCCTTGCGGGCTCCGCTCCTTGCCTCGGCAATCGCAGCCGCGGCGGTCGCGGCTCTGCTGATCAACTTGGAGCGTGCCGCGCGCAGCGCGACTATACCTTCGCCGCGATGAGGCGGCTCTGCACGCCGTGAGCGGCGAGCTTCGGGCGCCGGCTCGAGATGGTGCCGGTGTTGACGCCCACCCATTGGATCTCGCCGGAGAGGCGCCCAAACTCGATCTTCGGGCAGCGATTCATCACCACCTTGAGCCCTGCCGCCTCGGCCTCGGCCGCCGCTTGGTCGTTCTTGATGCCGAGCTGCATCCAGATCACCTTAACGCCGAGCTTGTCCCTCACGGCGATGGCTTCGCGCGTCGCTTCGAGCGCGGCCTCGGGGCTGCGAAAGATGTCGACGATGTCCACGGGGCCGGGGATGTCCGCGAGCCGCGCGTAGACCCTCTGCCCGAGGATCTCCCGTCCGGCCGCGCCGGGATTGACGGGAATGACCGTGTAGCCTTTGGAGAGGAGATATTTCATCGCAAAGGTGCTCGGCCGGCTGCTCGAGGCCGATGCGCCGACGAAGGCGAACACACGGTGCCGGGCGAGGATGGCGGCGATGTAGTCGTCGCTATAGCGGTCGTGGTTCATGCCTTCGGCGCCGGCAACCTGATGCGCCCACTCGCATCGAGCGGGAAATGGGGATTGTAGGCAACCTCCCACAAGTGGCCGTCGGGATCGGCAAAGTAGCCGGAGTAGCCGCCCCAGAAGGCTTTCTGCCCTTTTTTCGCGAGCCTCGCTCCCGCGGCCACGGCCTCGGCCAGCACGCGGTCGACCTCCTCTTCACTGCGGGCATTGTGCGCGAGCGCGACGCCCGAGAACGCCGGCTCGCTGTCGGAGACATGAGCGTCCTCGGCGAGCGCGCCGCGGCCATAAAGCCCCAGCACGACGCCGCCGGCATCGAAAAAAGCGACGCTCTCCTGAGACGCCGCCGAAGCCTTGAACCCGAGCGCCTCGTAGAAGCGGCGGGCGCGCCCGACGTCGGCTACTCCGAGGGTGACGAGGCTGAGGCGCGGCTCCATGCGCTCAACGGCCCTTCCAGTCGGGCTCGCGCTTCTCGATGAAGGCGCCGATGCCCTCCTCGGCATCCCGCGCCATCATGTTCTCGACCATGACGCGGGCGGCAAAGGCGTAGGCCTCGGCTAGGGGCTGCTCGACTTGCTTGTAGAAGGCCGCCTTGCCGATCGCGACCGTCGCCTTGGGCTTGACGGCGATCCGCCCCGCCATGGCGAGAGCCTCGTCGAGCGCCTTGCCCGGCGGCACGACCCGGTTGATGAGGCCGTAGTCCGCGGCCTCCTGCGCCGAAAGCATTTCGCCCAGGAGCAGCATCTCCATGGCGCGCTTGCGCGGCACGTTGCGCGACAGCGCCACCATCGGCGTCGAGCAGAAGAGGCCGATATTCACGCCGGGCGTCGCGAGCTTGGCGGTCTCGGCGGCTATCGCCAGATCGCAGCTCGCGACGAGCTGGCAGCCTGCCGCCGTCGCGGTTCCCTCGACGGCTGCGATCACGGGCTTCGGGCTCGCGACGATCGACAGCATGAAGCGCGCGCAGCGCTCCATGGTGTCGGCGAAAAAGGCGCGTCCGCCGTCGGCGTCGCTGCGATGCGCCGTGAGCTCCTTGAGGTCGTGGCCAGCCGAGAACACCGGCCCGTTGGCGGCCAGCACGACGGCGGCGAGGCCGCGCTCGGCAGAGACCCCGCCGAGCGCCTCCTCGAGCGCGTCGAGCATCGCCAGCGAGAGGCTGTTCCTCGCCTCGGGCCGGTTCATCGTCAGAAGCGCGATGCCGGGCTTGGGCCGATCCACGAGCACGAGCCCGTGCGCCGGTGGCGCGACAATCCTATCCTTTTCGCCGGCCACGTCCCGCATGAAGGCCCCTTGGAGCGTGTTCGTCTCGGATGCGCTCATCCGAGACGTGACTCACGCTCTAATTCCTAAGTCTAGACCACTCAAGGCTTGCCTTCGCCCTCCTCGCCCTCGGCGGGCGCGCCGTCGCCCGGAGCGCTCTCGCCGCCCTCCTCGGGCATCAGCTTCTCGAGCTCGGCGATGTGCTGCTTTACGACGTCGACGTTCTCGCGGTGCTTCAAGGGCTGCGCCGCCGCAATCTCCTGCGTGAGATCGTCGATGGCCAGCTTCTTGTCCTCGGCCGGAATCGATTCGTCGCCTTTGATCTCCTCGAGCTCCTGCTTCATCTTCTCGATCGGGTCCGTGTAGGCGCCCGTCTTGCGGTCCAGGCCGTCGAGCACGATGGTGATGTTTGCCCCCACGTCCTCGAACTCGGTGAAGCTGGCGAAACCGTGCTTCTTGGCGATGTCCTCGAGCTGCTTGACAAGCGCATCGTCCGGCTTCTCGCCAGCCTCGAGCAGCTTACCCGATAAGGGGGCGAAATCCTTCTGCGCCTCGATGAACGACGCCACCTGCTTGTCGGTGAGCTGCATCTGCTTCAGGTCCTGGGCTCTCGCGCCAGCACACATGGCGAGGGCGGCAAAGAGCGACAGAACAAGCGCGGCATACTGCCGTCCGTAAATTGGCATACTGAACTCTCCTCGCACGCATTGGCCAAGACGCCCCGCCGGCACGGTCCGGCCGGAAGCCGACATCAAGACTGAGACGAATGTAAGAACGCCGATCCGTCTCTAGCGTTTTCTGCCGAAGCCCAGGCTCCTAGCCTGTAGCCCCGGCCCGTTCACGCAGCAAGCCCATGTCCGAGCTTATGTCCGAGCCCGTGCCCGTGGCCAGGTCCCTGGCCGGGTCCCCGAGCCCAAAAAGGCGTGAGGGCCCCCACCGAATTATTTGTATGGTATTATATTACCGCCTATGTGGTCATATGTTACCTCTTTTATTAACTGCATGATATTGCGATGTTTTCGTAAAACTAGTTCGTGGTATTTGACAAATATACTTCGTGGCTTTAGTCAAATGGCTGCGGTGCCCGCGCCGCGGCCGCGCCACCGGCTGTTCGAGGGGGGGGTCCGCCGATCGTTCCATGCCTGGGCAGGAGCTGCCTCATGAAAACGTACGTCGCCAAGCCGGGCGAGGTGGAGAAGAGGTGGATCGTAATCGACGCAGCCGGCCTCGTCGTCGGCCGTCTCGCGGTCCTCATCGCCACGCGTCTCAAGGGCAAGCACAAGCCCATTTACACGCCGCATGTCGACTGCGGCGACAATGTCATCGTCGTCAATGCGGGCAAGGTGGTGCTCACTGGCAACAAGCGTGAGGACAAGACC
>DATETZ010000049.1:0-13433 GCA_035283385.1 Hyphomicrobiaceae bacterium
GTGACGGCGAGCACTTGGTAGCCCTGCGCACGCCCCGTTGCCAGAATGTGAGCGATCCGAGTCGTGAGCACGCGCGTTTTGCCCGTGCCCGCGCCGGCAAGCACCAGCACGGGACCATCGAGCGCCTCGACCGCGGCCCGCTGCTCGGGATTGAGGCCGGAAAGGTAGGGAGCCGCCGGGAACCCGAGCGCGCGCGCCGAGGTCGAGGGCTTCAGCCCCGCCCGCCCGTCAGGCGCTGCCGGCAGGTCGAACGGCGGCAATCCGTCCGCGCCGTCGGCGGCCTCGTAAGGCGCCCTGTTGGCCGGCTGTCTGCGATTCTGAGACATCAAATGCAACTATAGCACGAGGGTCGCGGCGGCAATCGGCCGCTCGCTCCCGCCCACACGAGAAAATAGCGGCTCGGGCGCAGTTTTGCGATCCTTGGGGGCGGGCGCGAGCTCCTGTGCAAGCCTTCAGAAAATGCCCCAATTGAGGTTCATACTCCGCGCCTACGTTGAGATATGGTGCGGCGGGGCACGAGGTGTGCTCCAAAAGAGATCGAGGGCAGACGAGACGCGAATGAACAACGCGCTTCTCTATATCGGCGGCCTCCTCGTTGTGGCGCTCGCGGCGCTTTCCGCGGTTCCCTATTTCGTCGATTGGAACAGCTACCGCGGCATGTTCGAGGAGGAAGCCTCGCGCATCCTGGGCCGCGAGGTACGCGTCGGCGGATCGGTCAATTTGCGCTTCTTGCCGGCGCCCTTCGTTCGCTTCGAGAAGCTCAGGATCGCCGATATCAGCGGCGAGGGCGGCACGTCGCTGATCCGCGCTGAAAGCTTCACCATGTGGTTGTCCGTGCCGCCGCTCCTCAAGGGCGTTCTCGAAGCCCATAAGGTGGAGCTGAAGCGGCCGGTGATCCAGCTTGCGATCGACGCGTCCGGGGCCGGCAACTGGCGCACGCTCACCATCAATCCCGGTCTTTTGCCGTTCGTGCCGAGCGACGTCGCCCTACAGTCGGTAAGGCTCACCGACGGCGTGGTCGGCCTCAAGGGACCCAACCGCGTCGAGCTCGCCCATCTCGAAGCGATCAACGGTGAGCTCATGGCCGAGGCGCTCGAGGGACCGTACAGGTTCAAGGGCACCTTGCAATGGAATGGAGAGGAGCGCGGCGTTCGGTTCGCCACGGCACGTCAGGAAGCGAACGGCGACGTGCGCTTCAAGGCCGCGGTCGAAGCTGCCGGCACCGGCAACTCCTACGTGTTTGACGGACGGGCGAGCGATCTCAAGGGCCAGCCGAGGCTCGAGGGCGAGCTGGCGGCGAAGCTCGCGCTGAGCCTCAAGCTCGGGGCGCCCAGCCCGGAGGGGGACAGCGCCGCCGTCAAGCCTCCCGTCGTGCTGCCGCAGGACTTCGAGGAACGCCCCGCCGAGGTCCCGCCCGGCCCGGCCACGGATGTCGCCCGCTTCGGCGCCCCCAATCTCTCCGCGTTGTTGCCGCGCCGTGACGGGCCCGAGTTCGATTTCCGCGCCAAGGTCAAGGGTGCCGGATCGGGCATCGAGCTGAGCGAAATTGCGGTCACGCTCGAGCACGGCGGGCCGCCGCAGCTGATGACCGGCTCCGCGCGCATGGCGTGGGAGGAGAGGATGCGTCTCGAGGTGGCGCTGTCCTCGCGCTGGCTCGATCTCGATCGGATCGTCGACGCCAACAGCGGGGCGGTTCCGCTCGAGGCAGCGCGCAGCATGTTCGAGGCTTTGGCGGCGATGTTGCCATCCGAGGCCGATACGAACGCCACCCTCGAGTTCGATCAGGTGAGTCTCGGCGGGGAGGCGCTCAGCGGAGTGCGCATTGCCGCGGCGCGCACCAATGGCCCGCTCGAGCTCAAGGAGCTGCGCGCCGGCCTGCCGGGCGGCTCGAGCCTCGAGATCAAGGGTCAACTCGTGACGGCGGCAAAGGCGCGGAGGTTCGAAGGGGCCCTCGCCCTCAGAGGCCAGAGCCTCTTGCGATTCCTGGGCTGGGGCTTCCGCCAACAGGGGACCGGCGACGGCCGCACTGACGGCACCTTTGCGCTCGAGGGGCACCTTGCGCTCGCCGAATCGGTGATCGAGCTCACCGATGCGAGGGCGGAGTTTGCCGGCTTTCCTCTTGCGGGCGAGGTGAAGCTCGGCCTCGGGGCACGCAAGCGGCTCGCGGTCGCCCTCGAAGGGCCAAGGCTCGACGCGGCCCAGATCCGGTCCGGCATTCTGGGACTTGGGACTGTGCAGGCGTTTCTCGACGGGGTCGAGCCCGACCACGCTCAGGACGAGAACAAGGCCGGTGCGGCCGCCAAGCAGCGTTTTCTCGATCCCGCCACGGCCGACCTTGCTCTCAAGCTCAGGGTGGCCGAGTTGTTTGACGGCGGCCGGACGCTCCGCGACGTCGAGGCGGAATTCACGATGGAGCGCGGGGCGCTCTCGATGCCGGTTCTGAAGTTTGCTACTCCCGAAGGACTGGTGGTCGAGGCCGAAGGCGAAGCCACCGAGGTCCTGACCCGGCCGCTGGGCGCCATTCGCGGGCGCATCGCCGCCCCCAGTCCCGACGCCGTCGCTGCGTTGATCCGGCTCCTCGACCTGGCTGATGACGAGCGGCTCGCAGCCGAGCGCTTCACGGCACTGGCACCGGTGCGCTTGGCGGGCACATTGAATTTCAGCGGGCGTACCGAGAGGGCGGCCGACCTCACTCTCGACGGCGTCGTGCAGGGCGGGCGCGCGACGGTGGCGCTCCGCCTCGACGGAGGGCGGGACAATTGGCGCGCCGAGCCGCTCGACATCACCGCATCGGTCGAAAGTCAGGACGTAGACAGGCTGCTGGCGGCGACGCTCTCGAGCACGGTCAAGCCGGCCGACACGAAAGCGGCCCGGCCCGGCCGCCTGGTCGTGAAGGCTGCAGGGACGCCGGCTGCCGGCGTGCTTGCTCTTGCCACCATCGAGGCGGACGGCTTTTCAATCGAGTACCGCGGACGCCTTGCATTGCCGTCGCCCGGCGCGGCCGATGCGGCCGGAAATTTGCGCATTTCGGCAGGGGACGCGCGTACCCTGCTGGGCTTCGCCGGTGTTCGCGTCGGCGGGGGCGCGGCCGGCGTGCCGCTCGATGGATCGGCGGCGCTCGCCATTAAGGACGGCGTCTTGAGCCTCAACGCCGAGGATCTCGCGATCGGCGCCTCCAAGGTGCGAGGCCTCATGACGCTCGCCAAACGAGTCGGCGAGCCTCGGGTGCTGACGGCCGATCTCCAAGTCGATACGGGAACATTCACCGGCCTCATGGCCCCGATTCTCAGTCGAGGCGAGGCGACCACACAAGAGCCCGCGCCGGCGGTGCCGGAAAAACCTGTACAACCTGGGCAGGCTGGGCACCCGAGGGCGGATAAAGCCCCGGCTGCGGTCGAGGCTCACTCGGTCTGGCCGGAGCAGGCATTCGATCTCGGCGCCCTCGACGAAATCGAGGGTCGCATCACGGCCCGCTTCGGCGCGCTTGCGCTCGAGCCCGGCCTCACCATCAGCGACGCCCGTCTCGAGGCGACCATCGGCAAGGGCGGGATCAAGGTCGAGGCGCTCGAAGGGGGCGCGCTTGGCGGCAAGCTCCTATCGAGCCTCGCTCTCGACAAGGGTGCGGCCGGCATCGAGCTCAAGGGATCGCTCAGGATCGACATTGGGAGCGCCGAGCCGGCCCCCGCCCAAGCGGGGGCCGCGGGCGATGCGGCCGCCTTCTCGCTCGCCTTCGCGGGGCGGGCGTTGAGCCCGGCGGCGCTGCTCGCCGATGTCAAGGGACAGGGCGAGATCGTGCTCGGCGACGCGACGCTCAACGGCATGTCGCCGGCCGCGGTGACTCAAGTCGTGGAGCAGGCGCTCGCCGGCAAGGGGCCGGCCAGCGGAGACGGTCTCGTCCAAGCCCTGCGCGCGGCGACCAAGGAGGGGCAGCTCAAGCTCGGCAGGATCACGATCCCGGTCGAGATCGGCGATGGCGCCTTGAAGCTCGGGCAGGTGAAGCTCGAGTCTTCAGAAGGGCGTTCCACATTCACGACGACGGTCGAGCTCGCGTCGATGAAGATCGACAGCGAATGGCGGATCGAGCCCAAGGTCGCGCGGCATGGGGCCGCCGCGGGCGACCGGGTTCTGCTGCCGGCCGTTTCCGTCGTCTACGTCGGCAAGCTCAAGGATTTCGCGAGCCTCGAGCCGAGCATCTCGACGGGCGCGCTCGAGCGCGAGCTGCAGGTGCGAAAGATGGAGCGCGATGTCGACGAGCTCGAGCGGCTGCGAAAGCTCGACCAGGCGCGAGGCCGGCAGGAGGCGGAGCCGGCGAAGCCGGATGCCGCGCCGCCGGACGGCGGCGCGTCTCAAACCCCGTCGGCCGAGCCCGTCGCGCCGGCGCCGGAACCCGGGGCAAGTAGCACGCCGCAAGGCGCCGACGTGACGGCCGGCGTGCCGCCCGAATCCGCGGCCGAAACGGCGCAAACCCCCGCCGGCGATCCCTCGGGGCTCACGCAAACGGACGCTCCGGGCGCCCGGCCCGCGATCAGAAAGAAAAAGCCGGCGGAGGTCTCGCGGCCGCCCGACAATTGGCGGCCGTTCCAGACCACGCCCTAGTGATGGCAGCTCTCGGCACCGTTCAGTCGCGGTTGCCGCCGTCGTAGGATTGGGCGGCCTTGAGCCTTCGGAAGTAGTCGAGAGTCCAGATCCGCACCGCGCTCGAGAGGCCGGCCCCGCCGCGCTCCTGATCGATGCACGCGATCAGCTGTGCGAGCGAGCGCCCCTCGGCCGCCGCGGCTTCCTTGAGGGCGTCCCAGAACGGGCCCTCGAGCGAGATCGACGTGCGATGGCCCTTGATCGAGAACGAGCGTTTCACGGGCCGCGTCATGGCGGAGGCTCGTCATCGCCATCGCTGCGCCGATGGGCGTCGAGGCGGCGCTCGGCCAAGGCTCGATCGGCGCTGGTCTCGAGGCGCTCGCGTTTCGGCCGGCCGAACTTCGCGCGGTTCTCCGCCGCCCGCTTCTCCTTCCCGGCGCGGGCCTTGGCCTTGCGGGCGCGGCGCAGGTTCACGATGTCGGCGGACATGACCGTCAAACTCCGAGCAACAATCGATCGACGGCGTTCTTGATCGTATATTCCTCGCTGGCAAGCGAGCCGAGGCGCTCTCTGAAGGCAGTGACCGACACAACATTGAGCAGGTGAGTGGCCAGGACCCAATCGCGGCGCGCATGGCGCAAGACCGGATTGAGCGCGGTCGCTAGCTTGCCGCGTGAGCGCGGGACAAGTGGCGCCACGACGCGAGTCTTGAACTCTCTGAACATGTCGCTCTGAAGGATGACGACGATCTCGCCGTGCTGCAGTCTGAAAACGCCGTACTGATCCATCGATCAGTCCCTATACTTCTCGGCCCACAGGCCGTCCTCTTCGACGAGACGGTTCCAGGCCTCGACCGCAGCCCTATTCTCTTCGCGCCATTTCGCCCAACGCTTGTCTTTGTGCTCAGTGCGCAGAGCCTTCTCGAGGGTCGCCGAGAGGTTGGTGCCGAACTCCTTGGCTTCGGCGATGAGCTCAGCGTCAACGGATAGGTTTACAGCGCGCTTCTTGCGCGGGGCTTCGTCCGCCATGCAGGTCTCCATGCGCATAAGGAGTGCGCATAATACATGAAGGGCATGGGCTGGTCAAAATCGGCTGCGATCGTCATTCAGGCCCGAGCATCTTCTCCGGGCGCACGATCGCGTCGAACTCGGCCTCCGTCACATAGCCCCCGCCCACAGCCTCCTCGCGCAAGGTGGTGCCGTTCTTGTGCGCGGCCTTGGCGATCTTGGCCGCATTGTCGTAGCCGATGCTCGGCGCCAAGGCCGTGACCAGCATCAGCGAGCGCGCGAGACCGGCCCTGATGTTGTCCTCGCGCGGGGTGATGCCGGCCACGCAATTGTCGGTAAACGAGCGCGCGGCGTCGGCCATGAGGCGCACCGACTGCAGGAAGTTGTAGGCCATCACGGGGTTGAACACGTTGAGCTCGAAGTGGCCCTGGCTGCCGGCAAACGTGATCGTGGCGTGGTTGCCGAACACGTGCGCACACACCATGGTCAGCGCCTCGCACTGGGTCGGGTTGACCTTGCCCGGCATGATCGAGGAGCCGGGCTCGTTCTCGGGGAGGGCGAGCTCGCCGAGCCCCGCGCGCGGGCCCGAGCCCAGGAGGCGAATATCGTTCGCGATCTTGAACAGGGAGACGGCGACGGTGTTGATCGCGCCGTGGCTCATCACCATGGCGTCGTGGGCGGCGAGCGCCTCGAACTTGTTGGGCGCGCTCGTGAACGGGAGCTGCGTGATCGAGGCGATGCGCTCGGCGACCATATCGGCGAAGCCCTTGGGCGCATTGAGGCCGGTGCCCACGGCGGTGCCGCCCTGGGCGAGCTGCATGAGATGGGGAAGTGTCTGCTCGATGCGGGCAATGCCGTTCTCGACCTGCTGGGTGTAGCCCGAGAACTCCTGGCCGAGCGTCAACGGCGTGGCGTCCTGGGTGTGGGTGCGCCCGATCTTGATGATGCGGGCCCACGCCTGCGCCTTGTCGTTCAGAGCGTTGCGCAGGAGCTGCAGCGCCGGGAGCAGGCGATGGTGGATCTCCTCGGCGCACGCGATGTGCATGGCGGTGGGATAGGTGTCGTTCGACGACTGGCTCATGTTGACGTGGTCGTTGGGGTGCACCGGCGCCTTCGAGCCCATGACCCCGCCCAGCATCTCGATGGCGCGATTCGAGATCACCTCGTTGGCGTTCATGTTCGACTGCGTGCCCGAGCCGGTCTGCCAGACGACGAGGGGAAAGTGCTCGTCGAGCTTGCCCTCGATCACGTCCTGCGCCGCGCGGACGATCGCCTCGCCGAGCCTCCGATCGAGCTTTCCGAGCGCCATGTTGGTCTCGGCGGCGGCGCGCTTGACGATCCCGAGCGCGCGGATGATCGGCTTCGGCTGCGGCTCGATGCCGATCCGGAAATTGGCGAGGCTGCGCTCGGCCTGCGCGCCCCAATACCTGTCGGCCGGAACCTCGATAGCCCCGAAGGTGTCGGTCTCGGTTCGCGTCGCGGGTTTCTTGGCGGTCATGGAAGCGATCCGTTTGCGCTCTCTGTCCGCCGTCGCCATAGCACGGGCCGCGCGGCGGCGCACCAAGGCGGGCGCAATTCCGTCCCCCTCAAGGGGGAGGGAAGCGCGCGTCTTGCCCTCGCGGCGGCGGGCGCCCGAGGGGATAAAGAAACGGGGAGCGGGGCGGGGGGACAAGTTTCAGCTGCGAGGGAGAGTGCGGACCGCCTTGCCGCGATGCGGTGTAGGCCGGAAAGGGGCCAGGAGCTGACGTACCGGCTGCGCGCCGAGAATACGGGGCTTCAACCTCGATCACGAATACAGCGGTGATCACGAGATGGACCAACGGCATCCATTCGTCATTTTTCAGCGCCCTGGACCTTGGCTACTCAATTACGCAAACTTCACGTCGAGGGCTTGTGTGGCCGCGCCACCTAGGATATTGGCGTCGCCGGCGGTCGATGGCAAATGCCCGCGAGCGCTCTCCTGAGATCGCGGATTTTCGTCTCAAACCTCAACATCTCCGCGTTGATGGCGGGCCAGTCGCTGATCTTCGCCGCATGTTCCAGCGTCTGGCATGAGGCCGCCACTGGACTGGCGCCCACAATAAGTGCCGCGCCTTTGAACCGGTGGGCCACGTCCTCCGTCGACTTGGAGTGGGCTTCCGCGACGGCCCGGAGTAGCTCGGCGACATCGTCGGTCATAGACCTCGCAAACTCGTCGAGTGCTGACTGAATCGCGACTGGATCGTCTCCGATAATTTTCTTCAGCTTCGACAGATCGAGCGCTCTCTCCGCGGATTCTTCCTCGTTTGCCGGAGCTCGACCTTCCCAGTTGGGGCTCGCGTCCTGACCGACTGCCGCCCTTCCAGGCAGCCAGCCCTGGTGGGGATGGACCGCATTGGACCTGGAGCGAAATTCACCTTTGGCCATGGCGCTGCGTCCCGTCGGTTGACCGGTCAGGCTGTCGTGTGTGTGTTAGTGAGCGTCTGCTAATGAACTGCGCAACATGCTGCGTCGGCCGACGCATGCGTCTCGAGCCAGGTGGCATACCAATCGAGCAACTCTTCGGCGGGCATCGGCTTGGCAATGTAGTAGCCTTGCGCAATGTTACAGCCCAACTCGGCGGCGATATCCCAGTCGCCGCTCGACTCGATGCCTTCGGCAACGCTTGTGAGCCCAAGTTGCCGCGCCATTCTGAGACTTGTCTCCAGCAGCGCTTTGCGAATTTCGTCCTTTCCGGCACCGGTGACGAAGACCTGGTCGATCTTGATCTCGCTGAATGGGATCCGGGCCAGCTGTTGCATCGATGAGAAGCCGGTTCCGTAGTCGTCAATCGACAGGCCGAAGCCCCGCATCCGGATACGTGCCAAAGTCTCGAGCGAGTGGCCGAAGTCGGTCATTGCCGTCGTTTCCGTAACCTCGATGGTCAGAAAGCTCGGTTCGAGTTGAGCCGCTTCGACCAAGCGGGTGAGCCGATCGGGGAGCTCGGTATCCGTCAGCAATTTGGCGGAGACGTTGATAGAAACCGCAACATTGAGGCCGTTGTCACGCCACCGCCGGCAATGAGAGAGTGCGGATGCGGCAAGCGTGAGCGTTGCGCCCGAGATCAGGTCGTGAGCCTCCATCGCAGGGATGAAGGCCGCGGGAGAAACGAGACCAAGCTCCGGATGGCGCCAGCGCATGAGCGCTTCGGCTCCTGCAAGAGCAAAGGTTCGCATGTCGACTTTTGGTTGGAAGAACGGCTCGAACTGTTGCGCGGCAAGGCCTGCTCGTATGGCCTCGAGCGGTATTGGGGCATGCTCAGGCTTCGGTGGTGCGAAACTCTGACCGAAATGGCGCAGGATCAGTGGCAGCAGCTTTTCTTGAGTGATGGGTTTCTCGATTGCGCCTATGAGACGCACGCCATAGTTCTGCGCCATGAGCTCGGCCGCGCGGATGATCGTATGATCGAGCCCGCTCACGAGAATGACCCCGCTCGCGCTCTTTCGCTCCGCGATGTGGCGGAGGAATTCGAGCCCGTCCATCCCAGGCATCTTGAGATCGCACAACAACAAATCGAAGGGCCCCGCTCTCTGCTCGATCGCAAGGAGCGCCTCCGAGCCACTAGCAGCCTCGCACACGACATCCGCGCCGCATCGGGTAAGAACCTGTGCTACGATGCGACGCTGGAAAGCATGATCTTCAACGATAATGGCTTGGAACTTGGGGACTTGGGACGCCTCAAGCACGGTCTGCTCCGCGATCTTGCCTGCGCAAGCATTAGGCAAACACGGTTGAATATGCGTTAAGGCAATCGCTAAAAAGCCTTGGCATCTGGTGCCGCAGCAAAATCGCGGGCTGACGTGAACGCCCGATGTCAGCTAAGGTCGCATAAGGGTCCGACACGGAAGACCCGTGCGTGCGCCTGGCGAGTCGGCTTGACTGCTGACACCTGACGATTTGCAGCGCATACCGGCTCGTCTCAGAAGGGTCACGCGCGGCTGTTCACCGATGCCGGAAATAGGTCCGGGCTGTCGGCGAATGCGGACGGGTTGCGTCAGGGCTGGGCGCCGGCGTTCGAAGAGAGTTGCGGGTTGCCGGCGATGCTCACGGCGCCTTGTCGACCGACCGCAACAGCGCCTCGAGGCGGCGCCGCACAGTGCGCTCGGCCTCTTTGTAGCAGTCCCGCTCGATCTCGAGCCGTGCCACCTCCAGGAGGTTCGGATCGGCGTCGGCGCCCGGTGCATCGGAGCCGGCCGGCGGCTTGGTAACCCCTTTGACGGCGCACTTCGGGGCTGACGGGCGCGCGAGGAGCTTGGCGCCGGGGCCCGCGGCCTCGGCTCGGCGCACGATAACCGTCCCCCAGAGTTCCCGCCCCTCCTCGTCGAAACAATCGGCACAGCCTGCGAGCGGCACGGCGCTCGCGCACACGACAGCAACGGCGCGCCAGCGCACGCGATGCGCGGCGAGGGAAGGGAACGAGCGCAAGCAGCTCATATGTGTACTCGCAACGCTTGTGTCATCGTTCGGCTGCCGGAACTCTGCGGCTCGAGGTTATCGTCCCGGCGCACCGGCCTATTCGCGCGTGGCCCGGGTCTGCCGTTCGCCCGCGGCAGCGGCAAGCTCGTGGGCCCGGCGGTACCACTTGAGCGCGTACTGGGGATCGGGAGCCGGACGTGTCAGACCGAGCCGTGACAGGCTGACAGGGTCGTATGTGCTGCCGAGCGCAAGCGCGGCCTCGGCCAATCCCGCGTCGGCGGCGCGCTCGAATATCTCCCGGGCGGCCGCGACATCGCCTTTCGCCATGAGCCCCTGGCCCTGTGCGAGAAGCGAGGCCCCCTCTGCATCGCTCTGCGCCGGCTTCTCAGCGCCGTGCCCGGTTATGGGAGTTTCGCTCGGTCCGCCACTCGCCGGCTCCTCGGCATCCTTGGCGGCGGCATCCCCGGCAAGCGGCTGCGCGTCAGGCGGTGCGTCGATTTTCTGAGCGGCGCGCTCGGCGGATTCGCTCGCAGCGCGCTCGGCTCTCTCTCGTGCGCTCTGCTCTTGGGCGAGCTGCGTCTTTGCCTCCAGCGCGCTGCGCTCGGCCATATCCCTGGCGGAGCGCTCGCGGGCGAGCTGCTCGTGTGCCTCGAGCGCGGTGCGTTCGGCCCCCTCTCGCGCGATCCGCTCGTGCGCGAGCTGCTCTTGTGCCTCCTCGATTGCGCGTTTCGCCGCCTCCTCTGCACTCCGATCCGATGCAACCGGCGCAGGCAATGCCGCCAACGTGTCCGGAGAGCGAGCGAGCTCCAGTGAGGATGGCTCCGTTCTGCTGACAGGCGGCCGTGCGGGGCCAAAGATCCACACGGCGGCGGCCGACCCGACCAGGACGGTCACGAGTCCAAGCGCGAGGGCGGCACGCTTCAGCGGTTCCTTCGCGAGTCCGGGAATTGGCCGAGGCTCGTCGTCGGTCGCGAATTGGCGCGGCCGGGCCTCGAAGGTTCCGAAGGTCCACAGATGACCTTCAGGGTCGCGGCACGAGTAGCCGCGTCCATGCTCGTGCTTGTCGATTTCGAGGACGATCTCGGCGCCGGCGGCCTTCGCCTTGCCGTAGTGCGCCTCGACGTCGTTGACGACGAAATAGCAGCTTTGTGTCTCGGCCCCGCCGATTTCGTCGGGCTGCTTGGTGAGCTTGTCGAAGACCGTGTCCCGGACCGGGCTCACCAGGATCGCGCTGTCGCCAAACGTGAGCTGGGCGTACGAGATGCTGTCATTCTCGCCCGATGCAATGAAATGCTCCTCGAACCCGAGTGCCTCGCACAGCCATTCAATGGCCGCTGCCGGGTCGCGATATCGAATCTGCGGCAAGAGCATCGGTCTGATCGATCTTTCGCTTTCCTGCCTCGGCTACTCCAAGCGCTTGGCTAAGGCAGAGCTTCAGTCGCGACCGCACGGCACGGACTGTGCGCAAACAAAGTGACGCAAATATAGCAGCTGCAACACGGATTTATGGTGCCCGCGGGCGAGCGAGCTCACTCTTCGAGGAGCTTCCTCGCCGCCGCGTCGGGGGTGAGGGTGCCGGCAAGCACCTCGTCCGCCAGCGGCTCGAGACCGCCGCCGATGCCGTCCTTGACGCGGCGGGCGACGATGTCGGCGGCCGCGCGCGCGATGAGGTAGCGGGCGCGCCGGCGCCGGCGCGCGGCGGGGCCGTCGGCGGCGACCTTCTCCCCGATCTCCTCGACCGCGGCCACGAGCTCGGCCACGCCCTCGCCGGTGGTTGCGGTGGTCTTCAGCACCGGCACCTTGGCCCTCATGGCGCGGATGGAGAGCGCGCCCACGAGCTGCTGGAGCGTGATCTCGGCGCCCTCGCGGTCCCCTTTGTTGACCACCAGCACGTCGGCGATCTCGAGCAGGCCGGACTTCATCGCCTGGATGTCGTCGCCGAGCCCCGGCGCCGTGATGACGACGCGCACGTCGGCCACCTCGGCTACGTCCATCTCGCTCTGGCCGGTGCCGACCGTCTCCAAGAGCACAAGGTCGAATCCGGCCGCGTCGAGCGCGTCGATCATGCGCACCGCGGCGGGCGACAGTCCGCCCAGGTAGCCTCGGCTCGCGAGCGAGCGCACGAACACGCCGTCGTCGTCGACCGCTGCCGTCATGCGGATGCGGTCGCCCAGGATGGCGCCGCCGGAGATCGGGCTCGACGGGTCGACCGCAATGACGCCTACGGTGCGGTGCGTCTCGCGCAGGTGACGAATGACGGCGTTGACGAGCGTCGATTTGCCCGCGCCCGGCGGACCTGTGAAGCCGACGACCAGGGCGTGGCCGAGATAGCCTTGGAAGGCCCGCAAGAGGGTGGGGGCGTTCGCGGATAGCTTCTCGAGCTCTGTGATGGCGGCGGCGATGGCGCGCCGCTCGCCGCCCCGCATGCGCCGGACGAGATCGGCGGCGTCGATACGCGCGCCGGCGAACGGGCCCGCTTTGGGTGGCGTCTCAGGTTTCTCGCTCATGGTGCGGCTGATACGCGGACCGGCCGCTCTCGGCAACCCCGCGCTGGGGTTATCCTTCTCGCCATTGGCTCGGCCGGCGTTGCCGCTCTCCCGACAATCGGGCACGGGGACGGACGGTCAGTACCACAAGCCCGGCCAGCGATAGCGCGGACGCATCTGGCCGGGACCGTAGCCGACCAGCGACAGCATGGGCCGCTCGACGATGACGATCGGCTCGAGCTTGGGCAAGGCGTCGGACGACAGGAGGCGGGCGATCCGGTCCTCGGTCGCCGGGTGCGATCTCAAGAGCGACGGCTGGGGCACGCGGCGGGCCGGGACCGGGAATGCCAGGTCTTCCCAGAAATGCCCGGTATAGGTCTCGAGGCGCCTCAGCGCCGAAGCGAGCCCCAGCGGATCTCCGGTGAGGGCCGCCGCCTCGAGGTCGGCGTCGAACTCGCGGCCGCGCGAAAGCCCGAGCTGAAGCAGGCTCGACAGCGCGGGTGCGAGGTAGAGAAGCAGGATCGCCCACCATGATATGGTCTCGTCGTCCCTGACTATGGCGAACAGGTTGAAGACGACAAGAGCGAGCGCGACGTAGGACAGGAGCTGGAGGAAGCGCGTCACGACGTCGGCGAGGCCCATCACCCAAAGGTCGTTGTTGCGGATATGGCTCATCTCGTGGGCGAGGACGCCGGCGGTCTCGCGCAACGTGAGGCGCCGCAACAGGCCTTCGGTGACGGCAATGGCCGAGTGTCCGGGCGAGCCGGTCGAGAAGGCGTTCAGGGTCGTGCTCGGGATCACGTAGAGCACCGGGCGCCGCGCCAACTCGGCGCGATAGGCGAGCACGTCGACGAGGCTCGAAAGCTGGCTGTCGTCTTGGGGCACCGGAGTCGCCCGGTAAAGCCGCATCACGGCCTCGGGGGGCACGCGC
>DATETZ010000050.1:0-37328 GCA_035283385.1 Hyphomicrobiaceae bacterium
TGCGATAGGTCTTGTCGCTCCAGGCCTGGGGCTTGCCGAAGGGCGCCTCGGGTGCCTCGCCGCCGCCCCCGGCGCACGCGGAGTCCCTATGGTCGGGAGCGGCGACGATGTAGCCGGCGCGGGCCAATGCAGCGGTCAGAAACGACGACGCAGTGTTGCAGGCAGTGAAGCCCGCCGAATAGACGATGAGTGGAAATGGCCCCTTGGCCGAGCTGTCGGGCTGCCAAATGGCGACATCGAGGCCCGCGATCCTCACCGTCTCGAACGCACTCGGCATGTCGAGGGCATCACGCGCTTCCTCGACGCTCTCCCGAGTTGCCAATGCGCCTGAATACGCGGGCGTCACGCCGAGGCCCGGTCCGACGAGCAGCATCAGTGCTAGCAATCTCGCGGGGAGCACCGTCATGAGGCTCGCGATGGTGAGTGGAGCGGAGAGCGGCGCCCCGCACACCCAATGGGCGTACTATGCGCAATCGAGAACGTTGGTGAGCCGGGAGGGAATCGAACCCTCGACCCCATGATTAAAAGTCACGTGCTCTACCTCTGAGCTACCGGCCCTATTGGTGTTCTTGGAGTGGCGTGCTTCATAGGCGCCGCTCGGGGGGCGGTCAAGGCGAGGACTCCCGGATTGGCACAGTGTAGCCTCACGCGCCGGGGTTGGTGCCGCGCCGCAAAAAGCCACCTCTTCCTGAGCCGGCACGTGCGTTATGAGAGCGCTGTCACGACATCCGGTCCCAAGAAAGCCGGCGCCACGGCCGGGCAAGCGCATGCAGAAAGACCTCCCCAGCGAGGCGGCCGAGGCCGCGCGCGGCCGCATCGAGGCCATCGGCCTCATGATCGTCGCGCTCGCGATCTTCTCCGGCCTCGATACGGCCGCGAAGTATCTCGTGACACGGACCGGCCTGCCGGTCGTCGAGGTCGTCTGGGCGCGCTTCATCGGCCAGTTCGTGCTGCTGCTCGCTCTCGTGCCCGCGTTCGGCGTCATGAGCGCCAGGGCCCTGTTCGCGACCAGCCGGCTCAGGCTGCAGCTCGTGCGCTCCGTGCTCATGATCGCGACGACGGCGTTCAACTTTCTGGCCCTCGAACACCTGCGCCTCGATCAGACGATCACCATCGTGTTCCTGGCCCCGCTCGTTGTGGCGCTGCTCGCGGGCCCCTTCCTCGGCGAATGGGTCGGCTGGCGCCGTCTCGCGGCAATCCTCGTCGGCTTCGCCGGAATCCTGATCGCGGTGCGGCCGGGCTTCGCCGCCTTGCATCCGGCGGTCGGCTTCGCCTTTCTCGCCATGCTCGTCTACGCGCTCTTCATCCTCCTCACCCGCTACATGGGCGCCTTCGATCCGCCGCTGGTGACGCTCTTCTATTCCATGTTCGCCGGCACCCTTTTCGCGGCCCCGCTCGCGCTCGCCGGTTGGGTGGCGCCGCCGGACGCGCTTGCGTGGCTCCTGCTCGCCTCGCTCGGCATCCTCGGCGGCCTCGGCCATTATCTCTTCATCCTCGCCTACCGGCTCGCGCCGGCGTCGACCGTCGCGCCGTTCTTGTACCTGCAGCTCTTGACCATGGTCGCTTTCGGGTTCGCCGTATTCGGCGACGTGCCGGATCTTTGGACGCTTCTCGGCTCCGCCGTGATCGTCGGCTCGGGAGTCTATCTCCTCCACCGCGAGAGAGTCACGCAACGGCCCGGAGTTGCGTCCGGCGCGGCCTGATCTCATTCTGCCCGCGAACCCGCAAGGTTTGCCTTCGTTTCCTCGGCCCAGTCAGCAAACCGACCCTCGCGGATCGCTTCGCGCATCGCGCCCATCAGCTCCTGATAAAAGGCCGTGTTGGCCCACGAGAGAGCCATCGCACCGAGGTATTCGCCCGAGCGCACGAGGTGATGGAGATAGGCGCGCGAAAAGCCGCGCGCGGCGGGGCATGAGCTTTGCGGATCGAGCGGAGAGGGATCATCGGCGTGCACGGCATTGCGAAGATTGACCGGCCCTCCCCAAGTGTAGGCGAGGCCATGGCGACCGTTTCTCGTCGGCAGCACGCAATCGAACATGTCAATACCGAGCGCGACGGCCTCGATCATGTCGTGGGGCGTGCCGACGCCCATCAAATAGCGCGGCTTCTCCGCCGGCAGCTCCGGCACCGTTGCCTCGAGCGCCCGCAGCATCGCCTCGTGGCCCTCGCCGACCGCAAGCCCGCCGATCGCGTATCCAGAAAAATCCATCGCGACGAGCGCCTCCGCCGAGCGCCGTCTCAACTTCGCTTCGGTGCCGCCCTGCACGATGGCGAACAGCGCCTGCCCCGGCTTCGCCATGCTCTCGAAGGCTCGCTTCGACCGCTCGGCCCAGCGCAGCGACAGCTCCATGGCCCGCTCAACCTCCGCGTCCTCGGCCGGGAGCTCGAGACACTCGTCGAGCTGCATCTGGATGTCGGCGCCGAGCAGGCACTGGATCTCGATTGCGCGCTCGGGCGAGAGCATGTGGCGGCCCCCGTCGAGGTGCGACTGGAACTCGGCGCCCTCGTCGGTGATCTTGCGGATCTTGGCGAGACTCATGACCTGGAAGCCGCCCGAGTCGGTGAGGATCGGGCCGTCCCAGCGCATGAACCGGTGCAACCCGCCGAGCCTCGCAATGCGCTCCGCCCCGGGGCGCAGCATCAGGTGGTAGGTGTTGGCGAGGACGATGTCGGCACCTGTAGCGCGGACTTGCTCGGGGTAGAGCGCCTTGACGGTTGCGGCCGTGCCGACCGGCATGAAGGCCGGCGTGCGCACGAGGCCGCGCGGCGTTGCGATCTCGCCCAGGCGGGCCTGTCCGGCTTGGGAGAGCAGACGGAAGCCAAAGCTCTCAGCCATCGAATTCCTTGTCGTGAACGGCAGCGTGGGGCGCCTGCTCGTCGAGGGATTGCCGATAGCGGACACAGCCGCGCATGAATTTCTCCCATGGCGGCACGGCAATCGAGGTTTCGAGCTTTTCGGGCAGCAGCGACCACATGGCCGGCTGATGCCAGCACAGATCATGCCCGGTACTATCGCGGTGCCGGCGAATGGCGGCCCGCAGCTTCTTGACCTCTGCGATCAAGAGCTCGCGGCTCATGGCTTCGAAATCGTCATCCATGGTCAGTCTCCCCCGAGATGCCCGAACAGAAGGCACGCGTCACCGTAGGAGTAGAAGCGATAGCCCGAGCCGAGCGCATGGGAATAGGCAGCCTTGATCGTCTCGAGATCCGAAAAGGCCGCAACCAGCATGAGCAGCGTCGAGCGCGGCAAATGGAAATTCGTCATAAGCACGTCCACGGCCCTAAAGCGATATCCGGGCGTGATGAAAATCGAGGTCTCTCCGCCAAAGTGTTGTATCTCGCCCGCCGGAGTGGCCGCGCTTTCGAGGAGCCTCGCCGAGGTCGTGCCGACCGCAACAATGCGCCCGCCACTCGCCCGCACGGCATTGAGATCCGCCGCCGTCCCGCTCGAGACCTCGCCCCACTCGGCATGCATCGTGTGGCCAGACGTGTCGTCCGCGGTGACGGGTAGAAAGGTTCCCGGCCCCACGTGCAGCGTCACGAAATGGCGGGAGACGCCGCGCGCCTCGAGGGCCGAGAACAGCTCGGACGTGAAGTGCAGCCCCGCTGTCGGTGCCGCGACCGCGCCCTCGCAAGCTGCGAAGATCGTCTGGTAATCCACCCGGTCGCTATCATCAGCCGGCCGCTTGGCGGCGATGTAGGGCGGCAGCGGCATCTTGCCCGCGGCCGCGATCGCGGCATCGAGATCGGGGCCCGCAAGATCGAACGCTAGCTCCACCTCGCCGGCCTCGCCCTTCGCTGACACAGTCGCGTCGAGCGCGCCCATCAGGCACGCGGAGCCCGCCCGGCCCAGCCGCACGCGGTCGCCCACTGCGAGCCGCTTGGCCGGCCGCGCGAGCGCGCGCCAGCGGCTCGGGCTCAGCCGCCGTGTCAAATTGAGGGAAACGTGGGCCGAGGTCTCGCCGCGGATGCGCACGCCTTCGAGTGCCGCCGGCATCACGCGCGTGTCGTTGAGGACCAGCGCGTCCCCGGGCCGGAGCAGATCGGGCAGATCGCGCACGAAGCGGTCTTCGAAGAGAGCTCCCCCTCCCTTAGGCCGGGGAGAGGGAAGGTGGACCACCAGCAGCCGCGCGCTGTCGCGCGGGCGCGCCGGGTGAAGCGCGATCCGATCTGCCGGCAAAGGGTAGTCGAAGAGATCCGTGCGCATCACGCAGTCATTCAGGATCGCGACGCAGCATCAACAGGCGCGGAGGAAACGCGAAGGGTCGATCGGAATTTACCAATGCCCTTGCAACAGTAAACGCGCACGGGCAACCGACCCGAGCCCTGATTCCAGCGGACACCGCTCACGAAACCGGATCATGTATCGGGCTGGCGACGGACAAGCCGACGCCCTCCGGCATCGCAGCGATCGAGCCGGCGGTCGAACATCACTCCGGCGAACCGCCTCAGCGTTCCAATCCCGACCTGACGAGCCCGTATGCCAGGACGATCAGCACAAGGCCCAAAAGGACCCCGGCTGGAAGACCCTGCAGGAAGGCATTGGCATTCGCGGCGACCGACGTCACGAATGTCCCGCCCTCGGCGCCGAGAATGATGTGCAGCAGAACGCAGAGGATGACGATCAGCAGGCCCGCTTCGGCGGTGAGCCAGCCGATCTTCCTGATCTGATCCAGCATGTTTGTCACAAGAAAGCGAGGCGGGCCAACGCCGCCCCACCTCCTCTCCATTGGATCAGCCTACCGAGCGCTTCGAGAACAGCCAGAGGATGAACCCCAAAGCGATCAATCCCACTAAGCCGTTGGTCCCCAAAAGCTTTACCAGCTCGACGATGTTGCCGACCACGCCCCCGAAGAACGGCACCGCGCCGCCCACCAAGAGCGAGGCCACGATGGCCAGCGCAAGCAGCATCAAGCCTATTTCCGTCAAACCGGCGATCCATGCCTTGATTGTATTGAGAAGGTCCATGTGGTGTCCCCCCACGTGTGGCAGTCCCCATCGGGCTCATCGCGAGCCCGACTCAGAGAATTATAGCAAATACAACAAGCGAGTATAGCCCTCTTGTCACAACCTACTTTACCTCGGTGGCCGTTATCGCCAGCGCTGCAATGCGAAGAGAAGCTCCGGAAGTGCGATTTGCGAGCCGGATTGCCGTTCAGCCCGCGTCTGCCGCCACCCGTACCGAGATCATCTTATCCGGGTTCCGCACCGGCTCGCCGCGCTTGATCTTGTCGACGTTTTCCATGCCCTCGATCACTTGGCCCCAAACGGTGTATTTCTTATCGAGGAAGCTCGCGTCGCCGAAACAAATAAAGAACTGGCTGTTGGCGCTATTGGGACTGCTCGCCCGCGCCATCGAGACGGCACCCCTGACGTGGCGCTCGGCGCTGAATTCGGCGGGCAGGTCGGGGTAAGCGGAGCCTCCGGTCCCCGTCCCCTCGGGACACCCCGTCTGCGCCATGAAGCCGTCGATCACGCGGTGGAAGGCGATGCCGTCATAGAAGCCCTCGCGCGCGAGCGTCTTGATGCGCTCGACATGCTTGGGCGCCAGGTCCGGGCGCATGGCGATGACAACACGGCCTTTCGTCGTCTCGACGATGAGCGTGGTCTCGGGGTCTCGAGCTGCGGCCATTGGGCTCTCCGGTGACGGGGTGGGCAGTGGGCAACAGGCAGTAAGCAACAGGCAGTCGAGATTGCGAATAATGAGTGCAGAGTAGTGGGGTTTGCACGTCCCAGCGGCAGAACGCCGCCAGCGAAGCACGATACCTACTGCCCACTGCCCTACTGCCTCTCAACCTTTCGGCGCATCGGACGCCAGATACATCCTCACGATCGTGTCCGGCTTCTCCGGGGGCTCGCCGGTTGCGATGCGATCGACGTATTGCATCCCCTCCACCACTTGCCCCCAAACCGTGTACTGGCCATTGAGGTGGGGGGTATGCGTAAAGGAGATGAAGAACTGACTGTTGGCGCTATTGGGATTGGCCGTGCGCGCCGCGCCGATGGTGCCGCGCTCGAACGCTGTCGGCGTGAACTCGGCCGGCAAGTCGGCGTACTTCGAGCCGCCCTCGCCGGTGCCCATCGGATCCCCGGTTTGCGCCATGAAGCCCGGGATCACGCGATGGAACCTGAGCCCGTTGTAGAAGCTCTCGCTGACCAGCTGCTTGACGCGCTCGACGTGCTTCGGAGCAAGGTCCGGCCTGAGCTTGATCACCACCTTACCCGTCTTGAGCTCCATGATGAGGGTGTTGCCAGCCTCGGTTGAGGTGGCCGCAGCGGGCTCGGCCGCGAGTGGCGGCTGACCCTCCGAGCCGACCTGCTGGGGCGGCTGATTGCAGGCTGAAAGCGCAAAGACCACGAACGCGACAGCAAGGCCGTTCACGATGCGCATGGGCGTTGTCCTCTTCTGCTCCCGGCTTTGCGGGCGCTCAACGACGTCCGGGCAGCCCGGTCGGGATTTGAGGACGTTATGACCGCTTGGTCGGGGCGCCGCAACATGCAACTGACGCGCCCGACCGCCGGCACGACATCAATCCCCCGCCTTGGGCCGCGCCGCCTTCGCCTTGAGACGCCGGGCGACGTCGGGAGCGACAAACGGGGTCACGTCGCCGCCCATGAGCGCAATCTGTCGCACGAGATTTGCCGCGATATGGCGGACCGCGGGCGAGGCCGCGACGAACACCGTCTGGACTTCCGGCGCCATGGCCCCGTTCATGCCGGCCAGTTGCATCTCGTAATCGAAGTCGGCGCCGTCCCGGAGACCGCGGAAGATCACGCGCGCTCCATGCCTTCGCGCCGCCTCGACGGCGAGGTCGTCGAAGGTGACGATCTCGACCCTGGTGCCGGTCGCGCGCGCTATCGGCTTCGTCTCCGCTTCCAGCATCGCCACGCGCTCGGCATCCGTGAACATGGGCGCTTTGGCCGGATGAATGCCGATGCCGATCACGAGCTTGTCGACGAGGCGGCAGGCGCGCTCGATGACATCGGTGTGGCCGAGGGTCACGGGATCGAAGGTGCCGGAATAGAAGCCGGTGCGGGTCATGAGAGACTTCTAGCCGGGCCACGAACGCGAGAGCAAGAAGGAGGAAGCCGCCAGTTTGCCTTGATCCCGGCGCCATAGTGTGGGCCTGACCTCATTCGCCACGAGCAACGGAGCAGCGTCATGAGCACGGCCCCCAACAAGCCATTGGCCTTATTTGGCGTAGCCGGCATGCTGTTGCTAGCCTCGGCTCCCGCCCTCGCTCAAGAGCAGTGCGTCACCAAGGCCGGCTCGGCAATCGGCATCACGCGCGGATTTGCCGAATACGAGGCGCTGCTGATCATTCGCCAAGTGACCGGCAATTGGCCGTTCGAGACCGACCGCATCGGCAAGCCCACATATTCCTGCACCCATGACGGAGCTTTGTGGACCTGCCGCGCCACGGCCAGGGTCTGCAAGACTTAGCGCGTCCTTCTCATAGGCTCGCGAGCCGCTGCTCTAATCCAATGAAGGTTCGGATGGCGGCTCGGGCGGAGCGCCTTCGGATGGCGGCGGCGGGCTGTTGCCAGGCGGCGGAGAGCCATTGGATCCGGGAGACCCATTGTTGCGCCGCGGATGGTCGTGGTCGTTGCTGAGCATCAGCGCCGTCGCGCCGCCGATGAAAAAAGCGGCGCCAAGGATGCATCGGATACGGTGCCGCTCGCAGTAGGTCTCCTCGGGCGCCGTCGTAGCGTTCATTCTGACGCCATTGATTGTCCCGATGCTGCTGCACGCAGTCGCCGAGCAAGACATCGCGACGGCGAGCAGGAGCCTTGGCAATCTACCGGTTTTCATGTCCCCGCATCCTTTGGCTTGGCCTCAGCGGGAATCGTTAACCGATTCGGAGGCAACGGACAGCACGGCCCTTGGCCGCCGCAGCGACGATCAAGGGACCGCGATGTGCACGCTCCGTCCTCAGTTGAGTTGCGTTCGCACTTATTTCATCGGAACCGCCTCGGCGCGGCGGCCGAAGATGTCCTCCAGGTTGAAGCGATAGCCGAGCCCGGCCGAGAAGATCCACGGGTCGACGTCGACATCGCCCTTGAGACCCACGTCCTTCCAATCCACCTCGGTCTCGATCCAGGTCTTCTTCACATCGGCGTTCAAGTGCCAGCCGCCTCCGAGCGTGACATCGGCGCCCGCCTGCAGCGTGAAACCGACGGCGTCGTCGATCTCGACCTGGCCGTAGGGACCTCCGTCCTCGTCGAAGAAGGCGATGTATTGTAGCCCCGCGCCGACATAGGGCTTGAAGCCTCCCATGCCGTTGAAGTGGTACTGCAGCGTCAAGGCCGGCGGAAAGATCCAGAACTCGGCGACCTCGCCCAGGAACTTGATCGAGCCCTCGGCATCGGCGTCGAGCTTGGCAAAGCAGCAAAACAGCTCGACCGCGAGGTTCTTATTGAAGAAGTATGTGAGAGTGAGCGCCGGAATTAGCTCGGTGCTCACGTCGGCGTCCGAGCCCGGAATGGGATTGGCCGCCGCAAGCACGGTTCCGTCGCTGCGGACCGTACCGCTGGCATCGGGATCGACCACGGTCCCGAGCACACGCACCATGAAGTTGCCGGTCTCACTCCCGGCACATGCCGGCACAGCCCACAGCGTGACCGCAACGGTCAGCGCCAGTGAGGCGATGAGTTTGTTTGCGTCGCCCATTCTTCTGTTCCCCTCAGTTGCCCTCGAGCCACCGCCAAGTGGGGCGCCATGACTCGCCCACGCACGCTCCACTGTGGGGGGCCGCGCAGCCCATGCTCCAGAGGCAATCGGAGGAAACTACTGATCAAAATCAGCGGCCACAGGCTTGCCCCCGCCTCTGTTGCCGCCGCGACACGCTAGTCTTGAATGAAGATCGACGACGTTGCAGGGACGCCTCCGTGCCCTTGCTCTGTCGCCGCACCCCCGTTTTTTTTGACCGAGGTCAAGGCCCCCACGCCACGACTCATAAGGGTCGGTCGCAGAGGTTAACGAAACGTTAACGGCCGTCGCCGGGCCCAAGAGCGCAACGTTTCCATGATATCGATGAGCCTAAAGCGGCAGCCGCCTGGCGTTAGCGCTCACCCTGCTCGTGCAGCGGCAGCCGGCAACGCGGGTGCTATGCTTTCCAGCATTCACTCGCGGGCCGTCACCATCCGCCCGCGCCGGTACCAAAAACTGGCGGTTGCTTGCGAAGCCGATGAGGTCGTCTATTTCGTTCGCGCCGGAGCTCTCGCCCTCTCCGCGGGTCTGCCAAACGGTCGGCGCCAGATCCTGAGCATCCTTTATCCGGGCGACGTCTTCCGGTCCGCTCTGACGCCGTCGCCCGCCCTCACCGGTCTGTCGGCTGTCACCGCGTCTGCCGAGGTTTGGCGCCTGCGCTGGCCCACTTTCGAGGCTTTAGCGGCGGGCGACAGCGCACTCCAGCAGCTGTTCGACAGCCTCATTACCGATCAGGCGGCACGGCTTGCCATGCACATCGCCATCATTGGCAGCCTCGGCGCGGACGAGCGGGTCGCCTCGTTCCTGGTCGAGATCGCGCTCCGCTTGGGAGCACCGGTCGCCGGCGGCATCGCGTTCGAAATCCCGCTCACCCGCACCGACATTGCCGACTACCTGGCACTCAATGCGGATACGGTCTCGCGCATCATGTCGCGCTTGCGGGCCAAAGGCGTCCTCGCGCAGTCGGGGCGCAGCCTGATGATTTGCCGCGATATGAAGGCGCTGGAGAGCCAGAGCCCGTTCTCGGCCGCGCTCCAACAGATCTGCGCGCGTGCGCGCCGGGCGCGGTAGTTAGGCTGTGTCGCCGGCTTGGCCAGCCCCATTCTCGCCGTCGGCGCCCTCTTCGGATATGCGCTCGACGGAGACGACGCGCTCCTCCGCGTCGGTCTTGAAGATGCGTACGCCCTGCGTATTGCGCCCGGCGATGCGCACGTCGTCGACGGGGGTGCGGATGAGCTGGCCCCCGTCCGTCACCAGCATGATCTGGTCCGAATGCTCGACGGGAAACGAGGCCACGAGCGGGCCGTTCCTGTCGTTCACGACCATGGCGACGATGCCTTTGCCCCCGCGGCCCGAGGTCCGGTACTCGAACGAGGAGCTGCGCTTGCCGTAGCCCTTCTCCGACACCGTCAGCACGAACTGCTCCTTGGCACCGAACTCCGCATAGCGCTCCGGCGTCAGGTCGGCGCCACCTTCGGCCCCCTCCTCGCCCTCGCTTTCGAGCTCGGGTGCGGCGTCCTCGACCTCCTCGCCTTGCGCGCGGCGCAACTGCGAGGTCTGCTTCAGATAAGCGGTCCGCTCGGCGGGGGTCGCATCGGCATGGGTGAGGATCGCCATCGAGATCACGTCGTCGCCCTCGGCCAGGCGAATGCCGCGCACGCCGTCCGAATCGCGGCCTTTGAAGAGGCGTACCTCGTCCTTGATGAGAAAGCGGATGCATTGGCCGCGCGCCGTTGTCAGGAGCACGTCGTCCTCGGGCGAGGCGATCGCCACCGAGACGATCCGGTCTCCCTCGCCGAGCTTCATCGCGATCTTGCCGTTGCGGTTGATGTTCTCGAAGTCGGAGAGCGTGTTACGGCGCACGTTGCCCGAGCGCGTCGCAAACATGAGCTCGAGGCGGCTCCACGTCGATTGATCCTCGGGCAGCGGCAGGATCGACGTAATGGCCTCGTCTTGCGACAGCGGCAACAGGTTGATGAGCGCCTTGCCGGCGCCTTGCGGAGTCGCTGCCGGCAGCCGCCACACCTTCATCCGGTAGCACATGCCGCGCGAGGAGAAGAACAGCACCGGCGTATGGGTCGAGGCGATGAAGATTTGGGTGACGAAGTCCTCCTCGCGCGTCGTCATGCCGGACCGGCCCTTGCCGCCGCGCCGCTGCGCGCGGTAGGTCGAGAGCGGCACGCGCTTGATGTAGCCCTTGTGGCTGACCGTGACGACCACGTCCTCGCGCTGGATCAGGTCCTCGTCCTCGACCTCGCCCTCGATGTCGACAATCTCGGTCTTGCGCTCGGTCGCGAACTCGTCCTTCAAGGCGCCGAGCTCGTGCTTCACGATCTCGATGATGCGGGCGCGCGAAGCCAGTATCGCCAGATACTCCTTGATCTCCTCGGCAATCTTTTTCAGCTCATCGCCGATCTCGTCGCGCCCAAGGGCCGTGAGCCGCGAGAGGCGCAGCTCGAGGATGGCCTTCGCCTGCTCCTCGGACAGCTTGTAAGTGCCGTCCGCCGCCAGCTTATGGCGCGGGTCGGCAATGAGCTCGATCAAGGGGGCCATGTCCCGCGCCGGCCAGTCGCGGGTCATCAACTGCTCCTTGGCCTCGGCTGGGCTCGGGCTGGTGCGGATGAGCCTGATCACCTCGTCGATGTTGGCGACGGCGATGGCGAGGCCGACCAGGACGTGCGCCCGATCGCGCGCCTTCGTGAGCAGATGCTTGGTGCGCCGGCTCACGACCTCGTGGCGGAACGAAGTGAAGGCCTCGATCATGTCCTTGAGGTTGAGCTGCTCGGGCCGTCCGCCATTGATGGCGAGCATGTTGGCGCCGAACGTTGTCTGCAGATCGGAGAAGCGCCACAGCTGATTGAGGACCACATCGGGGATCGCATCGCGCTTGAGCTCGATGACGATGCGCATGCCCTCCCGGTTGCTCTCGTCCCAAATGTCGGCGATGCCCTCGATCTTCTTCTCGCGCACATGCTCGGCGATTTTCTCGATCAGCGTGCGCTTGTTGACCTGGTAGGGAATCGCCGTGACGATCAGCGCCTCGCGGTCCTTGCGGATCTCCTCCACGTCGACCTTGGCGCGCATGGTGATCGACCCGCGGCCCTTGTGATAGGCGGCAAGAATGCCCTGCCGGCCGAGGATCAGCGCCCCGGTCGGAAAATCCGGGCCCGGGACGAGCTGCGTGAGCTCGTCGATCGTGATTTCCGGGTTGTCGAGGTGGGCGATGCACGCGTCCACGACCTCGCCCAGGTTGTGCGGCGGGATGTTGGTCGCCATGCCCACGGCGATGCCGCCGGCGCCGTTGACGAGCAGGTTCGGGAATTTCGCGGGCAGGACCGACGGCTCCCTGAGCTGGTCGTCGTAATTGGGGCGAAAGTCGACCGTGTCCTTATCGAGGTCGTCGAGCAGCGCGTGCGCGACCTTGTCGAGCCGGCACTCGGTGTAGCGCTCGGCCGCCGGAGGATCGCCGTCCACGGAGCCGAAGTTGCCCTGGCCGTCGACGAGGGGCAGGCGCATCGAAAAGTCCTGCGCGAGGCGAACCAGCGCGTCGTAGATCGCGAGATTGCCGTGCGGGTGATATTTGCCCATCACCTCGCCGACGACGCGTGCGCTCTTGACGTACTTCTTGTTCCAATCGAGCCCGAGCTCGGCCATCGCGAACAGGATGCGCCGGTGCACGGGCTTGAGCCCGTCGCGCACGTCGGGCAGCGCGCGCGAGATGATGACGCTCATCGCGTATTCGAGGTAGGAGCGCTTCATCTCGTCCGTGATCTGCACGGGACGGATGTCGCTCGGGCCCGACGCGCCGGGGCTATCGCTGTGGTCGGCCAAGATCGCTCCCGCAAAAAAGTGGCGCACGCCCGCATGGGACGTGCGCGCCGGTCGACATTCTGCTGCGAAAAATCTAGCCCACGGCGCGAACCTTCGGCAACTCCGCGCGACGCGACAAGATGGCCGCGCCCGACTTTCCGCGCAATTTTAGGCCCTTAGACTGCCGTCTTATGCCGCCGCTGCCGCCCATCTTGACTTTCTTACGTCAAAGAGTCCCGCTAACGATCTTCGGCGCGCTTCGACGCGCGTCGACGCTCCTGGGCTCGATCCGAGCCCAGGTCACAGGCACGCGGGGGCGTGCCGGTCTTTTGGGGACGGAAACCATGAAAAACGCTCTTGTGGCCGCTGCGGCGGCAGCTGCTCTCGTGACCGTTGCGGCACTCGCCGAGGAGCCCGGCGGTCCTGGCGATACGTTCATCGGCGCGCAGACGCAGGATCAGTACCTGGCCAGGGATCATCTCATCGGCGCCAAGGTGCATGACGAGAGCGGGAAGATCATCGGCGACGTCGAAGACCTGATTGTCAACGATTCGAACCAGGTCGTCGGTGTCGTGATGGGAACCGGCGGCTTCCTGGGGATGGGCGAGAAAAAGTTGGGCGTCCCTCTGTCGGCCCTTCGTTTCGAGGAGAAGGGCGGCAAGATGACCGTCTCCCTGCCCGGCGCGACCCAGGCGGGGATCGACGCGGCGCCGGCATTCAAGCGCACGCAGCCGCCCAAGTCGCTGTTCGACCGCGCCCGCGAGAAGGCGCTCGAGCTTTCCGACAAGGCGAAGGCCACGACCGAGAGCGCCATCGAAAAGGCCAAGCCCGCCATCGAGGACGCAGCCGAGAAGGCCAAGGAGGCGATCGATAAGGCCAAGGAGGCCGCCGCGCCCGCGATCGAGAAGGCCAAGGAAGCCGTCGAAGGGGTCCTCGACAAGGGCGAGGAGGCCGCCAAAGAGGCAACGGGAGAAACGCCACCGGCGCCCGAGGCGACCCCGCCCGAGCCGCCGCCCACCGAAGCCGCGCCGGGGGCAACGCCACCTTCGGAGACCGCCCCTCCCCCGAGCGAGTCCGAGGCTGAATCCGTCCCACCGAGCCCCGACACGACGGAGGCCTCTCCCGCCGACACACCGCCGCCTGGTCCGGCTCCGGATGCAGCAGGCTCCGAGCCGATCGCGAGCCCGCCCGCAGACGAGACCACTCCGGCCGAGGGCAAGGCGCCGGCGGCCCCGGGCGACACGGGCGGCGAGAATGCTCCCACTCGAGCTCCGCCTGACGACACGCCTGCCGAGCCCGCACCGGCTCAGCCTGCCGAATAGAGCCGAGCCCTGGCGAGCACGCGTAATCACCAATGGCCCCGCTCGTTGAACGGGGCCAGTTCGCGCGTTTTCCTCAATCGGGCTAGGTGCTCGTTTCGCCAGCTCCGGCAATGAGCACGCCCCCCAACAGAGGCAATGCAGGCCCGTTTCGGCGAAGAGACATTACAGCGGCCAGCTCATGACCTTGAGAGCGTCCGTGCACTCGGCAAGCCGGGTCTCGATCGCTTGCCGATCCAGGAGGCCGGTCTGAGTGTCGATGTGGGAGAGCACACCTGCAGCGTTGATGGTCGCGGCACGTAGCGCATCCTCCGGCGAACGGGCAAGGGCAGCGTACGCAGCATAGGTCGACGCAAAGGCGTCGCCTGCCCCTGCCGTGCCGCATACGGGCCTATCCAAGATCGGACAGTAGAAAATCCGCCCATCGGTGGCCGCAAAGGCGCCCTCCCGCCCGTCCGTGACCAAGACCGATTTCGCCCCGAGCTTCAGCAAAGCGCGAAAGAATGCCCCGAGGTTCATCTCGAACCCGCCGCCCGTAAGACCGCGCGCGGCCAGTCGCGGCGGCCGCTGGCCGGGCGCAAAGCTGAGAGCCGGGCCCCCCTCGCCAAATCGCGGTGCCAGCGCCGTGACAAGCACGTCGGCTTCCGGGCGGTTGACGGCAAGGACATCGACCGAGCCGAGGCACTCCCGAAATGCGCCGCCGTGCGCCGAAAGCTGCCTGACGCCAGGGTTCACGGCGAGAAGGGCGCGATTGCCTTTGGCCTTGGCAACGATCTCGGGATAGCAGTCCGCCGACTGGTTGCTGAGATTCGACACGTAGACGAGATCGACCGCGAACGCCCCATCCTTGAGATCCCCGGGCTCGAGAAGTGTATTGGCGCCGCGAAACGTGAACACGGCAGCATTGCGATCATGAGACGAAAGCAGGACCGACGCGCCCGTCGGCTCGCGTGCGTCACGGACGACCCAGCGCGTCGAGACGCCCTCTTTCTCGAGCCGCTCGAAAACCTGCTCGGCCCGGTGGTCCTTTCCGAGCTTGACCAGCGATGCGACATCGAACCCGAGACGCGAGAGCGCGACCGCGGCGTTGACGGCCCCGCCCCCACAGTGGGTCGAGACTTCGAGCGCTTCCGTCTTGCGGCCTTCCTCGAGCAGCAGAAACGAGCTCTCCGCGTTGAGCATCGTCATGCGCTCGATGCGCTCGCTTTCGATGATCGCGATGGTATCGATCGTCGCGCCACCGATTGTCAGGGCTTTCATGGGCTCATCTCGGGCTCATCCCGCCGCCATGATCTCAAACGCCGTTGTCGATGAGCTTATTCGATCGCCTCTGGCCGGGCACCGCTTTTTCCACCGCCCCGCGGCCGTGTTCAGGCGTGGCGCTTGGTTGATCGAGCGTTTCGAGTTCCTGCCGGATGGCGCAATGCGCGAATTCCCGATCCCGGCCATGGAGTCCGCCCGAGGCAGGCTCCCCTGCATCTCGCCGCCTGCGCCAGATCGAGGCTCAGCGCGGCGCTCTCATCGGATGTCGTCCTCGTTCCCGATGCTCGAGTGCACATGGCTTCGCGCGGCTGCGGATAAGAACGAATGCGGGGCCCGCGCAGCTCCACTCCTGAGCAGCTCTGCCGGCACGCTGGCTTGCTTCGCCTTTGCCAAGGCTGTGTCAAACCGAGGCACCGACAAACCTATCAGAAGGGGCCGCACGATTCGCGCTAACCGCTCGCGATGACACAATCCAAGGATGTCCGATATGCCCCGGTGCGCGTTCCGCTATCACCGGCGCCATGAGCTTTTGTCATGTTACGCATAAATTTACCGTTCCGGTTAGGCGTTCAACTACTGAACACGTGTAATGTTCCTGCAGTGCTTGTTCCGAGGACTCTGTCGTCATGCGCGCCCCGCGCGATTCTCATATGCTCGAGGCAACTGTGCGCAGCATTGAGGACCTGGCCGCCAGCACAGATGCGAACGCGTCCGAGCGCGAGGCCGCGACTGAGCTGGCCACCGCCCTCAAAGCCATTCACGCCAACACGACCGAGCTGCTGGCGCACAAAAAGCAGCTCGAGCAGGTCAACAATTGGTTCCAGATCGCGCTCGACAACATGGCGCGCGGCTTGTCGATGTTCGACGCCGAGCAGCGCCTGATCGTCTGCAATAGGGTCTATCGCGAGATTTACGACCTGCCCGAGTGGTTGACCCGGCCAGGAACCCCTTTTTCCGAGCTGGTGCGCTTTTTCTGCATTCGGGATACCGGCCGCGACGGCCCAGACGATATCGAGGCCCAGCGCAAGTGGATCGCCAAGCACGTCGGCGAGTTGGCACGTGGCGAGTCGTTCTCCCATACGCAGCATCTGAGCGGCGGCCGGACCATTCTCGTGAGCAATCAGCCCCTGCCCGGCGGCGGATGGGTCGACCTGCAGGAGGATATTACCGAGCGGCGCAGAGCCGAACAAAGAATCGCATGGCTCGCCCGCCACGACACGCTCACGGAGATGCCGAACCGCTTCCACTTCCACGAGCAGCTCGAGAAGGCGCTGCACTGCCTCGAGCCCGGTCAAGGCCTCGCCGTGCACTGGCTGGATCTCGATGGTTTCAAACATGTCAACGATACCCTCGGCCACCCCGTCGGAGACGCGCTGCTCAAGAGTGTCGGCCGGCGCCTGCTGCAGTCCGTGCGCTCACCCGACTTTGTCGGCAGACTGGGCGGCGACGAATTCGCCGTCGTCCAAACGGGCGCCATCCGAGACGAGCAGGCGAGTAGTTTGGCCGAGCGTCTATCGCGCTTGCTTCGCGAGCCGCATTACATCCTGGGCCAGATGGTCCATGTGGGCGCAAGCATCGGGATCGCGTCCGCACCCGACCACGGGCGAACCGCCGCCGAGCTCCTGAAAAACGCCGATCTTGCCCTCTATCGGGCCAAGTCGATGGGGCGCGGCGTTCACGTCGTCTATCAGGTCGGCGACGGCACCCAGATCGAAGCGCGCCACCAGCTCGAATCAGACCTCAAGTCTGCGCTGCGGGAAGGTCAGCTCGAGCTCCATTATCAGCCGATCGTCAATGTCACCTCGGGCGAAGTGACGTCGCTCGAGGCCTTGATGCGCTGGCGCCATCCGATACGCGGCATGATTTCTCCGGGCGAGTTCATTCCGCTGGCGGAATCGACCGGGCTGATCGTCGACATGGGCGCATGGGCCCTCCAGCAGGCGTGCAAGGATGCGACATCCTGGCCCGAAAGCGTCCGGGTGAACGTCAATCTCTCCCCGGTGCAGTTTCAGGGCTCGAGCCTTGTTGAGGCGACAAAGGATGCCCTGGCGAAATCGGGGCTTGCCGCCGACCGTCTCGAGCTTGAGATCACGGAAAACGTCCTCTTGGTGGACAACGCCAATACCAACGAGGTGCTCCGCGATCTGCGCCAGCTCGGCGCTCGCATCGCGCTCGACGACTTCGGAACCGCATTCGCGTCCTTGAGCTACTTGCGCAGCTTCCCATTCGACAAGATCAAGATCGATCGAACGTTTGTTCGCGACCTCACCGAGCGCAAGGACTGCCTCGCCATCGTTCACGCCGTTGCCGGTCTCGCCAGGAAGCTCGAGATCCACACCGTGGCCGAAGGCGTCGAGACGCTCAGTCACCTCAACTTGGTCTCGAGCGCCGGCTGCGATGAGGTGCAGGGCTTCTATTTCAGCGCCGCCGTGCCGGCGAGCGAGGTCGCGCAGCTTCTGCCGCTGTGCCGCACCAAGTTCGCCGCCGTTGGCCTGAACACGGCTCTGCTCGCAGACGCATCGCTCCCCAAGGCCGCCCCCACGTTGCTAAACTGCACACGCGCCGCCGAAAGCGTCAGCGTCTGTACCCGTTTAGTCTCTTGAGCAAATCCTTGACCGGATCGTCGACCCAAGCGTGAGTGACGAGATCGCGATGGGTGACATCGGCACCGCCCTCGAGGATTGTGACGCTGCCTTGCCGCAAGTGCGGCTCGAGCCGGGTGCCGAACTCCACGTCGCGTTCCATCAGGATGCGCGCAAGCTCCCCGTTCTTATCCCGGGTCGAGCCCAAGTAGGCGCTCACGAAGAAGGCCGACCGATCATGCTCGATCCAAGCGGCGAACTTATCCAGCTCGCCGTAAAGGGCATCGAGCAGAACCACCCCGCGCAGGCGCTTCATGAGGCCCCCCTGGTAGGCGCACCACGCCGCCGGGAGGTATCCGCCGCTGTAGGCCACGATCACGACCGGCATGCTCGCGAACGTCCGCACCGAGCGCCGATCGCCCTGCAGTCTCGCAAGCTGCTCGGCCGCCTCGCCCACGAACCGTCCGAAGGCGCCCGGCTCCCAAAATCGTCCGGCGCTCGAATCGGCGGCGTCGACGGCGAGCTGGGGCGCAACCAGAACCGCATTCATACCCGAACCGGAGACTTGCGCCGCAAGCTGCTGGCGATCGCGCACATCGCGCTCCAGCGTCGCCCCGTGGCCATGGAAGTACACGATCATGAGGCACGGCCGGCGCACATCGAATCCCTTGGGGATGTGGAGCAGGACCCGCCGGTCGCTGTACGTCTCATCCTCCCAATAGATGCGGCCGAACGGGATGCTGTGGCCCCGGCGGCCCGCCTCCTCGACGTCCAGGAAGGGGATGCCCGTGCCGGGCAGCATGCCGCGGTAGGGGAACGGCGCCGTCTGAAACTCGATGAGATCCGTCTTGGCCTGTTTTAGAGGCGCGCTGCGCGACTGGACCTCGTGCGGGGCGGGAACGCGCTGCGCCAGGCCGTCACGCGCCGGAGTGTTGCGGGCTTTTGCCAGCGCGTCGCTCTGAGGCAGCACACAAAGCGCCGCCGCCAGCGCCGCCACGGCCACACCCCACCGCGGGGTTTGCAGTCGTTGTACCGTCATTCTCGAACAGGTGTCATGATTGGGCTTCCACCCGGCTCCGGCCCCGCGATGACTGCGCGGTTTGCCGACGCGACCTCGCAACTTTTCAGCCGGCGTACTAAAATTCAATGATGTCGAGATAATGGGGACGCGGGTGGCCGTGTGAATTTGTATGCAATGCAGGTAGTTGTAATTCAGCAACTTCGCCGGGTCATGTGCACCCGCCAGTTGTTGAATTGCACGAGGACCAATAGGGTCCTCATTCGAAAGCCGCCCGCAGGCCCCTCATGACGCTGACTCGTACGATCGGCGCTACCCCCAGCCATGAGCGCCTGTTTGAAAGCCGCACGGTGTCGCCAACCACGGCAACCGCGATCGCTGTCGCGGACATGATCGGGATCGGCGTGTTCACGAGTCTGGGCTTCCAGGTCAAGGACCTCCCAACGGCGTTCTCGGTGCTGATGCTTTGGATCGTGGGTGGGATCGCCGCCTTGTGCGGGGCCCTTTCGTACGCCGAGCTTGCCGCCGCGTTTCCGCGCTCCGGAGGAGAGTACAATTACCTCTCGCGCGTTTATCACCAGGCGGTCGGGTTTCTGGCCGGCTGGGTATCGGCAACGGTAGGCTTCGCCGCGCCAGTCGCCTTGGCGGCGATGGCATTCGGCGAATATTTCGAGGGCGTCGTCCCGGGCGCGCCGCCGCTCGCGCTCGGGCTCGCAGTGGCCTGGCTCGTCGCGCTGGTGCATCTCAGCGGCGTCCGCCATGGCAGCACATTCCAGAACGTTTCGACGGCGCTCAAGGTCGCGCTCATCATTGCGCTGATCATCGCTGGACTGGCGTTCGGCAGCCCCCAGCCTATTTCGTTCGCCCCGTCCGCTCAGGATCTCCACACCATCGCCGGCGCGCCGTTCGCCGTCAGCCTCGTGTTCGTGATGTACTCTTATTCCGGATGGAATGCCGCCACCTACATTGCCGGCGAGGTCCGCGAGCCGCAGCGAAGCCTGCCGCGCTCACTCCTTGTCGCAACGCTGATCGTGCTCGCGCTTTACGTCAGCCTGAACGCGGTCTTTCTGTACACGACGCCGATAGAAAAAATGGCGGGTCAGATCGATGTCGCACTCGTTGCCGGCCAGCACATCTTCGGCGATGCCGGCGGGAGACTTGTTGGTGCGCTGATCTGCGTCGGGCTCGTGTCCTCGATCAGCGCCATGACGTGGATCGGCCCGCGCGTGACGATGGCGATGGGCGAGGATTTTCCGTTGCTGCGGCTTTTTTCGCGCAGCTCGAGCCACGGCGTCCCGGCGGCGGCCATTCTATTCCAGCTCGCGGTCGCGACCCTCTTGCTGTTGACGCAAAGCTTCGAAGCCGTGCTCGATTTCATCCAGTTCAGCCTCACCCTCTGCTCATTCCTCGCCGTGCTCGGGGTCATCGTGCTGCGCGTCACGCAGCCCGCGCTGGCGCGTCCATACCGGACGTGGGGATACCCTGTGACGCCGCTCGTGTTCCTCGCTGTCACGGGGTTCATGTTGTACTACCTGGTTCTCGAACGGCCCTTCCAATCGCTCGCGGGCCTCGCCACGATGCTCGCGGGTCTCCTCCTCTACGCTATCTCGCACACGCAGGCGCCTCGCGGCGGCGAGCTTCATGGCAGGAGCAATGGATAGAATGCACTCCCCGATCAGAACCGCCGCACTCGCCGCGATCGCGTTGCTGCTCGCCGCGCACGCCGCCTCGGCCGCCGGCAGCGCAAGCCCCGACGACACGGCGCGAATTTTGGCCGGTATGCAGCCATCGGCCGAATCGCCGCTCGCCCTTCTCACCCGCGAGGGAGGTTGGCAGAGCCACGCGAAATCTTTCGACTCCGCCTGGAAGCGGCTCGACGAGCGCCAGCTGTCCAGAATCCGCGCCTGGTCGGGCAAGGAGCACGCCGATCCACGATCGGTCGTCTTCTACATGTTCAGCGGCCCCGACTACCTCTATGCGGACGCCTTCTTTCCGAAGGCATCGACCTATGTCCTGAGCGGCCTCGAGCCCGTCGGCCAGGTGCCCGATCTCACGGCATTGCCTCGCGGTTCAATCGGACGCGAGCTGAGAGAGATCGAGGCCTCGTTGAGCTCAGTCCTGAGCTACAGTTTCTTCATCACCGAGAAGATGAAGAGGCAGCTCGGCTCCGGCCGCGTCACCGGGACGCTGCCCATCCTCTACGTGTTCCTCGCGCGCTCGGGCAAGACGATCAGCGAGGTGAGCCTCGTCAGCCTCGACCCCGACGGCGCCGTGCAACCCGCCGGCACCACGGTCTCGAAATCCGCCAGCCGCGGCGTGAAGATCATCTTTTCCGGCCCCGAAGGCGGCACGCAAACGCTCTATTACTTCAGCACCGATCTCTCCGACAGCGGCGTCAAGAGCAGCGGCTTCCTCAAGTTCTGCGAAGGGCTCGGATCGGGCGACAGCCTTCTCAAGAGCGCGTCCTACCTTTTGCACTCGGACAACTTCTCCAAGGTGCGCGATTTTCTATTGCATCACAGCGCTGCAATAGTTCAGGACGACTCCGGCATTCCGGCGCGCTACTTCGCGCCGAAGGAGTGGGAGTTGCACCCATTCGGCAACTACCTCGGTCCGATTTCCATTTTCCCGGGCCGCTATCAGCCGAAGCTCAGGGAGGTGTTCCGGAACGGACGCACCGCTCGCCTCGATTTCGGGATCGGTTACCGGTGGCGCCCATATGAATCGAACTTGCTCCTGGCCGTGAAGAGCGGCGCAAAGTCGGCGCAAGACCAGTGACTCCCCACCTCTCCGGGCCCCGCATTCGCAGTCATGGGCTGGGGGCCGCGGCGCCCGCCTTTGGCGGCGATCAGGGCGAGTGTCGCGCGCCCGAGACACGACGATAGTAGGTTTGCTTGATGGTCTCGACGAGCACCAGGTAGCCCGCCACCGCGACGATCAGGAACACGTAGAACGCCGACGGCGGCTCGACGAAGCGGAATGGGGTAGCGAGTGGCGTCAACGGGATCAGGAGGCCGATCACCACGACGCCGATCGACAATGCCGCCAGCAGCGGATGCGGGCGGCTGAGCCACGGGCGCCGGCGGGTCCGGATGACGAAAATTACCAGCGACTGCGTGGCGAGCGACTCGATGAACCAGCCGGTCTGGAAGGTCGCCTCGTCGGCGCCGAACAGCGTGAGCAGCGCCCAAAAGGTGAGAAAATCGAAAATCGAGCTCACCGGCCCGAGCACAAGCATGAAGCGCCGGATGAACGCCATGTCCCAATGCACCGGCCGCCTTATGGCTTCCGCGTCCACGTTGTCGAACGGAACCCCAACCTCCGAACAATCATAAAGCAGGTTATTGAGGAGCACCTGGGTCGGCAGCATCGGCAGGAACGGGAGAAAGAGCGCCGCGCCCGCCATCGAGAACATGTTGCCGAGGTTCGAGCTCGACCCCATCAGGATGTACTTGGTGACGTTCTCGACCGTGCGCCGGCCCTCCATCACGCCGTCGTGCACGACGCCGAGATCATGATCGAGAAGCACGAGATCGGCCGCTTCCTTCGCGACGTCGGCAGCGCTGTCGACGGAAATGCCGACGTCGGCGGCGCGCAGCGCCGAGGCATCGTTTATGCCGTCTCCGAGAAAACCCACGACGCTGCCGGTTCGCTTGAGCGCGAGGAGAATTCGCTCTTTCTGCTGCGGGGTGACGCGGCAGAACAGATTGACCGAGGCCAGTCGCGCGGAGAGCGCGTCCTCGTTCAGGTGGGCAAGCTCCTGCCCCGTCAGAACCCCGGTAGTCTGCACGCCGATCTCGTTGCAGATCTGGCGCGTGATGCGCTCATTGTCGCCGGTCAGGATCTTCACGTTCACGCCGGCCCCGGAAAGGGCCCGGATTGCCGCCGCGGCATCCGGCTTCGGCGGATCGAGGAAGGCGAGAAAGCCGGCGAATGTCAGGCCCGTCTCGTCGTCGATGGCGGCGCTCTCGCGCGCTCGATCCATCGCTCGAGAGGCGACCGCCAGGACGCGGTAGCCCTGCTCACCGAGCTGCTCGAACCGTCTCATGAGAGCGGCACGGGCCTCGTCATCGATCGGGCGACGCGACCCGCTCACGGTCTCCCAATCCGTCGAAAGGTGGATGACATCCTCGGGTGCGCCCTTGACGACCAGCAGGCGCGTGCTGCCGTCGTCCACAAGCACGGACACGCGCCGCCGCTCGAAGTCGAACGGAACCTCGTCGATTTTGTGCCAGCCGGCGATGTCGGGAGTGCCGTGGGCAATGATGGCTTGGTCGAGCGGGCTCTTGATGCCGCTCTCGAAGACACTGTTGACGTAGGCGAGCTGGAACGCGGCCGGGCTGTCGGCGCCATTCGCGTCGACGTGGCGCACGAGCCCGATCTGGGCGGCGGTCAGCGTTCCCGTCTTGTCGGTACAGAGCACATCCATCGCGCCGAGGTCGTGAATGGCGGCGAGCCGTTTCACGATCACGCGCCGCTCTGCGAGACGGCGCGCGCCCTTTGCCAGCGTGACCGTGACCACCATCGGCAACAGCTCGGGCGTCAAGCCGACGGCGAGGGCGAGCGCGAACAACAACGATTCCAGCCATGGCCGGTGAAAGAGGACGTTTGCCGCCAGCACGAACAAGACGAGGAAGATCGTGAACTGGAGCATCAGCAGCCCGAAGTTGCGGATGCCGTGCTCGAACGCATCGGGCGGGCGCTGCGAAGCGAGCCTTCCGGCAAGCGCGCCGAGCTCGGTCGCCCGCCCGGTGCGGAAGACGAAAGCCGTCGCCGTGCCGCTGATCACCGAGGTTCCCATGAACGCCGAGTTGACGGCGCCGCCCGGCTCGTCGGCCGCGGTCTCGACATCACGGCTGTGCTTCTCGACCGGATAGGACTCTCCGGTCAGCAGGGACTGGTTTACGAACACGTCGCGGGACGCCAGCAGCCGGCAATCCGCCGGCACGATGTCCCCCGCCGCAAGCTTGACCACGTCCCCCGGCACGAGCAGCTCGATGGGGATCTCCCGCTCGTGCCCATCACGAACCACGAGTGCTTTGAGCCCAACGCTGCGCCGCAATGCATCGACGATATTCTCGGCCCGCCACTGCTGCGCGACATCCAGCACGACGCTCAGCAGGATGATGACGACGATGATGACGAAGCTCGTCACGTCGCCGGTCCACGCCGCGAGCCCGCTGGCAAACAGCAGGATCAGGATCAGCGGATTGGCGAACCGATCGGCGATCGAGAGCCACAGCGGCCGCCGACGCCGCGTCAAGGCATCGTTCGGACCATATTCGGCGAGCCGCCGCGCGGCATCCTCTTGCGAAAGTCCCCCGGCACTGGCGCCTGCGCCTCTCAGCAGCGCATCGAGCGGCTCATTCCAAAACCGGCTTTCGGCGTGACTCGTCATTCGCCGGCACCCGGCGGCGACGGGGCGGCTCGCGCGACAGCGCTCGCGGACCGGCCGCGGAAATGCTTCGGCCACATCTGGTGCTCGCGCATCTGCCGCACCCTGCCTATGAGGCGCTGCGAATTGCGGCGGCCGTCCAAACGACGAGCTCGACGGCAACCTTGCCGAACGCCGCGTCGATGGCCGCAGCGGCCGCGTCCGGTTCCGTGCCCCTCGCCGGCACCCGGGCGTGGAAGATCCGTGCGGCGATGATCCGGCCGTCCAGGCCGAGGACCTTGGCGCTGAACTGGACCTCGGCCATTGGCTCGGGGGAAACGGCGATCTCGAAGCTTCGGAAGTCCGTCAGGAGTTGAAAATCGGCGCTGAGGCCTTCCACAGGGCGGCTCACCTCGCGAAGATACCCTGCGTTCTCGAAGCCTTGGATCACCTTCGATTGAAAGACCACCGGCAGCATGTCGCTCCATTTGGCGTTGCCCGAGATCGGGTTGACGCCGGCGTCGCCTCGCAGGAGAATCTTGTCCGTGGCAAGCATGTCGAGCGCGCTCGGCTCACGGACCACGAGCTGGCCGGCCGCCGGCTTGTCGAAGCTCGGAAAGGCGGCCGGCGGCGTGAGGTCGTAGACGGTTGGTGGCGCCTTCGCGGCCCCCCCGGTCATGCGCTCGAGACCGGCGATCACGCCATCGATGCGATCGGCGTTGCGTCCCAGCGCCTCGGAGAACGAGCTCAGATTCTCGATCATAGTGCGCAGCGGCGCGGCATTGTCCGAAATCACCGTGTCGATATGGCGCAGCACCTCGCGCGCGGATTCGGTCATGCTCTGGCCGGCCGCGGGATCGGCGACCAGCAGTGGCCGCTCGTTCCGTGAGGCCGCCGTAACGGGTGACGGCGATGTGCCGCCGGTAAGCGAGATTGCGGGCGCGCCCATCAGTCCCTGGAACTCGATCCCCGCCTTGGTGTCCGCGCGAATGGGCGTGCCGGCGTCGACGGCGATGGTCGCGGTCACCTGCCGAGGGTTCTCGGGACTGAGATCGAGAGCGGTCACCTCCCCCACGCGCACGCCGTTGAACAGGACCGCCGACCCGGTCAGCAGTCCCGACACGGAGTTTTCGAAGCGGATCTGGTAGATCATCCGCTGGTGCAGGCCGCCGGTCGTGTTCAGCCAATAGACGAAGCCGAAGCCTGCCGCGGTGACGGCAAGCGTGAACAGTCCGACGAGGGTGTAGCGCGCTCGCGTTTCCATGTGTTCGCCTCAATTCGAAAACTGCGCCACGGGGCTCTCGAGGCCGTGCACGCGCCGGCCCCGGAAATAGGCCCTCACCCAAGGATGCTCGGAGCTCTGCAGGCCCGCAACGGGTCCCGTGGCCACCACCCTGCCGTCGGCGAGGGCGGCGACGCGATCGCAGACCGCGGACAGGCTTTCCAAATCGTGCGTGACCATGAAAACGGTGAGGCCGAGCGTCTGCTGCAGGGTTCGGATCAGTGTGTCGAAGTCGCCGGCCGCGATTGGATCGAGGCCCGACGTCGGCTCGTCGAGAAACACGATCTCCGGATCGAGCGCGAGGGCGCGGGCTAGCGCCACGCGCTTGGTCATGCCGCCGGACAGCTCGGACGGAAGCTTGTCTGCGTCGCGCGCGCCGAGCCCGACCATTTCCAGCTTGGTCATCGCGACCTCGTCCATGAGCGCCTGGGAGAGATCGAGATGCTCGCGCATCGGAAACTGAACGTTTTGGCGCACGGTGAGCGACGAGAATAGAGCCCCCTGCTGGAACAGGACCCCCCAGCGGCGCTCGATCGCACGCCGCTCTTCGGCATCGGCCGCATCGAGATCGACACCCAAGACCTCGATTGACCCTTGCCGTCGCGCGAGGAGACCGATGATTGTTCGCAGCAGCACCGACTTGCCGCTGCCCGACCCGCCGACAAGGCCCAGGATCTCTCCACCGAACACGTCGAGCGACAGGTGGTCGAGCACGACAGTGTCGTCGAAGCCGACGACCAGATCGCGCACGCGGATCACAATCGGCGCCCGGGTTTCCATGGCCCTCACATTCCGATCGAGGCGAAGAAGATAGCAAACATGCCATCAAGCACAATGACGAGAAAGATCGACTTCACCACCGACGCCGTGGTCTGCAGCCCGAGCGACTCGGCGCTGCCTTTGACCTTGAGGCCCTCCGAGCACGCGACGATGCCGATCACCAGCGCCATGAACGGCGCCTTGATTATTCCCACCTTGAAATGCGTCACCGAGATCGCGTCCTTGAGCCGCGCGATGAAAATATCGGGACTCATTCCCCCATAAAGCCAAGCGGTCAGCCCGCCGCCGTAGAGCGCGGCCATCGAGCCGAGGAACGTGAGAATCGGCAGAGCGCATATCAATGCGACCACGCGCGGCAAGACCAGGACTTGGATCGGATCAAGGCCCATTGTCTTCAGCGCGTCGATCTCCTCGCGCATCTTCATGGACCCGAGCTCGGCGGTGTAGGAGCTGCCGGAACGGCCGGCGACCATGATGGCAACGATCAAGACGCCGATTTCGCGCAAAACCAGGATGCCGACCATGTCGACGACGTACTCGTCGGCACCGAACTTGCGGAAATGGAAGAAGCCTTGCTGCGAGATGATGCAACCGATCAAGAATGTGATGAGCAGGATGATCGGCACGGCCTGCCAGCCGACCCGGTCCAGTTGATGGACCGCCGACGTGAGCCGGAATGTCTGCGGGCGCGCCGCCACACGAGCGAGCGCGATGCTCAGCTCACCCAGCAAGCCGACCAGCCCCTTGAGGCCGCGTATTTGCTCGACCACCGTTCGCCCGAGCCATTCGGGGCCGGCGAGCCAGTTGCGCCCCACTTCGGCTGGCTGGGCAGGCGCACGGCTCACACGATGCACCTCGTCCAGCAGACCCCGGTAATGCCCGGGCAAGCCGACGATGCGCATCGTCCTGCCGCCCCGTTCCCACTCGCGCACGAGGCGCTCCAAGAGCCATGCGCCGAAGGTGTCGAACCCGCTCACGCCGCGCATATCGATCGACGCCGTGCCCGCGCCTGCCTCCATTGCCGCGACGCTGCCGACGAGCGCGTCGAGCTCGCCGGCATGGACCGCGGTCCACGAACCCGCCGCGGCAAGCTCAAGCTCGGCGCCGCCGGTCACGCGGCGAAGCGAAGGTTCGGCACTCAAACGTCCCTCCAACGCGGCGCGGCTCGCAACTCGAGGCACGGCTCCGTAGAGCAGGATCGTCTATTAGCATTGAATTCGCGGGTTGTTGATGGGGATCAAGAGCGCGCGGGCGCGCAGTGGTGCCCAGTGTCCCGAACCCGACATTCTTGCAGGCTGCGGAGCGTCATCGCGCTGGCGCGCGCCGGTCCGCACCCCGCGTCCACACGACAGCGGCAATCGCATGGGCCCACTCTCGACCGCGTGACCCAAGTCAAGGCGGCGAGCCGCCCTTGATGTATTCTTCACACATATGATGAGTGCGGCCGGTCAGACTGACCGGCGTCAGATGATTGTGGTTGTTGGGTCTTTGCGGACCGCGGCAGAGGCGTTTACTCTGGTTTCGTCACGCGCACTGATTCGCGCCTTTGGGCGATTGACCGGCGGATTTGGCCCAAGCCGTCCGGTAGCGGCGCTGATCGCGGTCTGGTCGGGGGAAACGGGGCTCTGTGGGCGTGGGCTCCTGGGGGGAATTGGAAAATGACGATGTCATCCGCCCCGGCGGTGGGCCGGTCAGTGGCGGTCTTGGCTGCTGCTTTCATTTGCAGTGGAGCAGCGCAGGCTGTTGCGGCCGACCTCGGCGGGAGCTGCTGCGCCGACCTCGAGCAGCGCATTGCCGAGCTCGAGGCAACGGCGGCGCGCAAGGGAACCCGCAAGGTGAGCCTCACCATCTCGGGCTATGCCGCCCACCAGATCACCTTCTGGGACGACGGCAAGGAAGAGAACGCGTACCTGTGGGGCATGGGCCCGACGCAGGCGACGCATTTCAAACTCAACGGTCAGGCCACCATCTCGCCCGGCTGGACGGCGGGCTACCTGATGCGCATTCAGGATCTCTCGTCGAACCCCTTCGGCTCCAACCAGACCACGCCGAACAGCGATCAGGGCCTCAACGTGCAGATGTCCTACTGGTACCTTCAGAACACGGATCTCGGCAAGGTGTCGGTCGGCAAGATGGCGCACGCCGGCAAGAGCGCGGCCATGTTCACCGATCTCTCGGGAACGCAGATCGCCGCCAGCTACGTGCTGTTCGACGGGGCCGGCTTCTTCGTCCGCAACGCCGGCGCGCTCACCGGCGTGACATGGGGAAATCTCGGCTTCTGCTACTCCCAGGCCCGGCCCTGGGGCGGCGACTGCAATGGCATCGTCATGGAGGGCGTGCGCTACGACAGCCCGACGCTTGCCGGTTTCACAGTGTCCGCCTCTTGGGGCGAGGACGACTTCTGGGACTTGGCGGCCCGCTATGGCGGAGAGATCGCGGGCTTCAAGCTCGCCGGCGGCATCGCCTATTCGCGCAACACGAGCGAGCGGACGCAGCTGCCGCTCGCCCCCTTCACCGGCTTTGCCGTGAAGAGCTCCGACTATTTCCAGATCGGCGGCTACGCCCAGCACCTGGCCTCGGGACTTTTCGTGCATGCCGCCTACGGGCGCGAGGACAACAGCGACACCCTGCTCGCCACCGGCCGAGTGCCGGAGGACGGCCGCCACTGGTACGTCAAGGGCGGCCTCAGAAAGAAGTGGCTGCCGCTCGGCCACACCGTGCTTTGGGGCGAGTATGCAGCCTACCTCGACCAGCTCGGGCCGGCGGCGCTGGCAACGGGTGCCACCGGAAGCGAGTTCGATCGATGGGGCGGCGGGCTCGCGCAGGAGATCGACGCCGCGGCGATGACGCTGTGGGCCAAGTACCGCCGCTACGAGGCCGAGGTCGCCGGCGGCACGCTGACCGACGTCGACGACGCCGACTTCCTGGGCATCGGCGCCTTGATCAATTTCTGAGTAAGTGTTCGCTGCCAAAACGCCGCACGGTCGATCCGCCGGCGCAATGCTTGACAGAGGTCAAGCCAGACCCGCGTGGGATCTGGTCCACTCCCCAAACAGTCCCGCGCCGGATTGAGTGCGCGGGGCCGCTGCCACAATCGGGAGTGGGGCCATGCACAATCGCGACAATACGACCTATTCGCGCCGCGGCTTCTTGCGGTTTGCAGGGGCCGGACTGGGCACGGCGATCGCCCCCAAGGCGCTCATGGCCGAATACCGGTATCTGGCCCCCGTCTCGGTCGAGAACCCGCTCGCCGCGTATCCGAACCGAGACTGGGAGCGCATCTATCGCGACATCTATCGCACCGATCAGCGCTTCACGTTCCTGTGCTGCCCCAACGACACCCACAACTGCCTCTTGAACGCCCACGTCAAGAACAACGTCGTGGTGCGCATCGAGCCGACCTATGGCTACTCGAAGGCGCAGGACCTCTACGGCAACAAGGCATCTGCCCGCTGGGATCCGCGCTGCTGCCAGAAAGGGCTCGTGCTCGCACGGCGCTTCTACGGGGACCGGCGGGTCAATGGCGCATTCCTGAGGAAGGGCTTCAAGGACTGGGCGGACCAGGGCTTCCCGCGCGATCCCGCGACAGGAGCCGCCCCGCGCGAGCTCATGCGCCGCGGCTGGGACAGCTGGGTCAAGGTCGGCCACGAGGAGGCCTTCGCCTATCACGCCAAGGCGCTTCTCAACGTTGCTCAAACGTACTCCGGAGATGAGGGCAAGAAGCGGCTGCTCGCGCAGGGCTACGACCCGGACATGGTCGAGCCCGTGGGCGGCGCCGGCACGCGCGTCATGAAGTTCCGCGGCGGCATGGCGAAGCAAGGTGCGGTGCGCATCTTCGGCGCCTTCCGCATGGGCAACTCCATGGCCCTCCTCGACGCCAATGTGCGCAAGGTGTCGGAAGACGAGGCCAAGGGCTCGGGCTCCTGGGATTCCTACTCGTTCCACACCGACCTGCCCCCCGGCCATCCGATGGTGACCGGCGACCAGACCAACGACTTCGAGCTGTTCGACACCGAGAACGCCAAGGTTATCGTCGCCTGGGGCATGAATTGGATCACGACCAAGATGCCCGACTCGCACTGGCTGACGGAGGCGCGTCTCAAAGGCGCCAAGACGGTCGCGGTGACGGTGGAGTATTCGGCCACCGCTTCGAAATGCGACGAGGTCGTCGTCATCCGCCCTGGCACCGATCCCGCTTTCGCGCTCGGGCTCGCGCAGGTGATGATCGCCGAGAAGCTCTACAACGCCGACTTCGTCAAGCGCTACACGGATCTGCCGACTCTCGTGCGCATGGACACGCTCGAGCGGCTCAAGGCCGCCGACGTGTTCCCGAGCTACAAGAGCAAGGAGCTCACGAACTTCGTCAGCGTGCTGGCCAAGGACCAGAAGGCGCCGCCGACGACCAAGCAGAACGGCATGCAGATCCCGGAGGCGCTCGCCTCCGAATTCGGCGATTTCGTCATGTGGGACGGGGCAAAAAATGCCCCGGTCGCGGTCTCGCGCGACGCGCTCGGCGAGCGTTTCGGGGAGGTTGGCATCGATCCGGCGCTCACGGGGAGCTTCAAGGTGACGCTCGCCGACGGGACGAAGGTCACCGCGCGCACCGTTTTCGATCTCACCAAGGAATACCTCGACGCCAACATGACGCCGGCCCAGGCGAGCAAGGTCTCATGGGCGCCGAAAGAGGCAATCGTCTCGCTCGCGCGCACGATCGCCGGTAGCGAGGGGCGCACCCTCATCGCCGTCGGCATGGGGCCGAACCAGTTCTGGAACAACGACAACAAGGACCGCGCGATCTTCCTCGTCCTCGCCCTCGCGGGCAGCCTCGGCCGCCACGGCGGCAACATCGGCTCCTACGCCGGAACCTACAAGAACACGCTATTCTCCGGTATCGGCAAATGGACCGCGGAAGACCCCTTCCATCCCCAGCTCGATCCCAAGGGCGAGGTCAAGCCACGCTACGCGCTGCGCCCCGAGTCGATGCACTACTGGGCCAACGGCGAGCGTCTCATGAAGGCCGGCGACAAGAAGATCACGAGCGGCGCCCACGTTCCCACGCCGACCAAGGCCATCTGGCAGGTCAACTCCAACTCCTCGCTCGGCAACCAGAAGGGCCACTACGACGTAGTCAACAACACGCTGCCGAAGTGCGAGCTCGTGGTCTACAACGAATGGTGGTGGACGGCCTCGTGCGAGTACTCCGACATCGTCTACGGCGTCGACTCCTGGATGGAGTTCAAGTACCAGGACATGACGGCATCGAACACCAATCCGTTCGTGCAGATCTTCCCGCGCACGCCGGCCAAACGCGTGTTCAATACCATCTCCGACAACGAGACCTATCTCGGCGTTGCGCGCGAGCTTACCAAGCTCACCGGCGACAAGCGCTTCGAGGAGATGTGGCACTTTATCGCCGAGAAGCGCGCCGACGTGTACCTGCAGCGCATCATCGACGGCTCGACGCCCTTGAAGGGCTACCGTCTCACCGATCTCGAGGAGCTGGCCAAGCGTGGCATTCCCGCGCTCATGAACACGCGCACCTATCCGCGCATCAACTCATATGAGCAGGTGCACGAGAGCAAGCCCTGGTACACCAAGACCGGGCGGCTCGAGTTCTACCGGCCCGAACCTGAGTTCATCGAGGCCGGCGAGAACCTTGTCGTGCATAGGGAGCCCTCCGAAGCCACCTTTTACGACCCGTGCGCGATCCTGGCGGCCCCGCATCCCGCGATCCGGCCCAGGCGGCCCGCCGATTGGAAGATCCCGGCTGACGACAAAAGCCACATCACGCGCCAAATGCGCAATACGACGTACAGCTCAGACCAGCTGCTCGCGTCCAAGCATCCCTTGAGGGACAAAGGCTACGACCACGTGTTCCACACGCCGAAGTACCGCCATGGCGCGCACACCATGCCGGTCGATACCGACTTCATGGCGGCGCTGTTCGGGCCGTTCGGCGACATGTACCGGCGCGACAAGCGCATGCCCGGCACCGGCGAGATGTACGTCGACATCAATCCCGTCGATGCCAAGTCTCTCGGCGTGAGCGACGGCGATTACGTGTGGATCGACGGCGATCCGGCGGACCTTCCATTCCGCGGCTGGGACGATCCCGCCCGCACGGAGGAGTACAAGGTCGCCCGCCTGCTCGCGCGTGCCCGCTACTACCCCGGCACGCCCAAGGGCATCACGCGCATGTGGTTCAACGGCTACATGGCGACGCCGGGCACGGTCAAAGCGCACGAGGCGCGCGCCGACAAGCTGGCCAAGAACGAGGAGACCCACTACCAGGCGCTGTTCCGCTACGGCGGCCACCAGTCGCTCACGCGCTCGTGGCTGAAACCGACGCACCAGACCCACACTCTGATCTCGCGCAAGTCGTGGACCAACGAGGTGACCAAGGGCTTCAACGTCGACGTCCATTGCGTGACCAGCGCGCCGCGCGAGTCGATCGCCAAGTTCTCGAAGGCCGAGGACGGCGGCATCGACGGCAAGGGTCTCTGGCGCCCAGTGGCCTTGGGCTTCCGGCCCACAGTCGAGAACGAGGCCTTCAAGCGTTACCTTGCCGCCGGTTTGAAGCGCGGCTGATCATCGAGATCCTCAGAACGGGAGGCAGAAATGCCCAAGGTCTACAACTGGCAGATCGGCCGTGAGATGGAATACCCCTACGAGCCGGCCCGGCCAGCCAAGCAGTTCGCCATGGTGATGGACTTGAACAAGTGCATCGCCTGCCAGACCTGCACGGTCGCCTGCAAGACCAACTGGACCCCCGGGCGCGGCCAGGAGTACATGTTCTGGAACAACGTCGAGAGCAAGCCCTACGGATTCTATCCGCTCGGCTGGGACGTGAAGATCCTCGAGAAACACGGCGTCCAGGATGCATCGGGCCCCGTGTACAAGGGCAAGACGCTGTTCGAGGCGGCGCCCGAGGGCGAGCGCGTGCTCGGCTATCTCCCCGACGATCTCGACTACGCGCACCCCAACGTCGGCGAGGACGATTCGCTCGGCGACATGCCGCAGGGCGACTACATCACCATCCCGCACATGCAGTGGATGTACTACCTGCCGCGCATCTGCAATCACTGCACCTATCCCGCGTGCCTCGGCTCGTGCCCGCGCCAGTCGATCTACAAGCGGCCCGAGGACGGCATCGTGCTCCTCGACCAGGCGCGCTGCCGCGGCTATCGCGAGTGCGTCAAGGGCTGCCCCTACAAGAAGACGTACTTCAATCCCGTGACGCGCGTTTCCGAGAAGTGCATCGGCTGCTATCCCGCGGTCGAGAACGGCTACCAGACGCAGTGCACGGTCTCGTGCATCGGAAAGATCCGGCTTCAGGGCTTCATCACCACTCCCGACAAGGCACGCGAGGACAATCCCCTCGACTACCTGATCCACGTCGCCAAGATCGCAAAACCGCTCTATCCCCAGTTCGGCCTCGAGGCGAACGTCTATTACATCCCGCCCGTGCACGTCCCGCTTCCATTCTTGTCGCAGATGTTCGGCCACGGCGTGCCGGAGGCGATCGCGACCTATAGGCGCGCCAAGGACGACGAGAAGCTCCTGGGCGCGCTGCTGCTCTTCGGCTCGACGCCGCGCATCATCCATCGCTTCAAGGTCGAGGCCGGAACCGCGATCGGCTTCGACGAGCAGGGCGACGAGGTCTCGCGCGTGCCGATCAAGGAGCCGATCCACATCCGCCCGGCCTACGACGAGCGCCACGAAGTCTACCGCTCGAACACCACCTGATGAGCCGGAGGAAGCCCATGCAGATCAAAAGGTTGCAAGTGCTCGCCATCCTCGCCGGTGCGTTTGCGGCGCTCTTTGCCGCGCCGCTTGGTGCCCAGGATCTCGTTCTCAGCGCCATCCCCTTGAGCGGCAGCGCAGGGCCGCTCGTCGATCCGGATGCCGCCTATTGGAGGGATGCGCCCGCGATCAAGGTCGAGATGCTGCCGCAAAACATCACCAATCCTCAGAACCCCGACCCGGCCGTCAAGGAGCTCAACGTGCGCGCCGCCCACAATGGGCAATGGCTCGCATTCCTGATCGAGTGGGCCGATCCGACCAAGAGCGATCGTATCGTCGTCGATCAGTTCGGCGATCAGGTCGCGGTCGAGATGCCAAGCGCTTACAAGCCGGGCGACATGCCCAATCCGATGATGGGGGCCCCAGGCGAGCGCATGCACATCATGCAGTGGCGGGCAGCCTTCCAGCACGACATCGAAACCAGCGGCGAGCCCAAGATCAGCGATCTCTATCCTTACATTCATGTCGACGTGTATCCGGACGAGGTGCTGAGAGCGACCGATGCTCGAGCCTATACGGGCGCGGTCGGCGTCGACAATCCGATCTCGCGCCCCAAGCGCAGCGCCGTGCTCGACCAGATGGCGGAAGGCTTCGGCACGCTGACGGTCGAGCCCGAGCAGCAGTCGGACGGGCGCGGGATCTGGGCCGATGGGCGCTGGCGAGTGGTCATCACGCATCCCATGGCCCCCGGCGATCCCAATGATCCGTCGCTCGGCCCCGGAGACCAGACCCTTGCCGCGTTCGCCGTCTGGGAAGGCGGCGCCAGAGAGGTCGGCGCGCGCAAGGCGTGGTCGAACTGGGTGCAGCTGAAGGTCGAAACGGGGCACCAATGAGGAGTAAGACTGCAGACAGTGGCTCTCGCGTCACAGCGCCGGCATCACCGGGAAAGCGAGGTGCGCGCGAGCGCGAGCAGCTTTTGGCGAATGCCGCGCTCTACCGGCTGATTGCTCAGGGCTTCTCGTATCCCGAGCCCGAGCTCCTCTGCTCGGTACGGCGAAACGCTCTCGAGCTTGCCGCCGCTGCGGCGCGCGGCGAGCTGGTCCCGGCACTTGCGCCCGCGTTGAGAGCCCTCGGCCGCGCCTGGCGCACGGCGTCGGCGCAAAGTCTCGAGTCAGATTATTCGCGGCTATTCCTCGGCGCCGGACTCGTGCCGCTTCGCGAAGGCGGCTATGGCGACGGGCTGAGGTTCGCCGGCCAGCCGGTCGACATCGCCGATCTCAACGGATTCTATCTCGCATTCGGGTTCGAGCTGTCCGATACGGCGCCCAACCCGCCCGATCACCTGGGAACCGAGATCGAGTTTGTGAGCCTCCTGCATCTCAAGAAGGCCCTCGCGCTCCAGCGCGGACGGATGCGGGAGGCCAAGATCGTGGATCAGGCGACGGCGCATTTTCTCGAGGATCACCTCGGCCGCTGGGTCTCTTCGCTAGCGGCGGCGCTCAGCGAGGGCCAAGCCTCGGCGCCCTATGCGCTCCTGGCCGAGGTGATGAAGAAAGCGGTGGCAGCCGAATGCGCCCGCCTCGGCGTAAAGCCGGCCCCCGCCCGCCGCGGGACCGCAAACGACCCCATGGCGGGCAACACGCTGGTGTGCCCGCTGGTCGCGGCCGAGCCGATCCCGGAGCACGCCCGGGGTGAGCCATGAAGCTTGCGGCGGTCCTCTACGAGATGGGAGAGGGAGCGGCGACGGACGCGCTGCTCGGCTCGTTTGCGCTGCGCCTCAAGCGGGCAGGCTTCAAGCTTGCCGGCGCCGTTCAATGGAACGCTCCGGTCGCCAATCGCAGCCGGTGCGGCATCACGCTCGAGGACTTGGCGAGCGGCCGGCGCATCGCGGCATCCGACGATCGCGGCTCCCTTGCCAAGGGATGCAGGCTCGATCACAGCGCGCTCGAGGACAGCGTCGGGATCGCGCTCTCGTCGCTGGGCTCGGAAACCGACCTGGTCGTCATCAACCGCTTCGGCAAGCATGAGGCCGTGGGCCATGGATTCCGGCCGATGATCGAGCAGGCCGTCCTCCTCGGCGTGCCCGTTCTTGTCGGACTCAATCGAGCCCACCTCGGCTCGTGGCGCGCCTTCGTCGGCGAAGAGCCGGAGCTTCTGGCGCCGGAACTAGAGGCGGTCTCCAGCTGGTGCGCGGCAATCGTCTCGGACCGCGGCGCTGACGTTGGTCTGGAGGAGCGCGCGCCGGTGGCTCTCGCCTGACGGGCGCGACCAGCAACCGTCCGGCAGGGTTCCGAACCTGCTCCGATGTGCTATCTATCCCTCGCAGGATTCCACCGCGGAGCTTGCGGCACATCGGCGGGTTTGGCCGGCTTGGCATGGACGAAGCACTCAAAGCGAAGATCCTCGGGGTGTTGCAGTCTCAGCATCTGATGACGCTCGCCACCATTCGTCCTGACGGCTATCCGCAAGCGACAATCGTCAACTACATCCATGACGATCTCACTCTGTATTTTGCCACCGACGCGGCATCGCAAAAGGCCGGCAACATTAAGTTGAACAACAAGGTCTCGGTGGCAATCGCCAGCGAAACCGAGAATTTTTACAAGCTTCGCGCCGTGTCCATGTCCGGCACAGCTGCACGAGTCGGCGAAACACAAACGGCGCAACACTTGTCCTTGCGGCTTTTTCGCACGCTCCCGCAATCCAAGCGGTTTGTTCCCGAGGATCCTAAGCAGCTTGCGGTCTATGCGATTGCGCCCGTGGCTATTGCGCTGGTCGACTATGCTTCGGGCTTCGGCAAGACCTATTTGGTCGAGCTATGACATTCTCCATACTTCGCTTCGCGATATAATATCGCGCATTAATTTGCTACGCGGCATGAGTCTGTCATCCTGGGTGCCATCCTGGATGGCATCGCGTTTTCGTCCGCCCGGTGTCAACGCCGGAGTGACTTTGCAGCAGCGGGCCGGAGTAAGAGTGCATCATTGGCAACAGCAATAAGGCCTCCGATATCGGGGCCTTATTGCTGTTGCGCGTCAGCCTTCCGGACGGACTTGCTCGAGGAAAAAGCGAAGCATCTCCTTCGTCGCATCGGGCCCTTTAGGGTCAGTAAAGGACCCGGCCGGACTGCCGCCCGACCACGCGTGACCAGCTTCGTGAACCACCCACTGCTCGAGGACCGCTCGCCCGCTCGCATCATGTTCGATCGAGCGGGTGTAGGCATGCCCGGCGGCCACACGTCCGTGCTCCATCGTGGTCCGGAGATCGCCACTCGCCTTGGTGCGTGCGACAACCTCGGCGCCATTACGCGGATGTACCGTCGCGTCGCGATCGCCAGGGAACACGATTGTCGGCAAATTCAGACGGTATCCGCCAGATTGCCCGCTGCTCTCGGGCTCGCGGGGCGAGCGCTCCCCGCGCATGGCGGCAAATGCCGAGGGCAGGTCG
>DATETZ010000051.1:0-2600 GCA_035283385.1 Hyphomicrobiaceae bacterium
GAGCCGAAACTCATAGAACAACTTGCCCTGATCCCGCCTCCGCCGACCCATCATGGCCCGCCCCTCCTGACGACGATCTCGTCAGAGAACGGAATCACCGTTCGGCGGGCATCTCAAGGCCTTTATCGACAGCATCGGCCCACATCGCCCGTCCGCCGCCGCGCCCCCTTGTGTCCGAACTGCGGACAAGAGCAGACAAACGATGGACGCCGCACGGACGACCGCCACTGGCGTACTGCCCTCTGGAGGCGGCTGTGCCCGGCCACAAGCCCGCGCTGGGAGCCAGTCTGCGGCGTGCAGCCTGCTCAACTTCGCTCCGGCGGCGCGCGGGCGCCTACTCGATGCGGTAGGCCTCGAGCCTGTTGTCATTCATGAGTGGCACGAGAACCGTCTTCGTGCTCGGGACGTAGCCGATATCGGCGCTGCCCTGGTTGAAGTCGAGCAGCGGCGTCACCTTGCCCGAGGTCTCGATGCGGAGCAGCGCGCCCGCCACCCAGTCGGTGACGAGGTACGTGGACGGTCCTTCGGCCTCGATGCCGTCGAGGTTTCCGACAGGCGTGCCGTCGCCGAGCGGGCGAACGGATTTGTCCTTGAGCGAGACCTCGAGCAGGCCGGCGGGCACGCCGGGCTTGCCGTCCTCGGCCGTCACGCCCCATGGCGCGACGATCAGCTTGTCGCCCTGCACCAGGAGGCCGTTGGGCGAGTTCAACGCCTTGCTTGCGAGCCACGGCTCGAAGCGCCCCTCCGCGAGGCGCCAGATCGTGTTGGTGAACGTGTCCGCAACGTAGATGCGGCCTTCGCCATCGGCGGCAACGTCGTTGAGGAACCGGGCACCCTTGGCCGGATAGCTCGCAAGAGCCTTGCCGGTCTTGACATCGATCTCGACCAGGCGGTCGATGTCGGCAACGTAAAGACGCTCGCCGGCACGCGCGAGCCCCTTGGGCGCATCGAGGCCCGCGGCCCATTTGAGGCTGACCATCTTTCCGTCGAGCGCGATCTTCGAGATGAACCCGTTGCCGTTCTTGTCGCCCGAGGCGCCGCCCACGCTACTCACATAAACGACGCCCGCCTCGGGGTCCGGCAGTGCGGATTCTGGCGCCTCGAGGCCTGTCACCTCCCACAGCTTGGCCGGTCCGGCAGCGGCGGCCGGCGCACACATGGAATGAGCCCCCAGATACGCAGCAACGGCTGCGACAACGAATCCTCGAATCGTCATCTCGAAAAGCTCTCCTGACGGTTAAAACTCGGCGCCTGCCTGCGATATAGCCCTCTTTACGGACCATGCAACGGTGCGGCTGGCCGTCGCGCGCCGGCGGTGGCACCGTTCGGCGCGAGACCCTGATTTCATTCATGCCATTGCGCTTAGCTGAGCGTTAGCTAATCTCTTGCTCAGCCCATTGCGATCCGCGCCGCCCGGCGCCCAAGTCGCCGCCAATAATCAGAATTCGAGGCTGGGGAGAGTTTATTTGTACCGCGAGCCGCCGCGCGCGGCGCGCGGTCTGCGGTCTGGAGTTTCGCCGATGGACTGGGACAAGCTCAGGATCTTCCACGCCGCCGCGGCCGCCGGCAGCTTCACGCACGCGGGCGAGGCGCTTCACATGAGCCAGTCGGCGGTGAGCCGCCAGGTGTCCGCGCTCGAGCGCGACTTGAAGGTCGCGCTGTTCCATCGTCACGCGCGCGGCCTCGTGCTGACCGAGCAGGGCGAGCTTCTCTACGCCACCGTGGCCGAGGTGATGACCAAGCTGCAGACCGCCGAGACGCTGCTCGCCGACACGACGACGAAGCCGTCGGGCGAGCTCAGGATCGCGGCTCCGGTCGGGCTCGGAACGGTTTGGGTGTCGCAGCGCCTCAAGGAATTCATGGATCTCTACCCCGAGATCCGCGTCGACCTCATTCTCGACGACGAGCAGATCGACATCCCGATGCGCGCGGCCGACGTCGGCATATGGACGCGCGAGCCCGAGCAGACGCACCTGATCCGCCGCCCGCTCTTCAACGCCAAAGTGCGCCCTCTGGCCTCAACCCAATACGTGCGCCGCTTCGGAGCGCCCAACACGCTTGCCGATCTCGACCACGGCCACCGGATCCTGTCCTATAGCGGCCAGGCCTCGCAGCACCTGCCCGCTACGACCTGGCTCGAGACCGCGGGCCGGGACGGAATGGAGCCGCGCATTCCCGTGCTGCGCGCTAACAGCGTGGTGGCGATCAAGTATGCGATCCTCGCCGGCATCGGCATCGGCATGATCCCCGATTACCTGACGGAGAAAGAGACCGACCTCATCCCCGTGCTCACCAAGGCCGAGATCGACCCCCCCACGCTACCGATCCTGTTCGTCTACCCCGAGGAGCTCAAGACATCGAAAAAGGTGCAGGTGCTGCGCGATTTCCTGATCGCCAAGGCCCGCCAGTGGAAAAGCTGAGACCGGCCTGCGGCGGCGGGGCTGATCCGGCGCCGGCGAGAGACGTAGTAGAAGCATCTGGCGCGGGGCCCGGCGGGTCAAATGCCACCACCCGTGGGCTTTGCGGCGGATAGCGTGGTGAGACTTGAGCCGGGCCCTGGCCCGGCTCCTTTTCCCGCGCCGGCGGCTCGGGCTCGTCCG
>DATETZ010000052.1:0-23301 GCA_035283385.1 Hyphomicrobiaceae bacterium
ATCGACCCGAGGCGCCAGGAGCTGGGCCGAGCTGCCGGCGCAGGCGGTGAAATACGTGCGCCACATCGAGGAGCTGATCGAGTGCAGGGTCGACTTGCTCTCGACCTCGCCCGAGCGCGACGACACCATCCTCATGAAGGACCCGTTCGCGGATTGAGGCGGCGCCTCATTCCGCCGCAAACCGGACCTGGTCTCGCGGGCGTGAACATCGCTCGTGTGCCATGAGCGATCACCCGCTTCGTCGAGATCGACGCTTCTTTCGAAGCTCGCGTGGGGCTGTACCGAACCACTTTTTCACCGCTCTGGAAAACGCGCTGAGCTGGGAGAAGCCGATTAGGAAAGCAATCTCCGTCATTGCCAGCGCGGTGTCGTTGATATAGTGGGCCGTCAGGGTTTTGCGGGTTTCATCGACAAGGTCGCGAAATGTCGTGTGTTCCCGTTCGAGTTCGCGCCTGAGCTCGCGAGGGGACATGCCCACGGATTTCGCAGCCGCCGCAAAGTCCACCGGACCGTGTGGCAGGGCTTCGGTGATATGCGACGTCAAACGGAGAACCGTGTCGCTCGCCTCGTCGCGCTCGGCCAACGCCTTCTCGGCGCAGCGAACGATCACCCTGTAAAGCTGCGGGTCCGCCGCCCCAGGCGGCCTATTCAAGGTGTTGGTTGGGACGCCAATCCGGTCATGTGGCTGCTCGAAGCAGACACGGGGCCCAAAGATTCTCGTGAACTCGTCGAGTGCCTGCGGGGAACTTCGTTGAAGGTCGACAAAAATAGGAAACGAGGGATCGCACATGATGTGACGGATGCGAACAGCTTGAGCAGCCAACACCGCACCAATGAACTGCGTATGCGGTCCCAATGCGGCCGGTAGGTCCCAAGAAACATAGCTTTTGCCTGGACCTTCAACGAAGCGCGCATTAAGGCCCTTGGCGGCAAGGCCAAGATAGCGAACGTAGTCGGTGAGCGCTGCGCGCAGCGTCGGCGCATTGCACATGGCATAGTCGCTCGCGCCAACGAGCCCGATTTGATAGGACGCTCCAACCTGCGTGCCGAAAGCGTCGTTGCCCGACTCCCGCGCCACGTTTTCCATGAGCTGCATGATGCTGCGCAGAGGCAATTCGGCTTCGGGATCCTGGACGACAGCCGGGTCAATTCCCACGTCACGCACAGCGCGGTGGTAGTCGAGGCCCCGGCTCTGCATGAAGGCCTCGAGAAGAATCAAACCCCGCGCGGTGATGAGCATATGCGTGCCCCAAAACGCTGCACGCCTCGCACCGAACTTTCACTATAAACAGGAAGAAAACCGACCGAGTGTCAAATAACCTATCGCTTCGGTCAACTGTTAAAGCTTGATCCATGCCATCGTGCGCTCACGCTTGTGCATCGACTCGGCGCTGGACGAGGACACGGGACGGTGAAGCCAAAGATAAGGACATTCGGACGCGGGGCCAGAGCAGGCGGGGAATTCGGCCGTAGCGGACGAGGGCGGTAATGGCGCTGCGCTCGAGTTCCTCGCCACCGGCATAAGTGTTTTTCTCCTGCAGCAATCCCTCAGGGCGCTCAACGGTAAAGCGGGCGACATGGCGAAAGAGCAAATGTTGCCGGAGACACTTTACGACAGGGCTTGGGAGGTTTGCCGGTACCAGGCCCGCTCGCTCGAAGAACTCCACCTGAAGGCGCAAATACTCGTCGGCTTGATTGACGGCGACATGCCTGATGTCTGCGATGGACTGGCCAAATCCATTCGCGATGACGCGGAATTCCTTAGCCAAACGTATTCAGGGGGGCTACCTAACAGGGAGGCCATGCTAAGCGAGCCGACGCCCATCCTGCACGTGCTCTCGCCGCAAAAGCATACGAGCCCGTTCGACGTGAACATGGCGGCCGACGCCGGCTATAGGGTCATCATTCCGTACAACAATGTCACGCCCGAGGACGTGACGGCACTCGTCCAGGATGCGATCTTCTCGCGCCCTCCCGCGCACGGCGTGCGCACGGGCATTTTCTTGGGCGGCAAGGACGCGATCCTCGCCCTCGACATGATGGACGCCGCGAAGAAGGCCATGGTGCCTCCCTTCCAGCTCTCTGTATTCGCCGACCCGGCCGGCTCTTTCACGACCGCCGCCGCCATGGTCGCCTGTGTCGAGCGGGTCCTGAAGCTCAAATTAAGCCGCAGCTGGAAGGGCACAAGGGTTGTCGCGCTGGGAGCCACGGGCGTGGTCGGTTACGCCTCGTCCGTGCTCGCCGCGCTCGAGGGCGCGCACGTGCAGCTCGTCGCCCACCGGGGCGTCGATCGCCTCATCAGGTCGGCCAAGGTTACTAAGCAGCGTTTCGGGGTTGACCTCGAACCCGTCAGCGCCGAGACGGACGAGCAGAAGCGGAAAATTATCGGGACTGCCGAGGTCGTTTTTGTTGCTGCAACGGCGGGCGTGCGCGTCCTCACGGCCGAGCACTTGGCGTTGGCAAAGGACCTCCTCGTCGTCGCCGACGTGAATGCCGTGCCGCCGTCGGGAGTGGAAGGCGTGGAGCTCTTCATGGATGGTGCGCCGCTGCCCGGCTGCAAAGCTTTGGGCGTCGGCGCGCTCACCATCGGCGACATCAAGTACAAGACAGAGTCCGGCCTTTTCAAGCAAATGATCGCCTCGAAAGAACCGCTCTCGCTCGACTTTCGCCACGCCTTCACGCGGGCGCGCCAGCTCACGGCCTGACGGCAGAGACGTTTCTCAATGCCGCTGGGCGGCGACGTGGACGCACCGCACTAAAACCTGCTCGTCTCGGATGGCAACATCCGAGACGTGAATCACGCTCGTAAGTTATGAGTTTAGACCATGATTCACGCGTCAGACTGATAGGGTCTGACGCGACCATGGGCTAGCGCTTGAAAAGCGGCGTCTTGTCCCAGAAATTGTGCGGCATCAGGTCGAAGCCGGTCCAATGGTTGATCGCAACACCGTCGCGGGCAGACCATCCAACCCGTCCGAAGTCCTCCGTACGAGGAATGTGGTGAACAGCCGCGTGATGCCAGATGACGACCGGCTGACCCTCGACCGGCTCCGGATTGCTGATATTGTCTGGAACATCGACGAACCGCAGCTCGGGCGCGGCGGTCGCCCGCGGTTCTGTCGCCGGGTCGCGGCGGCTGATCCAAAAGTCGAACTTGGTGAAGTCGCGATACGTGCGCGTCGATCCCGACCTCATCGGCACAATCTTATAGGCGATGTTGAGGGGCGGTTCGTGCCGGTTCATGGACTGCGTGCTCGTCACTTTGAGAGTCGTAAACTTCTCGGCGTTCCAGACCACACCGGTCTCGGCGGTGACGGCGCGATGCGTGACGTCGGCAGCAGGTCGGGCAGGATCGTACTCACGTTCGACAACATCGACCCTGTTGGCTGACGCGGCGCCGAGATCGAATTCCATGCGCCATGCCGGCATGTGCACGTGAACGCCCGCATGCTCCCCCGCCGGAACCGATCGCAGATTGGCTGCCGTGCCGCCGGCACGCACCCTGATGCTGCCGTCGTCCGCGAAGCCGTAGCGGAGCACGTAACGGTAGTTGCTCGCCGAAAGCGTTGCCCACAGCTCTAGCGACTGCCCGCGGCGCACTTTGTTACGGGTTCCATCGCCGCCAATGGCATTGTCCATCCAGCGCACGTTTTCATCGACGACCTCGGCAATGACCACACCGTCGGGTTGCACGGCGCCGCGAATGATGCCGCTCGGGGGAAGATAGGCTGCGCTCGCGGGGACGAGATCGAACGAGTAGCCGGTAATATCGAAGATTTCCGTGCCGTCGTTATAGGGCACGTACATTTCGACCAGCACGAGATTGTTCAGGATCCTGATCCAATCCTGCTCGCCGGGGGGCTTGTAGCCGCGCATGAACTCGACGCCGGTAAACACTAGAACCGCCGAGCCGCCGTATCCATGCGTATTCGGGCGGAGAATCTCATAGTTGAGGCGCCAGCCGCTTTCCGCCTCAGGGGGTTGCGTGCCGTCGGGAAAATACTGCACGACCTCGGCGGCGAGAGCCGGGCCGGCCCACTTGGGCGAAGCGGCGATCAGCCCGCCGGCGCACATAATGGCCCAAAGCGCGCGGTTCAGTGCCGCGGCGAACGGGAAGAGACGCATGACACCCCCCGGGGACTAATAGTTCGTGGAAACCACCTTCTCGTCGCTCAAATCGACGAGAATTCGATTTGTTGCTTTTGGCACCTCGAGCCAAAGAATGGCGAGGCGGTGGCCGTATCTCGGGCTGGTCGGCGCATTGTCGATCGGTACGAGAACCTGAAGTTCGCGATCGGTCGGATGGTCCTTGAGGAGCTTATCGAGCTCGGGAGACGCCGCTCGGGCCAATTCCAGCGCCCGGTCCAGCTCCTCCTTGGCGAGCGGCGTCGGATAGTTCGCCTCGGCCTTGAGATCGATCACCTTCTCGGCGTCGAGATCGACCAGCGTGCGCGTCGTCACCCCTGTCGCGTAATCGTAGCGCATGACAAAGGCGCGCCGGGGCAGGCCAGGAGCGGCGCGCTCGAAGCCAGAAAGATGAGGCGCGACCGCCTCGCGGATGATGACCGTCTTGCCAGCCTTGCCGGCCACGGTCTCATTGAGGCCGGGCAGCGCCTTTCGTTCGAGGAACGGCGCAGCCCGCGCCAGCTCCTGCTCATTCGCCTTGGCTTCAACTTTGAGCGCGGTGTCGACCTCACTGGAGGTGAGCACCCGTCCCGCATTTGTCTCCGCAGCCATCGCAAACGAGCCGGTCGAACCGGCAAACAATATACAAATGCCCAACCTGAAAAAGAGACTGATCATGAAACCGGCTCTTACTGTGACACCCCCGAAACGCGAATAAGTCGTTTCGTACCACAACATGGGGTCTTGAGCCATCCCCCAATCATGCCGCCCCGGCGCCGTGGCATCGAGGGGCCGGAGAGTAGATGAGAACGAACCCGCGGCGCTTGGGCGGCGTTGCGAGCCTGCGTGCTCTGCTCCCGCCTGAGCAGGACGGCTCACAACGCCTCGATCCGCGCCATGGTCGAGCGGCTCCCAGAGGGCGAGCTGCTATTCGGCGTCATGGAAAATGATCCCGAGCGTGTGCCGCTCACCGCTGCGCACGGCGCTGACCCCGTGCCGGAGGTTGACCCTGTAGGTGCCCTTCACGCCGCGCACGGGACGATGATGGACCGGGAACACCACGGCATCGCCCCGGGTGAGCGGGACCACCGCGGCCCGCGACTGCATGCGCGGGCGCTGCTCCGTCAGCACGAACTCGCCGCCCGAGAAGTCGTCGCCCGGCTGCGACAGGAGGATCGCCGCCTGCAGCGGGAAGGCATGCGCGCCGTAGAGGTCCTGATGCAGGCAATTGAAGTCGCCGGGTCCGTAGCGCAGGAGCAGCGGCGTGGGGCGGGTCTGGCCCGCGCCGTGGCAGCGCGCGAGGAATTGGGCGAGATTGCCGGGATAGCGGTTATCGATCCCCATCGCCTCGTTCCAGCGATTGGCGATGGCCGCGAGATGCGGATAGGTCCCGGTACGCAAATCTGAAATCAGTCCGGGCAGGGGATAGGCGAAATACTTGTACTCCCCGCGCCCGAAGCCGTGGCGGGCCATGACCACGCGGCTGCGAAAGCGCGCATCATCCGGGTAGAGGCTTGCGAGTTCCCGGCACTCCTTCGGCGTTAGCAGGTGCTCGATGACCGCAAAGGCCTGCGCGTCCAGATCCTCACCCGCGCGGTCCCAATCGACCGCGCCAATGCGGCGCCCGACGGTGTTCTCGGATCGGACCAGTGCGGCGGCGCGGTTCACGACTTGGCCTCTCTCGCGAGCAGGGCACGCTTGCGCGCGACGCCCCCGCGGTAACCGGAGATCCCCCCGTCGCTGCGGATCACGCGATGGCATGGGATTGCCACGGCGATCGGATTGGCGGCGCAGGCTTGGGCGACGGCCCTCACGGCCTTGGGTCTCCCGACGCGTTTGGCAATCTCCGTATAGCTTGCGGTCGCTCCGGCCGGAATATCGCGCAGCGCCGTCCAGACCCGGTGCTGGAACGCGGTTCCGCGCACGTCGAGCGGCAAATCGAGACCGGTCCTCGGCGCCTCGACGAAGCGAACGACCTTGGCGACCAGGCGCTCGAAGGCGCGATCGCCGCAGATCAGCCCGGCACGGGGAAACATGTTCTTAAGGTCGCGCACGAGCGCGTCGGTATCGTCGCCGAACAGGATCGCGGTGACGCCCTTCTTGCTCGCGGCGACCAGGATCGAGCCCAGCGAGCATTCGCCGATGGCAAACCTGATCTCGGCGTTCCTGCCGCCGGCGCGGAAGTCGGTGGGCGTCATGCCGAGCACCTCGGCTGAATTGGCATAGAAGCGGCCGCTCGAGTTGAACCCGGCTTCGTGGATGGCCTCGGTCACGGTCGTGCTCCTTTTGAGCTTGTCGCGCACGCGCTTCTGGCGGTGGGCAACGGCATAGGCTTTGGGCGTCACACCCGCGATCGATTTGAACATGCGATGGAAATGGTGAGAACTGAGGCCTGCGGCGCGAGCCAGCTCGTCGAGCTTCGGGGCGTCCTCCGCCGTCTCGATCATACGGCAGGCGTCGGCCACCTTGGCCGCGTATTGCGCATGAAGCGAGGGCTCGGTCGGCTTGCAGCGCTTGCAGGGGCGGAAGCCCGCGGCTTCGGCGTCGGCGCAGGTGTTGTGGAAGGCGACGTTGGCGCGCTTCGCGCGACGCGCCGGGCACGAGGGGCGGCAGTACACGCCGGTCGTCGCGACCGAGAAGACAAAGCGGCCGTCAGCCGCCTTGTCGCGCGCGACCACTGCGGACCAGCGGGTGTCGTCGGTCGATGGCTTGGCTCTCGCTCTTGCGGTTTGCGCTCTCTCGAGTGTGCGGGTCATGTTGATACGACTTAAGTTATCTCACGTTGCGTGCAAGCGCGAACGGTCCCCTCTCCCCGGTCCATGCGAAGCATGGCTTCGCCATGACCAGGGAGAGGGCTAGGGTGAGGGGCAGCCGCAGGCGACACCGCAAGAACCTGCCCCTCACCTCACGCCGGAGGCATGGCTCCGCCATGACCCTCTCCCCATCGTGAAGGACGATGGGGAGAGGGGGACGCCGCGTCTCACTCTTGAGCCGGAACGTATTGCCACCGCGGCGCCGCCGCACCCCGATCCTTGCGGTCAAATCAAAATAGGTGGGGGAGGGGCTGTAATCGGATGGAAAAGCAATACACGGGTCAGCGCAATCGCTTACGATCATGGAAGGCGGTTATAACAAGGTCGCCGTCGCAGATGATGGACTTTCCTCGGAGGCGGTTTGCGGTTGTGACGAGCAACTTCGCGTAGGCGGTGATTTGTTCGACATCCGCCCGAGAGAGATATCGCGAATCGCCATCATGGCTGCCCTGCTCGAGAATGAAGGCAGCATCCGCCTTCTTCAATCCACGTTGCTTCATGCGAACCTCGGCATGACGTGACAATCCGAATTGCACGAGGCACCTCCATCATCTTGGACGTCTGCGTTCGTCATCCGCGAATGTCCAGTCTTTATCACCTGGGCGCATGATCCAAATATCTCGCCACGCATTGCGTGATGTGTTGTTAGCGACCACCGATGCAAATTCGGATGGTGAACATTTCGTTTTCCCGTAGATGAGTTTCTCGTGGCGTACATGAGCGAAGTGATCTTTGCCCTGGTACTTCATCTTTAGCGTCGTGCCATTAGGAAGGAAGATGTGTTGCCAATGGAGACCGAGTTTGGCGTCGCCGACTTGGAGTTCCTCCTCAATTGCCTCTTTCGCAAGAACACTTCGACGATGTTCGTCGGACCATATCTGCGCGTCGCCTTCGGTGTCCTGCAGGAAGCCGTCGACTATGTTCTCGATCCAGCGCGCGACATCGACATCACGTCCAGATCGAAGAATGAACTCATTGTAAAGCGAGCGGTGTATGGGAATGCTGACGAAGTCGGACATTTGGTGCGCCCTGTATCAACTATGATAGCACTATATAGCACTATTATAGTTACTTCAAGACATCCTTCATCAACAGACACACCCCGATATCGCGCCTTTTTCGAGGGCCTTGCCACTGCCGGGCGGCGGTGGGAGCCTGCGATCATGCAGGGCGTCACCCTCAGCTTGAACCGGCTCGCGTGCTTCATTCGGTGCCGCTGGCGTATTATCGCCGGCCTGTGTTTCGCCGCGGCGGGATTGTACGCTGCCGCAGCGCTCGCCGATCGCCAAGGCCGGCGTGACCTTCAGTATGCATACTCGGTTCGAACGACCTGCGAGGACGACCCCGAGTCGAACCTATGGCGCGGGGGCTGCGAGCGAATCGCACCTGACATCGCCCGCACCGACCGGCCGTCGTTTGGCGATCTCTATTGGGCGTTCGTGGCCGTGCACCACTCGCCGACCCCTTCACAAGCCACCGCCGGCCGCTTCTCGAGCTCCCCCCATGATTCCGGCTTCGATCTCGGCAGCGCCCTCAAGGGCACGCGCTACGGCATATCCCCTCACCACTTCGCGGGAGCGCGCAGCCTCGAGCACGCCCATGCGATCATGGACGAGATCGACAAGAAGGACCGCGCCTTGCTCCTAATCGGGCGCGGCGGGCTTTCATACGGCGCGCTCGCAGCCGGAACGCTCGCCAACTTGACCGACCCGGTTGCCGTGCTGGCCGCGGCTGGACTGCTGGCGGCCCTGGGGATAGCAGGACGGAAAGCCGGTTGATTGCCGTCGGTCGAGGCCGCTCCGGCTCGCGGCCGGGCCAGCGTCGAGATCGCGCGAGCCGCGAATGCGATCATGACCGGACGCGCCCGCGCCGCCCCCGCGACCGATCTTGCCCGCCCCGCTCAAGCCGTGGCTGGCTTCCGATCTCGACGCCAACGCCTGATCGTTTGCGGCGCACAAAGCCGCGCGCCGGGGCCGGCCGGCTGGGAAGTAACCCACACCAGGGCTTTTTGGACCGGGCTCCCCGCTCCTGCGCTATACTTTCGCCCCGAACAAGACCGCTCCGAACAGATGGAGGTGCGCCATGGTCGAGCGATTATCCGAAGCCGAACTCACGGTGAGAATCGCCGAGGCGAAAGCCTACGTTGCCGCAAACTGGGGATGGTTCCTGGGGCTCGGGATCGTGCTCGTGATCGCGGGCATGGCCGCCATCGCCTTTCCCCTCGTCTCGACGATCGCCGCCAAGATTTTTCTCGGCTGGATCTTCCTGATCGGCGGCGTCGTGCTGATCCTGCACGCATTCTCGGCCTCGAGATGGGCGGGCTTCGCTCTCAGCCTCTTGATCGGCATTCTCTATGTGCTCGCGGGCGGTTATCTCGCCTTCTTCCCCCTGACCGGCATCTTGACGCTCACGATCCTGCTCGCCGCCCTGTTCATCGCCGAAGGCATTGCCGAGATCGTCATGGGCGTTCAGCTGCGCCCGCATGGCGGCTGGGGCGTGCTGATATTCAGCGGCCTCGTCGCCATCGCCGCGGGCGTCCTGATCACGCTCGGACTGCCGGACTCGGCCGAGTGGGCGATCGGTCTGCTCACGGGCATCAATCTGCTCGTGACGGGCTGGAGCTACATTTTCCTCGGGCTCGCCGCGCGCAAGCCCGCGGCTGCCTGACCGCGGACGGCTTCGGCGCCGGCCTCGCGGATCATCGAGATTGCCCGGGAAACGGCCGGTGCGGCACACTGCGCCGCCCGTTGCTCCGCATCGGGATTTTCGTCGCGGCGCCACGATTAGGTGCTATCTTTAACAGCGCGCCGGGAAGCCTCAGGAGGTATCGATGCTTCGTACTCGCGTCATGATTGCAGCGCTGCTGCTTGGGCTCGGAGGGGCGCTCCTCGCTCCCCGCCTCTCGCAAGCCACCGTGGTCTCGCCCGGCGCGTCGCTCGGCGCGGCAAAGGCCCAAAGCACTCTCGTCGAGCCGGTCGGCCATTGGCACTGGCGCCGGTGCCGCTTTTGGCGCCATGAATGTGCCGACCGCTGGGGCTGGGGGACATGGCGGTTCCGGCGTTGCCTGGTCCGGCACGGCTGCTGGTGAGCGCTCTCCCGCTTCCAGCGGCCTCACGGCACGCGCCAACCGATCGCTCCGTAGGCGACGTATGACATAACGGTGACAGCCGCGGTCTCGCGGCTGTCTCCCGAGTGCGTTCGCTGCCGCCGTGGGGTACTATGCCCGGTCGATGTTGGACGGCTGCCATGACGACCGAGACCGTAGCCATGCTCGAGGCGCTTTACACCGCTTACCGCGAGAAGCGCCTCGCCGACGTGCTCGATCATCTCGCCGGCGACTTTCGCTTCACGCTCCATCTGCCGCCCGCGGCCGTGCCGGGCGCTGGCGTGCCGCAGGACAAGCAGCGGACGCAGGCGATGCTGCAAGCCTTCATCGACAGCTACGATTTCCTCACCTATGACCCCGGGGCTATCTTGGTCGAGGGCGAGCAGGCCACGGCGCATCCGCTGATCCGCTACCGCCACAAGGCGACCGGCGAGGTGATCGAGACGCGCATGGCCCACCTTTGGGTGGTGCGCAACGGCAAGGCGGTCGAGCTCGACGAATACCTCAACGTGGGCCGCGTCCAGGCCTTTCTGGCCAAGGTGAGCGAGCTCTCGAGCGGCTGAGGAGTGGAGGGACCCGATGATCACGATGGCTCGGATTTGCGCGCTCGGTCTCGTCTTTGCGGCCGGGTCCGTCACATGCGGCCTTGACAGCCCCGTGTCGCCGGCGCGGGCGCAAGAGGAGATGCCAAAGGAGATCCTCGCCGTGCAGGCCCGCAAGCAGGGCTTCTCGTGCGCGAGCCCGCTGAGCGCGGAGCGCGACCCCGCGCGCTCGAAGCCCGATGAGGCGGTGTGGATCTTAACGTGCGAGGGCGCGACCTACCGCATGCGCCTCGTCCCCGACATGGCGGCCGCCATCGAGCGGATCGACTAATCAGTTGCCGGGTGCTCTCCGTTGCGATCCGGAGACGCCGCTCTGCGGGACGTGTCCGAGGCGCGGATAGGCCGGTGGCGCCTGCGGCGCCCCGGCCGCACGGGCGCCGCGGTGTTATGGATTTACAACCATACTTTCCCCGTCTGCCTTGCTTTTGCCGCCGAAGAGGTCCATATACGCCGCGCCGGTGCGATCCGCGGTGGACCGCGCCCTCACGATTTATAGGATTGACCAGCGCGCCACCGGCCGTTTGCCCTTTCCCATATCTGAGATCTCCGGGCGGTGGCGTGCCGTCCGCCGATTGGCTTCCAACCACGCCCATTTGGGAAGGACCCACATGGACCGCATCACGGGAACCGTGAAATTCTACAACAGCGCCAAAGGCTACGGCTTCGTCGCGCCCCAGGACGGCAGCAAGGACGTGTTCGTTCACGCCACCGCCCTCGAGCGCGCCGGCATCCACGCCCTCAACGAAGGCGACAAGATCTCCTTCGTGCTCGAGGACGACCGCAAGGGCCGCGGAAAGCAGGCCGGGCAGGTCGAGCTCCTCTGACGCTGTCGATCTCGATTGAGACTCTGGTGCCGCCGGCGATCCCGGCGGCATTTGCTTGCCGGGCCGGTCCGTCGCGCGGCGGGAACTGTTGCCGGCATGCCTAACACAAGGACAAAACGTCCACAGTAATCTTGGCATGTGGCCGTCAGAACATCGCAAAGCCCGCGACAACTGCTAGAATGTCGACTATTGGGCGTGAGCGATCGCTCTCGGAGGCAGCACCCGTGACAGGAAATCCACACCGGTTTTCGACCGCCGCGCTGGCGGTATCCCTGCTCCTGGCCGTCACGCTCGATGCCAAGGCCGAAAGCCCCTTCACCGCCCTCGACGGCGCTTGGCGAGGCGGCGGCAGCGTTCGCCTCGAAAACGGCAAGACCGAGCGGCTCAAGTGCAAGGGCTATTACAACCAGAAGTCCGGCGGCACTGGGCTCTCGATCGCTATCGACTGCGGCAGCACCGGCTTCAAGATCAACATGCGCGCCAGCCTCGCCTATTCCAATGGCCAGGTCTCCGGAACCTGGGAAGAGCGCGAGTTCAACCAGTCCGGGAGCGTCACCGGCAAGGCCTCGCCCGGCAAGATCAACCTGTCGATTGCCGGCAACATCACGGGCTCGATGTCGATTTCTTCGGGCGGCGGCAGCCAGTCGGTTTCGATCTCGACCGGCGGGCCCGGGTTCCGCGGCGCGAACCTTCAATTTTCGAAGATCTGACGCCACGGCCGGCGATGCGATAGAGCCACACGCGACCCGTGCATGCGCACGGGCCATATTTCCGTGACCTTTCCCTGTGTTAGGCTGGGCTGCGCCGCATTCGCCATCGGAGGCCCTCATGACACGCTCGATCATCGTTGCCGGTCTTGCCTTCGCCGCCGCGATGGGCGCGCTCGCCGACGCCGCCTCCGCCGGCTCGCGCTGGCGCGGCCAGCCGGGGCCCGATTACGTCGTCGCTTACAGCCGTTATGGAAACGGGGCCGTGTCGGGGCCGGTCAGGGCGGCGCGCAGGGGGCTCGAGGTCCGTCTGCCCGGCGGGACATGGGTCGGCTGCCGCACGAGCTGCTCGGAGACGCTCAGGGTCGAGACGGTCGATTTCTTCGAGAACGAGGGCCGGCTCGCCGGCTACGGCACGATGCAGAACGAATGCGGCGTGTTCGGTTGCCTCGAATGGGGCTTCCGCTGGTGAGCCTCACTCGTCCCCTCTCCCCGGTCCATGCGGGGCATGGCTCCGCCATGACCGGGGAGAGGGGGAAAATCGCCTACGTGAGGAACGGGTTAGTGCGGCGCTCGGCGCCGATCGTGCTCGTCGGCCCATGCCCGCAGATGAAGGCGAACTCGTCGCCCAGGGGCAGGAGCTTGGTCTTGATCGCCGTGATCAGCGCCTCGTGGTCGCAGTAGGGAAGGTCGGTGCGGCCGATCGAGCCGCGGAACAGCACGTCGCCGACGAGCGCGAACCTCTGCGCGCGGTTGACCAGCGCGACCGATCCCGGCGAGTGACCGGGGCAATGCAGCACGTCGAAGGTGTGGCCGGCGACCGTCACCGTATCCCCGTCCTCGAGCCAGCGGTCGGGGGTGACGTTGCGCGCGGCTACTCCGTAAGCGCGCCCCTGAGCCTCGAGGTTGTCGAGCAGAAAGCGGTCGGCGGCGTGCGGGCCCTCGATCGTCACGCCGAGCGCCGAGCGCAGCTCGCTGGCGCCGCCCGCGTGGTCGATGTGCCCGTGGGTCAGCAGGATCTTTTCGGGCGTCATGCCGACCTCGGCGATGGCGCGCTGGATGCGGTCGAGATCGCCGCCGGGGTCGACGACGGCGCCCGCCTTGCTCTTCGCATCCCAAAGAAGCGTGCAGTTCTGCTCGAACGGCGTCACCGGAACGATCGCGGCGCGGAGGCCGACGGCCGGCCTTTCGCCCGGAGTCTCGGCTGTGGTCGCGGTCTTGCTCATGCGTGCCGGGCGCCATCCCATCGCTTGCGGCCACCATCCTTAGCGGAGTTGGCGGCGCCGGGCCAGCTTGGCAAGCGGGGCCGCGCCGGACGTGCGGTCGCATGCGGGTCCCCTCGGCCCTCGCGGCGTCCGGCGGCTGACGATCGCCATGCCTCTGGTGTAGTTTACACAGCTAGAGCCGTTAGGACATCGGCGGGCACAGGCATGCACTTCAGGGAAATGCGCTTCGCGAAGATCGAGGGAACCGAGGTCATGGTGGAGGTTCGCTCGGCGGCCGAGGCCAAGGCCGCCATCAAGGAGCTGCGACACAAGAAGAAGGAGCTCAATCTGGTCAGGCGGCGGATGCTGAAAGAGCAGCGCGCAGCCCGCCGCGCCCTCGATGTCGCCGAGCGCGAGCGCGAGCGCCAAGCGCGCAAGAGAGGCCTGCTGGCCACGCTGCAGCGCGTCTCGCGTGTCTTCCGCACCACCGTGCCGCTGCGCGACGTCGAGGCGATCGGGCGCGACCTCGATCGCACCGACGACATTCTCCACAACATCGACAGCTGCATCATCCAGATCGAAGGCAAGCTCCTGACGTTCAGGTAGAGCTTTTCTTGCTTGCTCGGGAACAACCTCTTGAGGCTTCACATCTAGTGGGCCGACACCATCCCCCGATACTCGGCCATTGCGCCGGGGGCGAGTTCGGCCGCGAGCAGGCGGATCGGGTTTACCGGGCCCGGGAGCGTGATCTGGCCGGGCGCAACGGGCTTGAAGCCGAACCGGCCATAGTAAGGCTCGTCGCCGACGAGGACGACGAGGCGGGCTCCGGCCCCCTTCGCCGCTTCGAGTGCTTCGCCCACGATCTGGCGCCCGAAGCCCTGCCCTGCGACATCGGGCGCCACCGCGAGCGGCCCCAGAAGCAGTGCGCCGCCTTGGCCGCCGATCGTGACCTCGGTCAGGCGCACGGCGGCGACCACGCGATTCCCTGAGAGCGCGAGGCGGCAAAAGCGCGAGATCGGGCTCGCACCCTCGCCTCTCCCCTCGCGCACCCGGTAGGCCGAGCGCGCGAAGCGGCCCGGCCCGAACACCTCTGCATGGAGGGCGGCGATCCGCGATAGATCATCCGGCGTAACGGGCCGGGTCGTGACCTTGGGTGACATCGGCGGCGGACCTCGAGAGGATTTCGCAAGGGGCGCAACGATGCTACCACGTCTCGGTTCTGGCCCTGCCAGCCATGACCTCCATGATCCGGGCGTGCGTCGGCGGGTGAATGCTCGCGGGCAGCCCGTCGCGGCTGAAGAACCCCTGCTCGACGATCTCGCGGCTGGGTAGCGGAACGCGCGGCTGGCGCCATTCGCGCACGATGAACAGAGCGATGTGATCGCCTGGAAAGTAGTGGAAGTTGGCGTAGAGGCCGAACAGCTCGGGCGCCCCCTCGAGCACGATGCCGGCCTCCTCGGCGAGCTCGCGGCGCAGGGCCTCGAGCACCGTTTCCTTGCTCTCGACGCCGCCGCCGGGGAAATGCCAGCCCGGGCGGTAGGTGTGGCGGATCAAGAGCACGCGATCGTGGCGGTCGAGGACGAGCCCCTGCGCGCCGAGCGTGACAGCTCGCGAACGGCGCCAATAGCGTTGGACGAGCTTGGTGACAAAAGCGGGTGCGGGCACGCGAAATCCCCTGTCGTGGCGATTGCTCGTTTCCCTCTCTCTGGCCCCTTTGGCAAGATAAGCTTCGCTCCTCCTCGAGACTGAGACGGAGCGACACCGGTTGTGTGTATCGCGAAGCCGCGATACCGGATACTGGAGCCTTCTCCTTGGCTGCGGCGGAACCACAATTCTGATTGGCGGATATGACCGAGACGATCACGCTCGCCCACATCTCGGACGTGCACTTGGCGCCCATAACGGGCTTCCATCCCCGCTATTGGAACCTGAAGCGCGGGCTCGGCTACCTCAATTGGCATCGCGGCCGCCGCTTCGTGCATCAGAAGGGCGTAGCCGACGCGATTGCCGCCGATGCCGTGGCGCAGGGCCCCGATCACATCGTCGTCACGGGAGACCTCGCCAACATCGGCCTGCCCGCCGAGTACGATGCGGCGTCGTCGTGGCTCGGCGCTCTCGGCGAGCCCGGCCGCGTGTCGGTGGTGCCAGGCAACCACGACATCTATACCGCGCGGCTCCATGGTGCCTCGTGCCTCGCGCGCTGGGCCCCCTACATGACGTCGGACGCCTGGGGCGCTGAGCATGCGGGCAAGAGCGATCAGGGATTCCCGTTCGTGCGCCGCGTGGGGCCGGTCGCGCTCGTCGGCCTCAATTCTGCCGTGCCGACCCCGCCATTCGTCGCCGCCGGTCATTTGGGTGCGCGCCAGTTGAGCGCGTTCGGCGAGACGCTCGGGCGGCTTGCGCAGACGCGCATGATCCGCGTCGTCCTGATCCACCACCCCCCGCTTGCCGGAATGGCGCCGCGGCTGCGCGCTCTCGAGGACGCGGCCGACTTCGAGCGCGTGCTGCTCGAGCATGGAGCCGAGCTCGTGCTCCACGGCCACAACCACCGCGACATGCTGGCCTGGCGGCAATGGAGCCGCGGGCATGTTCCGGTGCTCGGCGTCGCTTCGGGATCGGCGGGCCGGCAGCACGGGCCGGAGCCACTCGCCCGTTACAACTTGCTGCGCCTCGGCCGCGACGGGGGTGAGCTCAGGATCGAATGCCGCACGCGCGGGCTTGCCGCGCCGGGCGGTCCGATTATCGACCTCGAGCGTCGCGTCCTCGCCCCGCAGATTCTCGCTGTGGCGTCATGAGGAGAGGACGCGCCTCGTGCGCTCTCGGCTTCGGGCCCAACCAGCATTCTCCGTCCGCGCTCTACGAACGGATGTCGGCTGTCACTTGCAGGGACGCGCCCGCGCGCTGCAATACCAGGTGTCGCCCGGCCCCGACTTGTCGCAGTTCTCGGTCTTGGCGACGGCCTTCGACCAATAGGTCCATCCGCTGCCGTCGTGGGCGCGAACTTTGCCGCGCCACTCGTTCCTGGCCTTGAGCCCGGCGACCGCTCTGAATGTCGCGGTGGCCGAGCCTTTATGGAAGTGGCCCTTGCAAGCGGCGCTCGCGGGCGCCGTGCCCCATATCATCGTCAGCGCTCCGGCAATGGCTGCACACCGCGCCGCGCGCACAAAGGAACTCGCTTTCATTGCATACTCCCCTGACTGAATTTCTGACCGTGATGCCGAGAGCACCCGTCCCTCCGAGGTCTCTTTGCAACGTGCCGCCCCGATGGTGATCGATCCGGCGCCGCGACAGTAGCCGATCTTCGCGCCCGAGGCCACGGCGGTTTTTTGCCGCCCGCCCGGTTCAGGGAACGCGCAGCAGCACGGCGCTGGCGTCGTCGGACACCTTAGCGCGCGGAAAAAGGGCGCACGACACGTCCGCCTGCTCGAGGTCGCGCAGCTCGCGGGCAAGGGCCGCCAGGCCACGCGCGCGGGCGGCCTCGACGAGGGCCCGCGCATCGTAGCGCCGGAACACGTCGACGAGACGCATGAGGCCATCGGTGGCCAGGAGCACATGGGCGCCCGGCGCGAGATCGAGGCTGCCCGAGCCAACCAGTTCGGCCGGCGGCGGCGTAATGGAGAAAATGCCGTACCCGCCGGGCGTGTTCATGACGGCGCGGGCGGCGGCGAAGGCGCCTCGGAGATTGGCGCGCGCCGCCGCGAGGCTCGCCCCCGTATTGCTCGCGAGGTAGGACGCGATCGCCTCGGCGACCCAGCGGTCGCCGGCCCTGTCCTCGCCGACCCCGACGTAGCACGTCCGCTGGCCATCGGCGGCGATCAGCGCGCAATCGCCGAGGCTCACGTAGTCGAGGCCCTGTCCCGCGGCGCGCACGATCAATCCTGCTGCCGAGGGATGCTCGGCGCGCCCGGCAGGCGGCCGGCGCGCTGCGCGCTCGAATCTTTGAGCGATTTCGGCCGCGAGGCTGGCCGGCAGCCCGGCCAGCGGCGCCGCCAGTCCCGCGGCCTGGCCGCGCAGGGCGGCGTCGATCTCGCCGGCGATCCAGTCCGCATCGGAGCGTTCCCCGGCGAGCGGCGTCGCAACGGCGTCTGTCGCTCCGTCGATCACCCAGGCGAGCGCGCCCGCCGCGCCCACCCGGTCCTCGTTGACGGCAGCCCCGGCAACACTCATCTTCTCGACGATCTCGAGCGTCATCGCGCCCTCGCTCCCCGGTCGGCCGCAGCGGGGCATGGCGTCATGGTGGCGCTGCACACGATCTCTCGCTCGCGCTGAGGTGCTGCGGCCGCGCGTCGCTCCTGAAAGACGGCGAGCCGATGGCCGACGGCCCGACCTGCGACTTCTTGACCTCGGAGCGTCTTGCCGCAGCCTATGGCATTCGCGCAACGCTGGCGAGCATCGGTGGGGTGCCGGTTGTGCTGCCGGTCGCAGCCCTGACATGATAGAAGCTTGTCGCTCAACGGCGGGAGATCACGTGCGGCTGTTCCATCGGAAAATCAAATTGAACCTTGCGCTCCAGGGGGGCGGCGCGCACGGGGCCTTCACCTGGGGCGTGCTCGATCGCCTGCTCGAGGAGGAGGGCCTCGAGATCGGCTGGATTTCGGCGACGAGCGCGGGAGCGGTGAATGCGGTCGCCTTGGCCGCCGGCCTTTTGGACGGCGGCCGCGACGGCGCCCGCTCCAAGCTGCGCCAAGTGTGGGAGGCGGTCTACAAGGCGCGCGTGCCGGACCTCTTGCGGCTCAATCCGTTCTTTTACGGATTGATCCAATCCGCCTCGCTCAGCCACGTCACGAGCCTATGGTCGCCCTACGACTTGAACCCGCTCGGTTTCGATCCTTTGCGCACTCTGCTCTCGCAAGCGATCGACTTCGCAAAGCTCAAGACCTCGTCTCCGATCGAGTTCCTGATCGCGGCGACCGAGGTGGCGACGGGGCGCGCGCGGCTGTTTCGCCGATCGGACCTCACTCTCCAAGCCGTGCTTGCCTCTGCGTGCTTGCCGACCCTGCATCGTGCGGTCGAGATCGACGGCGTGGCTTACTGGGACGGGGCCTTCTCGGCCAATCCCGACCTCGTGACATTGGCACTCGAGAGTCCGGTCGCCGACACGCTCATCGTGCAGATCAACCCGCTCGTCAAGCACGGCTTGCCGACAGGCGTGCGCGAGATCGCGAGTCACGTCAACCGGCTGACCTTCAACGCGCCGCTCCTGCGCGACGTCGAGATCATCGAGACCGTGCGTGAGACGATGGGCGGCCTGGTCCGGCCCCGCAGGGGCCGGCTCAGGGCGCTCGCCCGCCATCGCTTCCACCTGATCGAGGCCGGCCGCTACACCGGCGCCTTGAGCGACGAGAGCAAGATGAGGCCCGATTGGGGGCTCTTCACCTATCTCCACGGGGCCGGACGAACCCAGACTCACAAGTGGCTGCATGCGAACCGTGCCGCCATCGGGCGGCGCTCGAGCGTCGATCTCAAGGCGCGCTTTCTGGCCCATGAGACCTTTGCGCCGGGGACCGAGGTGGTGTCCGCTGTTCCGGCCGCCGATGGGCAAGGCGAGGTGTTGAGCGAGGCCGCGCAAAGATAGAGAGCGGCTGAGATGCGGCCGGAGGTGGGATGCAGATTTTGCGCCGAGGTATTTTGGCGTCCGTCATCACGCTCTTTTGGGCGCCGGGTCTGGGCCGTGCGGCCGAGGAGCCGGTCGTCGCCGCCGCATCCGATCTCCAGTTCGCGCTCGCCGAGATCCGGGCTCTTTTTGCTGCCCAAACGGGGCGAGACGTGAGGCTCGCGTTCGGGTCGTCGGGGAATATTGCCCGGCAGATCCGCTCAGGGGCGCCGATCGAGCTTTTCCTTTCCGCCGACGAGAGCCACGTCCTGGCGCTCGCGCGCGACGGCCTGACCGAAGGCGAGGGTGTGATCTACGCGCTGGGGCGCATCGTCATCATCGTCCCCCACGGCTCGCCGCTCGAGGCGGACGGCTCGCTCGAGGACCTCAAGGCGGCGCTCGCCCGCGGCCGCGTCGAGAAATTCGCGATCGCCAATCCCGAGCACGCGCCCTATGGGCAGAGGGCCAAGGAGGTGCTCATCCGCAAGGATCTTTGGAGCGCCCTCGAGGGCAAGCTGGTGCTCGGCGAGAACGTTAGCCAAGCCGCTCAATTCGCCACCTCCGGAGCCGCGCAAGGCGGCATAATCGCCCATTCGCTAGCGCTGTCGCCAGACGTGGGGCGCCGGGGGACGTTTGCCCTCATCCCAGCGGACTGGCACACGCCCCTGCGCCAGCGCATGGTGCTCGTCAAGGGGGCAGGGAGCGTGGCCAGGGAGTTTTTCGAGCTCGTGCGGGGCCCAGGGGGTCGGGCCATTCTCAAGAGATACGGTTTCACCCTTCCGGGCGAGCCCGGTTGAGCTCGCGAGCGGTAGAGTTTTGGGCCATGGACTGGACCGCATTCGCCCTGTCGCTGAAGCTCGCCTTTTGGACCTGCGTGCTGATCCTGCCGGTCGGCGTCGTCGCCGGACGGGCCCTTGCATGGGGGCAATTTCGCGGCAAGGCCCTGCTCGAGGCCTTGATCCTGCTGCCGCTCGTGCTGCCGCCGACCGTGCTCGGCTATTACCTGCTGGTCGGCTTCGCTCCGGGCTCCGCACTTGGGCGCCTCTTCGCCTCGCTGTTCGGCGCCCCGCTCGTGTTCTCCTTTTCCGGCATCCTCGTCGCCTCTCTGATCGCCAACCTGCCGTTCGCCATTCAGCCGCTCGAGCGCGCCTTCGAGGCGATCCCGCCAGCCGTGCGCGAGGCGGCTTGGGTGAGCGGCCTCTCCAACTGGCGGACGTTTCTCAAGATCGAGCTGCCGCTGGCATGGCCGGGGCTGGTCTCGGGGCTCGCGCTGACCTTCGCCCATACGCTCGGCGAGTTCGGCGTCATCCTGATGATCGGCGGCAACATTCCGGGCGAGACACAGACGCTCTCGATCGCGCTCTACGACCGGGTGCAGGCATTCCGGAATTGGGAGGCCGGCGCGATGGCGGCCGTGCTCCTGGCCTTCTCGTTTCTTGCCATCGCGATCGTTCACGTCATGGCGCGGCGGAGGCCGTGGCTCCATGGGTGAGGTTAGCGCCCGGTGCGCGCTTGAGGTGAGACTTCTCGCGGCGAGGCCGGTCCCGCTCGACGTGATGCTCACCTGCCGGAGCACCGAGCTGTTGGCGCTCGTCGGCCCGTCGGGGGCCGGCAAGACGACGGTGCTGCGCGCCATCGCCGGCCTCCTGCGGCCGAGCGCCGGGCTCGTCGCCGTCGATGGCGAGACCTGGTTCTCGTCCGAGAGCGGCGTGTTCGTGCCCCCGCAGGCGCGCCGGGTGGGCCTCGTGTTCCAGGACTATGCGCTCTTTCCGCATCTCTCGGCGCTGGACAACGTCGCGATCGCGCTCGGCTCAGGCCTGGAGCCGGACCCACGTCGCAAGGCCAAGAGCCTCCTCGCGCGCGTGAGGCTCGAAGGCCTGGAGGAGCGCCGTCCGGCCGAGCTTTCGGGCGGCGAGCGCCAGCGCGTCGCGCTCGCCAGGGCGCTCGCGCGGGAGCCGCGCGTGCTGCTTCTCGACGAGCCGTTCTCGGCGGTCGATCGGGGGACGCGCGAGCGCTTGAAGCGCGAGCTGCGCATCCTCAGGGAGTCGCTCGAGATCCCGATCGTCCTCGTCACCCATGATATCGACGAGGCGCTGGCGCTCGCCGACCGCTTGAGCGTGCTCGATCACGGGACGACGATCGCAAGCGGTGCGCCGGACGAGGTGCGCTCGAGACCTTCGAGCCCGGCCGTGGCCCGCCTCATGGGGCACGCCAACGTCTTCGACGGCCTCGTCGAGGCGGCCGCGGGCGAGGGCGGTCCGGGCCGCATTCGTTGGCGCGGCACGGCGCTCGTGGCCGGCGCGACGGGCCGCTTCTCCAAGGGCGAGCGCGTGACTTGGCTCATCGGCCCGGAGAACGTGGCGCTGCTCAAGCCGGGCGATCGAGCGGGCGAAGCTCCCGAGAACGGGATTGACGGCATTTTGACGGAGCTTCTCGGCGCGAGCGATCAGATGATCGCCGCCGTGCGCGTCGGCGAAGGGTCCGACGCGCTCCTTCAGTTCAGGATCGCGGCGCGCGAGGCGCGCCGGCTCGGACTTGCGCCGGGCACGCCCGTCACCGTCTCGCTGCTCAGCGACGCCATCCATCTCATGGCGCCCGAGAGATGAGTGGCCGGCGAAATGTCAGAGCCCTACAAGGCGGGCGTAGCCCTCCGCCATCGTGACGTCGAGGAGCTCCTTATAGGCCTTATAGTCGGGGCTCTTCTCTCGGATCTCACCCAACGCCGCGCCCTTGAAGTCTTGCCTCTTGACGTAGACGATCGGCGCCGCCACCGGCACGAACGTCGCCCGCTGCTTGTTGAGCGTCGTGATGAGCCCGCGCATGTGGCCCGTCTGATCGATCTGTGTCACGAGAATCATGCGCATCGCGCCCTTGGTCAGCGAGACCAGATGGATGAACATCGAGGACGCCGGAATATAGAGCCGGCCGCGGTGCGAGTAGGGCGCGTCCGGCCGCTCGCGCTCCTCGAACAGCAGGCTCGGCCACTCCGGGTCCCAGACGACGTCGGTGCGGTAGGCGACGATGGCGTCGGCAACGGCGAATGCCGGGCGGATGGTCAGATAGCTGCCGATGTAATGGTCGACGGCGGCGCGCGTATAGGCGCCCATGTACACTGGGGCCACCACGCCGCCCTCGCCCTTGAGCTCCATGGGCTGGGCGGTCGACATGGAGCCGAACCAAGCCTCCTTGAGGCGCTGGTAGTCGAGGCCCAGGACCATGCACACGTCGAACAGCGTCTGATCGCGCACGGACTTGCCGTGCAGCAAGTTCTGGATCGTCTTCTCGTGGCAGTCGGCGGCGTCGGCAAGCTCGGCCTGCGTCAGCTTCTTCTCCACCATCGCCGTCCGCACGAGCCTCACCGCCGTCTCGCGCTCTTGTCGATTGGCGGGCGTCGTCATGAGGCTGCGGCTCCGGGCGCCGGCGATAAGGAGTTGCCGGAATATACCGGTTCTTATCCTCGCACGGCAAATGGGAGGAGAGCCTCGTCCTCGCGCCGGGTCATGGGTTTGTGGAAAAGGAGGAAGGCGGCACGGCAGAGACGCCGCGCCGCCTTCCCGTTTCCAAGCCGCCGTGATCGCTAGTGTCCCGAATCCGAAGTTCGCACACCCCGAGCTGCAAGCGCGTTTGCGAACTTCGGATTCAAAGGGACACTAGATTCATAGACTTTCTAGTGTGGCTTTGGTTCAGGGGCTCCCTCCCAACCTGGTGGCACGTGATGGGGAACTTCTGAACCGCCACACTAGCCGCGGCCGACCACCGCGACGCTGACCCGGGCCACCCCGGCGCTCTTGATGCCGAGCACGCCGGCAGCTCCCGACGACAGGTCGATGATGCGGCCCTTGATGAACGGTCCGCGGTCGTTGATCGTCACCGTCACGGTGCGGCCGCTGGCCAGATGTGTGACGAGCACTCGCGTGCCGAACGGCAGCGATCGGTGCGCGGCGGTCATGGCGCTCGGATTGAAGCGAGCGCCCGACGCCGTGCGCTGGCCTTGCCAGTAGTAAGAGGCCATGCCGACCGAGCCTCCACCCGAATAGCCGCTGCTCGCCGCCGTGCTCGGCCGGTGGCTCCTCGTCTTGTGGCTCGCCAGCTTCTTGCCTGGCCTGGTGGCAGAGTGCGCAATCCTGGCTGCCTTCGCTGCGTGGTGCGCGGTCTTGGCTTTCTTCACAGTGCCCTTGGAGTCTCGGTGCGCATCCGCGCACACGAATTCGGGGCCGATGCATTGCCAGGCAGCGTTCGCCGGTCGGGCATCGCTGAGCCCGAAAGCCAGCGCCGCAAGGGCCGCGTACACGACATACCGCATAATCACATCTCCTTCTCGACGGC
>DATETZ010000053.1:0-16239 GCA_035283385.1 Hyphomicrobiaceae bacterium
TCCCCTGTCGCAGCCCTGACACTCGTCATGAAGCGTTTCCCCAGTCGGGCGGCCTTTTGTGGCAAGGCCTTGAGTTGCGGTCGGTCCGCTACGACTAGCCCGAGCCGCACCTAAGGACAAGCAGGACCCGCAGACTCGAGGCGCCCGGCGATCTCGGTCCTTGAACTCTGACGGAAGGGAGTTAGTTTGCACCGTAGTCCGAGCCGCTCGAACGCGAAGCGGGCTGGGGCATGAGAGCCGCCGGCGCCGGCCTCAATCAGGGGCGTGCTGAGTTGACCCAAGTGCTTCGGAATTTCATGGACCTGTCATCGCCAGCATCCTCGCTCGTCGACCCGTTCGGGCGCGCCATTGATTATCTGCGCGTGTCGGTGACGGACCGCTGCGACTTCCGCTGCGTCTACTGCATGTCGGAGCACATGACGTTCCTGCCGAAGCGGGACCTGTTGACGCTCGAGGAGCTCGACCGGCTGTGCTCGGCGTTCGTCGCCAAGGGTGTGAGGAAGCTGCGCATCACCGGCGGCGAGCCGCTCGTGCGGAAGAACATCCTGTGGCTCATCCGCGCGTTGTCGCGCCACTTGGCCACCGGCGCGCTCGACGAGCTGACGCTGACGACCAACGGCAGCCAGCTTGCCAAATATGCGAGCGAGCTCAGGGCCTCGGGCGTCCGCCGCATCAATGTCTCGCTCGATACGCTCGATCCGGAGAAGTTCAAGGCGATTACCCGCTGGGGCGAGCTCGCAACCGTCATGAACGGTATCGAGGCGGCCGAGAAGGCGGGCCTCGAGATCAAGATCAACACGGTCGCCCTGAAGGGCGTCAACGAGGAGGAGATCGACGACCTTGTCCGGTTCGCGCACCGCCGCGGGTTCGACCTGACGCTGATCGAGACCATGCCGATGGGCGACATCGGCGGCGACCGGACCCACCAGTACCTTCCGCTCTCCATCGTGCACGCCCGGCTACTCGGTCACTGGACGCTCGTGGACATTCCCGATCGCACCGGCGGGCCTGCGCGCTATGTCCGGGTCGAGGAGACGGGCGGACGGCTCGGCTTCATCACGCCGATGACGCACAACTTCTGCGAGAGCTGCAACCGCGTGCGCCTCACCTGCACCGGCACGCTCTACATGTGCCTGGGCCAAGAGGACGCGGCCGACTTGCGCGCTCCGCTGCGCGCGGGCGGCGACGATGCCTTGCTCAATGCGGCCATCGAGGACGCCATCGCCCGCAAGCCCAAGGGGCACGACTTCGTCATCGACCGGCGCACCAGGAAGCCCGCCGTCGCCCGTCACATGAGCGTGACCGGCGGCTGACAGCCGGCTCGTTCGGGGGGAGCCGCGCGCCCAGGGGAATGGGCCCGGATCGGGGGAGGCAGTCATGTCGAGGGCACTATTCAAGTATGCCGAGCTCTCGCGGCGGCAGCTCATCGCCTTCGCGATGGCCTCGGCGGCGGTCAACGGCATCGTCACGGCAAGCGTCGGCGCCTGGCTGGCCCAGACCTACGCCGTCCACCAGAGCCGGCGGCAGGCCATCGAGAACATAACCCACCTCGTCTATGAGCGACGGACGCGAGCCGGCATGGTCGCCTCCGCGATCCGGCGCGATGCCGAGCTCGACGAGGTGCGTCACCGTAAGCGGGCCTACGACGAAGCCTATGTCGATTGGAACAAGAACGTGATGCTCAATCTGTTCGTGTTCCGCGAGGTGGGGGGCGACCTCAGATTCTCCGCCCTCGAGCCGGTGTTCGAGGACAATCTGATCGCGGCCATGGCCGATGTCGATCGCTGCCTGACGCAGGCCTACGACCGCCGTCTCGCGGGGGCCGACGCCAAGGCCGTGCTCGAGTCCTGCCACATGGCGGAGCGCCACCAGTTCGTGCTCGACTGCGGCGCAACGTTTATCAACGAGCTCTACAAATTGACGCAGCTGACGTTCATGCCGTTCTCCGGCGCGCGCAAGCAGCTGCGCGAGGATGCCGAGCTCAACATCAAGACCAACTGCAAGTCGCCCGAGCCCGCCGCCGCCGAGCCGCCGAGCGCGGCACAACCGGAGAAGCCCCCCGCCGAGCCTCCCGCGCCAGCCGAGCCGCCCGCAGCGCCGGTGCTGGCCGCGCCCGACGACGCCCCCGCGCCGTCGCGGCCGTGATGATCGCCCCCGCGCAATAGGACCCGCGCGGCTTTGCCGCGGGGCTCAGAGCAGAAGCATGCGCACGGCGGCGCGCACCTGGTCGAGCGTGAACGGCTTCATCAAGACGCCGAGCCGGGCCGCCTTGATGGACTTGGCTCGCTCGAGCTCCTCCGGAAAACCCGACATGAGGAGCACCTTGAGGCTCGGCGCGACCTCGATCGCGCGCTCGGTGAGCGCGATCCCGTCGACGCCCGGCATGTGCACGTCGGTTACCAGAAGCTCGACGGCTCCCGGCGCCGCCTTGAGCCTGTCGAGGGCCTCCGTGCCGTCGTGCGTCGCGTCGACCCGATGGCCCTCCGATTCGAGCGCCCGCTTGACGAAATCGCGCGTCGCCCCGTCGTCATCGGCCAACAGAATGCGTGCCATCTCTCGCCTCCGTGACGTGCCGTTGGCCAACGCCGCTCGCGCGGGCCCGGCATCACTCCTTCACGACTCGCCCGACGTACGGCAGTTCCCGGTACCGGTGCGCGGCATCCATACCGTAGCCCACGACGAACTCGTCCGGACACTCGAAAGCGCAAAAATCGGCGGCGACGTCGACCGCGCGGAGAACCTTCTTGTCGAGCAGCACGCAACTCCGGATCTGGCGCGCCCCGCGCGCGGCGATCAAGTCCCTGGCAAAGGCGAGCGTGCGGCCCGAATCGAGCACGTCGTCGACCAGGAGCACGTTGCGCCCCTCGACGGAGAGGTCGAGGTCGCGCAGGATCTCGACTTTGCCAGATGACACCTTGCTCTTCCTGTAGCTCGCCAGCGTGATGAAATCGACCTCCGGCTCGAGGCCGACGCGGTGCAGGGCGCGAATGAGGTCGGCGGCGAAGACGAAGCTGCCCTTCAAGATGGCGACGACCAAGAGGCGCTCGAGGCCTTGACCCTTGATCTCTACCGCCAGCTCGTGGAGGCGCGCGGCGATCGCGCCGGCCGAAAAGATGACCTCGACCTCCCCGTGCACCGCGGATTGCCGCTCCATGACGCCGTCCCGGTCACGCTCGCGCCACTGCCTCGACGAGCGGATAGGTATCCGGCGCCGGGCCGTGTTGTGCAAGGTCTGACAGCACGATCGACAGAGAAGCGCAATCCGCCCCCGTCGTCCTCGTGCACACGAACCCGCCACATTCCTACCCGATTGATCACGCTTCAAGCTTCCCGCATAGAGACCTTCCACGCCGAGAGAGTGGCTGCCCGACCGAGCAGGCGACCGTGATTCGATTGGTCAATATCGCCCTCAAGTACGACCGGGGTCCGGAGGTGCTGTCCGAGATCAGCTTCCATCTGCGGGCCGGCTCGTTTCACTTTCTCACGGGCCCGTCGGGCGCCGGCAAGACGTCGCTGCTCCGTCTCCTCTTCTTGTCGATTCCGCCGACGCGCGGTCAGATCCAGCTCTTCGGCCAGGACGTAAGTCGCCTTACGCTGTCGAAACGGGCGCCGTTGCGACGGCGCATCGGTATCGTGTTCCAGGATTTCCGCCTCCTCGACCATTTGTCGACCTGGGAGAACGTGGCGCTGCCGCTGCGCGTCATCGGCAAGAAGATCGGCGATTACAAGGAGGACGTGACGGACCTCTTGCAGTGGGTCGGGCTCGGCGACCGCATGCATGCCTACCCGTCCGTGCTTTCGGGCGGCGAAAAACAGCGTGCCGCCATCGCGCGCGCGGTGATCGGCAAGCCCGAGCTGCTGCTCGCCGACGAACCGACCGGCAACGTGGACCCGCAGATGGCACGCCGGTTGCTGAGGCTTTTCATCGAGCTCAACCGCCTCGGCACGTCGGTGCTGATCGCAACCCACGATCACCAGCTGATGCGACAATTCAAGGCGCCGCGACTGGAGTTGCATGACGGCCATGTCCGGATCGTATGATAAAGTGTCGGGCCGACCGTACCCGCCGGGTCCGGCCTATGGCAGCGGTCCCTACGACGATGTCCTGACCGGCCCCGTCACCAACCCGCCGACGGCACCGCCGGTACTGCACCAGTCGTCAACCGAGGAGGCACGACACTTGCGCGAAACGGAGCGCAGGCTTTCCGAGCCCACTCATCGCCCGACCTTCGAAACCAAGCCGAGGCGCGACATCCACGCCCCGGCGCGCGCCACGCGCAAGAAGGGCGAGCAGATCAATAAGCCCATCGTGCCGGCGGGATCCGTGACCGGCCGCTCGCTCACGCTCGTGATCTCGATCATGTGCTTTCTTGCCTGCCTCACGGCGGGCGCGGTTTATATGATCAGGCAGTCGGCGGAGGCATGGTTCAAGGATATCGCAAGCGAGGTGACGGTCCAGATCGAACCGAAAGAGAAGGTCGACACCGACACTCTCGTGAAGGAGGTCGTGGCCTTCCTCGGCCGCCAACCGGGGATCCGCTCCGTCCGCCCGCTCACCCCCGCAGATTCCGCCGAGCTCCTCGAGCCGTGGCTCGGCGAGGTCGGCGCCTTGAAGGCGCTTCCAGTGCCGCGTCTCATCGCCCTCGAGCTCGATCGAGCCTCCCCGCCCAATCTCGAGCTGGTGCGCCAGGAGCTCGAGCGTCAATTCGTGGGCGCCTTCCTCGATGACCATCGCCGCTGGCAGCAGCAGATCCAAACCGTGACCAGGAGCTTCGCGTTGGGCGGGCTCGCGATCCTCCTCCTCGTCGCCGCCGCCACCACGGCGATCATCGTGTCCGCGACCAGGAGCGCGATGGCCTCGAACCGCGAAATCGTCGAGGTTTTGCATTTCGTCGGCGCCACCGACCGCTTCATCGCGCGCGAGTTCGAGAGACACTTCCTGCGCCTCGGCATCCGCGCCGGCCTGGTCGGCGCGCTGTTCGCCATGTCCGTGTTCATCTTCATGCCGTCTCTGATGCAGCTGTTGGGCGGCGGCGAGGTCACCCTTGCCGAGATCCACCGCTTGATTGGCACCGGCTCGCTCGACCTGGCCGGCTATGTGCTGCTCGGCATCGTTGTCGTCATCATTTCCGCCCTATGCATGCTGACCTCGCGCTTCGGCGTCTTTCGGATCCTGAACAGCAGGCATTGAACGGCGGGGCGGTTCGTTGCGTGCGCAATCCTTGCCGCGAGCCCGGGGGGCCTGATCCTTCGAGCGCCGTCCCGAGCCATTTCCGGCCGGCTCGCTCAACCCGCCGACGCCCCCGACCGCCGCCGGGTGAGTGCCTTCGCAAGGCCGGAGAGGAAGGGGCAGGCCAAGCGTTTCCCGGCCGGCCGGGCCGGCAAGCATGTTCCAAAATGGCTGTCACATCAGCGGCCAAATCGGCTAGTCTCCCGGCGTCGAGGTCGAGCAGGAGGCGGTCCCACCGGCAGGTCCGGAACCAACCGCAGCACGCGCGGGCGATGAGATCTCTGAAGCGACTTTTGATCGGCACGGCTGGCGCGGTGCTCTGGCTCCTCGTCTTCGGCTTTGTCATGTTTGCCTCGGCGGTCATGCGTGAGCCCGCGGACGAGAACGTGCACGCCGACGGGATCGTCGTGCTGACCGGCGGAGAGACGCGCATCAGGGAGGCGGCACGTCTCTTGAGCGAGGGGCGCGGCGAGCGGCTGCTCATCTCGGGCGTCAATCCGCAGACGCGGCGCGACTCGCTCAAGAGACTTTCCGGCCTCGGCGAGCAGAAATTCAACTGCTGCGTCGATCTCGGCTATTCGGCGCTCGACACCGTCGGCAACGCCGCCGAGACGCGCAAATGGGCCGAGGCGCTCCGCTACGACAGCCTGATCGTCGTGACCGCCAGCTACCACATGCCGCGCAGTCTCGCCGAGCTCGCCCGCGCGATGCCCTCGACCGAGCTCATTGCCCACCCGGTCGTCCCCGTTCAGCTGCGCCGCAGGGCTTGGTGGCTCAATGCGCGCACGACGCGCATTCTGGTCGCCGAGTACTTGAAGTACCTGCCCGCCGCCGCCCGGCTCGGAGCGGCCCGCGTCTTGGGTCCCTGGCCGTCGAGCTCGATCGCCGCGGTGCCTGCCGATCCGCGCACGAAGACCTAGGATCGGACTGGCGCGCCGTCATGCTCCGCTCGCTACTATTCGCCGCCGCCTTCTATCTCGACACCGCGCTGTTCCTGGTGCTCGGGTCGTGGCTGCTCGTTGCCCCGCGCAGGTGGGCGATGGCCGGCCTCAGGGCGCACGCGATCGCGTCGTCCTGGCTCTTGGAGCACATCGTCGGCACGCGGACCCAAGTGCGCGGCCTCGAGAAGCTGCCCGAGGGCGCGTGCCTCGTCGTTGCGAAGCACCAGTCGGCCTGGGACACGTTCGCGCTCATCCCGCTGTTCCGCGATCCGGCGATCGTCTTGAAGGACGAGCTCAAATGGATCCCGTTCTACGGTTGGTTCTGCGTCAAGTTCGAGCATATCCTGGTCGAGCGCGGCAAGGCCGCGAGCGCGCTGCGCGCCATGATCCGCGACGCGCGGGCCCGGGCGGCCCAGGGCCGCGAGATCGTCATCTTTCCCGAAGGCACGCGCCGGGCACCCGGCGCGCGCCCCGACTACAAGACGGGCTATGTCGCGCTCTATGAAGGCCTCGGGCTCCCGTGCGTGCCGCTGGCCTTGAACTCGGGCCTCTACTGGCCGCGCCGTAGCCTCATGCGCTATCCGGGGACCATCATCGTCGAGTTTCTCGATCCCATCCCGCCCGGACTGCCGCGCCAGGAATTCCGGGACCAGCTCGAGGCGCTCCTCGAGACGGCCTCGGACCGCCTCATCGCGGAAGCCGCGCGAGCCCCCGATCCGCCGCCTCTGCCCTCGCCGGCCCGGTCTCGAGCCGCTACTTGAACATATGTAGAACATAAAGCGAACTTTCATTGACTCTCAACGCTCGCCCGCTTATTGTTTGGCCCAGCGCGGAGTTCGAGGCGCCATGCGCAAGACCCCCTCATTCGAGGCCCGGATCTCGGAGGAGATTTGGGACCTGAAATACAGGCTCAAGGCCGCGGACGGCTCGGCCATCGATGCCACGCTCGAGGATACGTTGCGGCGCGTCGCCCGGGCGGCGGCGGCGCCGGAGAAGGGCGGCAAGCGGGCGCGCGAGCGGTGGGCGGGCCGTTTTTGCGAGGCGCTCGCCGACTTCGGCTTCCTGCCGGGCGGGCGCATTCTCGCCGGCGCCGGCTCGGGGCGCGCGGTCACGCTCTTCAACTGCTTCGTGATGGGCAAGATCGAGGACGACCTCGGCTCGATCTTCGACAACGTCAAGGAAGCAGCCCTCACCATGCAGCAGGGCGGCGGCATCGGCCACGACTTCTCGACGTTGAGGCCCAAGGGCGCGCCCGTCAGAAGCATCGGCGCCGACGCATCGGGCCCCGTGAGCTTCATGGACGTGTGGGACGCAATGTGCCGCACGATCATGTCGGCTGGTGCGAGGCGCGGCGCCATGATGGGGACGATGCGCTGCGATCATCCCGACATCGAGGCGTTCATCGATGCCAAGTCGGACCCCGCCCGCTTGCGCAACTTCAATCTTTCGGTGCTGGTGACGGACGCGTTCATGGCCGCCGTCAAGAAGGACGGCCCGTGGGACCTCGTGTTCGGCGCCACGGTCGCCCGCACGCTCCCGGCGCGCGCGCTGTGGGACCGCATCATGCGCGCAACCTATGACTACGCCGAGCCGGGCGTCATCTTCATCGACCGCATCAATCGCGAGAACAACCTCGCCTACTGCGAGGAGATCCATGCGACCAATCCGTGTGGCGAGCAGCCGCTGCCGCCCTACGGCGCCTGTCTCCTGGGCTCGATCAATCTCGCGCGCTTCGTCGACAATCCATTTACAGGTGAGGCCGGCATCGAGATGGCAAAGCTCGAGGAGCGGGTGCGCACCGCGGTCCGTTTCCTCGACAACGTCGTCGACATCTCGAACTATCCGCTTGCCAAGCAGCTGAGCGAGGCCAAGGCCAAGCGGCGCATCGGCCTCGGCGTGACCGGACTCGCCGATGCGCTGATCTTCATGGGCGTGCGCTATGGCTCGGCGCGGGCCGCCGCACTCGCCGAACAGTGGATGGCGGCGGTCGAGCGCGCGGCCTATCTCGCCAGCGCCGAGCTCGCCGGCGAGAAGGGCTCATTTCCCTTGTTCGATGCCGACCGGTTTCTCGCCGCTCCGCACGTCGCCGGGCTTCCCCGAGACGTTCGCGACGCGATCCGCCGCCATGGCATCCGCAACGGCTGCATCACCTCGATCGCGCCGACGGGCACCATCTCGCTACTCGCCGGCAACGTCTCCTCCGGCATCGAGCCCGTGTTCGACTTCGTCTTCCGAAGACGCGTGCTCGAAGCGGACGGCTCGGCCCGCGAGGAGACCATCGAGGATTTCGCGCATGCCCTCTTCCGCCGCAAGCTCGGTGCGGCCGCGCCGCTTCCCGACGCCTTCGTCCGCGCCGCCGAACTCTCCCCGCGCGAGCATCTCCTGATGCAGGCCGCTCTGCAGCGCCACGTCGACAGCTCGATCTCGAAAACCATCAATTGCCCCGCCGACATCGCCTTCGAGGACTTCAAGGACGTCTATCTCGAGGCCTATGCGCAGGGGCTCAAGGGCTGCACGACCTACCGCCCCAACCCGGTGACGGGCGCGGTGCTGAGCCCTGCCGAACCGGCCGGCGGCGAAGCAAGTCGAGGCCGTGCCGGCCGCGACGAGAAGGCGGAGAGGGCGATCGCCACCGTCGAAGCCGCCGCAAGCCCCGCCTCGGAGTCCAGCCTCCCCGAGCGCCACGGCGATGTCGTGTACATGGCCAAGCCCTTGGAGCGCGATGCCGTGCTGCCCGGCTACACCTACAAGCTCAAGTGGCCGGAGAGCGATCATGCCATTTACGTCACCATCAACGACATCGAGCGTGACGGGAGACGGCGGCCGTTCGAGATCTTCATCAATACGCGCAACCTCGAGCACTATGCCTGGACCGTGGCGCTCACCCGCATGATCAGCGCCGTGTTCCGCCGCGGCGGCGACGTGTCGTTCGTGGCCGACGAGCTCAAGGCCGTATTCGATCCTCAGGGCGGGCGCTGGATGTCCGGGCGCTACATTCCAAGCCTCATGGCCGCAATCGGCGAGGTGATCGAGACCCACATGGTCCGCATCGGCTTTCTTTCGGGCCGGGACGCCCCGGTCATCGCCGGCGAGCTCGCTCCTGGCAGCGAGGCGCCTCGAGAGGCCCGAGAGCCGCCCCGGCGCCGCGTCGCCGGAGCCCGTAACTGTCCGCGCTGCTCCTCCGCCAGCTACGTGAGGCAGGAGGCGTGCTGGGTGTGCCTCGGCTGCGGTTTCTCGCGTTGCAGCTAGCATGCTCGATTGGCCGTGGTTTTCTCGGCGGACCGAACCCCATGTCGCTCGAGACGGCTAGGGCCCGAGCGGCCGCGCCCGAAACCAAACGGCTTAACGAAGCGTATCAAGCTGCGAGCGCCGGAAGAGGAGGCCAGGAGGGAAGGTCGCGAAATCGGGCGCTCCAGTGTCCCAGAATGGAGCAAGAGTTTCGGATCTTGACCGGTTTGTCGGCTCGCGGACAGGGATTAACGCTCTGCTCACCTTGCCCCAAAATCACTGAGATCAAGCCACATTTCAGCTAGAAATTTCGGTCATCGTGTAAGGTAGAAAGTTAGCGTAGGCGGCCGCCTCGGTGGCCCCAGAAGGACTGCAGTCATGGGAGCGCGTATCATTCAGCTTGCCGAGATCCGGGCCAAGAGGTCCGAGCTGGCGCTTAAGGCCGCTGAGCTCGAAGGGACCGTCGAGCTCACAGAAACTGCCGATCTCGCGGAGCGTTTCCATTTCTGGAGCGGCGCCTCGGGCCGCCGCTACGTGCACACCGTCTACTGCCTGATCGAGTGCCCTGCACTTCCGGCTGGAAACTATGTCCTCGTCCGCCGCGACGAGTGCGGCCGGCGCACCGCACTCGCGATCGGCCGCGTCATGAACGAGGCCCCGTCCCTCAACTTAGCCAAGATCCGCCAGCACGGAGCGGCCCTCGGCGCCAACGAGGTCCACGTCCATCTCCTGGCCAGCACGCCGACGCAGAGCAAGCTGGTCGAGTTCGACTTGCGGACCGGCCACGCCAAGGCCGTGGGCGCCGAGCCCCACTCCCACACGCACCATTGACAGGCGCCTCCCGGCCCCGATGAGCCGGCTCACGCGTCGCCGGGCGCGGCGCCTATTCTCGCGCGAAACAGGAAACGCTTGCGCCGATCCGGCTTGACCGAGAGCGGCGGCGCGCACTTTTGCGCCCAGCTTCGGGCCAGCGATCGCGCCCGAGGCCGCGCGAGCCTCCCCCCCGCCGCGCGGGCCACGAACGCGCCGACCATCGCCAGAAGCCGTTCCAGTCCGCGCTCGCGGATGCCGAGCTCGGCAAGATGGCCGAGCGTGTTCGCAAGGTAGTCGAGGTTGGCTCCCGCCACGCCGGCTGCCGGCCGGATGAGCCGCGCCTGAACGGCAAGGGAGGGCTCGCCCGCATAGCTCGGGTGCGCGCGCTCGGCAATGAACGTCACCGCCGCCACCTTCGGCCGGCCGGCCGTGAGGAGCGTCACCCCCACCACGGCCTCGCGGTACACGCCGTAGATCAGCTCCCGCCGCCGCAAATAAGCGAGTGTGTCCGCCGCCCGTTCGCGCTCGATGCGAAAGGCGAGCCCTTCACACACCCCGCCGCGGTCGAGGCCCAGCACCAGACCCGGGCGGCGGGTCGAGCCGCGGTAGTGCACGGAGTAGACGCAGAACGCACGATGGTAGCCGGTGAGCACCCCATGATGGACCTCGGCAAATGCAAACCCCGGCTGCCACATGAGAGAGCCGTAGCCGAATACCCAAAGATCGCGTGAACGTTCGGGCATGCTCGCCGGACCGCCCTTATCGGCGCCCTTTTTTCTCACCGTTCCGCGCCGCCTTCGGGCGGCCGAAATCCGGGGCGGCGGTATCCTGCCCGGCCTCGATAATGCCGCGCCGCAGCGCGCGGGCCTCAGCGAACACACGGAACAGCGTCTCGCCGTCCCCGAAGCGGATCGCGCGCTGGAGCGCCGTCAGGTCCTCCGCGAAGCGGCCGAGCATCTCGAGCACCGCCTCCTTGTTGTTGAGAAACACGTCGCGCCACATCGTCGGGTCGGAGGCGGCAATGCGCGTGAAGTCGCGGAAACCGCCGGCCGAAAACTTGATGACCTCGCTGTCGGTGACGCGCTCGAGATGGGCCGCGGTGTTGACGATGTTGTAGGCGATGAGATGGGGCACGTGGCTGGTGATGGCGAGCACGAGATCATGGTGCTCCGGCGTCATGATCTCGACCTTGGAGCCGAGCGCCTGCCAGAATGCCGTGAGCGCCTCCACGGCGGCCCGGTCCGCGTGCGGCTCCGGGGTCAGAATGCACCAGCGGCCGTCGAAGAGCTCGGCGAACCCCGCCTCGGGACCCGACTGCTCGGTGCCCGCGATCGGATGCCCGCCGATGAAGTGCACGCCGTCGGGCATATGCGGGGCAACGTCGCGTACGACCGCGGTCTTGACCGAGCCGACGTCGGTCACGATCGCGCCCGCCATCAAGGCCGGCGCGATGTCCCTGGCGAGCGCGCCGCAGACACCGACCGGGGCGCACAGGATGACGAGATCGGCGCCCTTCGCCGCCTCGGCGGCGGTCGCATAACCGTCGTCGATGGCGCCGAGCCGCAACGCCGTGTCGACGGTCGCCTTGGTGCGTGCCGAGCCGACAATCGATTTGGCGAGCCCGGCGCGGCGGCTCGCATGGCCTATGGACGAGCCGATGAGGCCGATACCGATCAAGGCAATGCGCTGGAACCTGGGCGAGCTCATCGGGTCGGCGCTCCCATGAATTCGGCGAGCGCGGCCACCACCGTGCGGTTCTCCTCCTCCGTCCCAACGGTCAAGCGCAACGCGTGCGGGAGCCCATAGCTCACGAGCCGCCTCAGGATGATCGCGCGCGACTTCAGGTACGCGTCGCAGGCAGCGGCCCCCCGGCGCGGCTCCTTTGGGAAATGGACGAGAACGAAATTGGCGATGCTCGGTGTCACCTCGAGCCCGAGCCTTTCGATCTCGGAGGAGAGCCACGGCAGCCACGTCTCGTTGTGCGCCGCCGCCCTCTCCACGTGCGGCCAATCCTCGATGGCGGCGACGCCCGCCCTGATCGCCGGCGTCGACAGATTGAACGGCCCTCGAATCCGGTTCAACGCATCCGCGACCGCCTCGGGGCAATAGGCCCAGCCGATCCTGAGCCCGGCGAGACCGAAGATTTTCGAGAAGGTTCGCGTCATCACGGTGTTGTTCGTCGTCGCGACCAGCTCGAGTCCGGCCTCGTAGTCGTTGCGGCGCACGTACTCGGCGTAGGCCGCATCGAGAACCAGCAGCACGCCGCCCTCGAGCCCGCCGCGCAGGCGGCGCACTTCGTCGATGGGTAGATAGGTGCCGGTCGGGTTGTTGGGGTTGGCGAGAAATACCACCTTCGTGCGCGGCGTGACGCTCGCGAGGATGGCGTCGACATCGGCCTTGAGGCTGCGCTCGGGCGCCACCACCGGCGCGGCGCCGCTGGCCAGGATCGCGATGCGGTACAGAAGAAAGCCGTGCTCCGTGAACACGCCTTCATCGCCCGGGCCGAGATAGGCATGAGCGATGAGACTAATGAGCTCGTCGGATCCGGCTCCGGCGACGATGCGGCCGGGGTTGAGGCCATAGCGGCGTGCGATCGCCTCGCGCAGCTCGGTCGCGGAGCCATCCGGGTAGCGTTCGAGATGGGCCGCCGCGTCCCGATAGGCACTGACGGCCTTGGGGCTCGGCCCCAAGGGGGTCTCGTTCGAGGACAGCTTGATGGGCTTGAGGCCGGACGGCACGCTGCTTTCGCCCGGCACATAGGGTTCGATGGCGAGGATCGAGGCGCGCGGGGCGGGCGCTCTGGTCGGCATATCGCTCACGTCTCTTTATTCTCGCCTGGGCGCGTCCTCGGGTGGCGTCGAGCGGGCCCCGATAGATAGGCGGCGCGTCATCTGAAATCAAAGAAAAGATTGACATTCCCCTTGCGCGATTTAGCTAACCAACGGGCTTCGTTAACACGGCGCAGAGCGGCTTCGGCCAGCCGCCCGGCAGCGCCCCTAGGATGTCACTGAACGGGCATGAGCACCGTCCCTGTCACGGATCTCGAACAGTTGAGCGCGGCGCGCCTTTCCGAGGTCCACCGCCCGTCGAGCCCGGTCGTCCATTTCCCCGAGAGCGAGCCGTTGAAGCTCGACTGCGACCAGCTGCTCGCGCCGTTCTCGGTCGCGTATCAGACCTACGGCACGCTGAACTCGCGAAAGTCGAACGCGATTCTGATCTGCCATGCGCTGACCGGCGACCAGCACGTGGCCAATGTCCACCCCGTCACCGGCAAGCCCGGATGGTGGGAGACGCTGGTCGGCCCCGGAAAGCCGGTCGACACGGAGCGCTTTTTCGTCCTGTGCACGAACATTCTCGGCGGCTGCATGGGCTCGACGGGCCCGGCGTCGCTGAACCCGGGGACCGGAAAGCCCTACGGTCTCGATTTCCCCGTCATCACGATCGGCGACATGGTGGATGCGCAGGTGCGCCTGCTGGATCGCCTCGGCATCGATCAGCTGTTCTCGGTGATGGGCGGCTCGATGGGCGGCATGCAGGTTTTGGAATGGGCGGCGCGGCACAAGGAGCGAGTCTTCACCGCGGTCCCCATCGCAACCGCACCCTGGCACTCCGCCCAGAACATAGCCTTGCACGAGGTCGGGCGCCAAGCGGTGATGGCCGATCCCGACTGGCGGGGCGGGAACTACTATGCGCACGGGGTCGTGCCGAAGAACGGCCTCGCCGTCGCCCGCATGGCGGCCCACATCACCTACCTCTCGGAAAAGACGCTCGAGGCCAAATTCGGACGCAACCTGCAGGACCGGGATGCGCGCTCGTTCTCGTTCGATGCGGACTTCAAGATCGAGAGCTATCTCAGACACCAGGGCTCGACCTTCGTCGACCGCTTCGATGCCAACAGCTATCTCTACATCACGCGGGCGATGGACTACTTCGACCTCGAGGCCGAGCACGGCGGCAAGCTCGCCAACGCATTCCGCGGCACCAAGACCGAATTCTGCGTCGTTTCCTTTACCAGCGACTGGCTCTATCCGACGCGCGACAGCCGGGACATCGTGAAGGCGCTCAACGCGGTGGCGGCCAACGTGTCGTTCGTCGAGATCGAGAGCGACAAGGGCCACGACTCGTTCCTCTTGGAGGAGCCCGAGTTCTTTGCAACCGTGCGCGGCTTCCTCAACGCGGGCGCGGCGAAGCGCGGCCTGAAGCCCGGGCGGGAGGGGCCCTGATGCAGAAGCCGAACGAGCCGCTCCCCGGCGCTCCCCGCGCCGACCATCTGTTGATTGCCGAAATGGTGGAGCCCGGCTCGCGCGTCCTCGACATCGGCTGCGGCGACGGCGCGCTCTTGAGGCTCCTGGCCGAGACCAAGGCCGTCGACGGGCGCGGCATCGAGCTGTCCCGGGAACGGGTCAACGCCTGCGTGACCCGAGGCCTCTCGGTGATCCAGGGCGACGCCGACCGCGACCTCGCCGACTATCCCGACCAGGCCTTCGACTACGCGATCCTGTCCCTTACCATCCAGGCCACGCGCTATCCGAAGGCCGTGCTCGAGCACCTCATTCGCATCGGGCGGCACGCAATCGTCTCGTTTCCCAACTTCGGCCACTGGCGCATTCGAGCGCTGCTCCTTCTCACCGGCCGCATGCCGATCACGGACAACCTGCCGGAGCCGTGGTACATGAGCCCCGATGCGCACCTGTGCACGATCAAGGATTTCGACGACCTCGTCTCTCTCGTCGACGCCGAGGTCGAGGAGGCCGTCGCCTTCAACAGCTCGGGGCGCCGGCTGGCGATCAAGAACTCGCTGTCGGCGCAAAACCTGCTCGGCGAAAAGGCAGTGTTTTTGCTCACGGGCAAGCGCCGATCCTAGAGCGTGAGTCACGCGTCCGACTGAGTGGGTCTGACGCGATCATGGTCTTGCGCCCGCGATGGATGACTCCGTGATCGTGTGTGCGGCGCGGATGCGGGATCGCGGCGCACGGTCACCAGCTCTCGGATCGCCCGCGCCTTGGCCGGCTTCCCGATCGTGGCCGTTAGCTCCTTGCGCGCCTCGACGATGAGCACGCCGCCGAAAGCTGGCCACAGGCGGGCGCCCATGCGCTCCCACGCCATGGCCGAGCGCAACAGCATGCGCGTGCCGAACGGCGGCAAGAAGAGCGCGCCCGCCCAATCGATCGGCGTGAACAGCGATTGCTCGAGAAGGCTCGCGAGCTGGCTGCGGCTATAGGGCCGGCCGTGGCCGAAAGGAGTCGTATCGAGTCGCGCCCACACGCCGCGCCGGTTCGGCACGACGATCAACAGCCGTCCCTCCGGCGCCATCACGCGCCACATCTCGCGCAACACCGGCCCGACGCGCTCGGCGACCTCGAGGCAGTGGACGAGGAGCAGCCGGTCCACCGAATTGTCCGCGAGCGGCAGGCGATCCTCCTCGACCAGCGCCGACATGATGCGCCCGTCGAGCGGCCACACGAGCGCGCCCTGGCCAGCGGGCATCAGCGCGCCGAGGCGGGCAACCTCGCCGCGGAAGCCGCCGAGATAGGGCGTGGCGAAACCGAGACCGATGAGGGTCTTGCCATGGAGCCCCCGCCAGCGGGCCCGTATGCGGTGCACCAAGAGCCGGCGCGCGACCAGGCCGAGCGGCGTCGCATAGAAATCCCTGAGATCTGCGACATCGACGTGCATGGGGCGAAAAAACCTCGGCTTTGGCGTATTGAGGGGTCCCGGCTGAACGGCGGGCCCGAGCATTCTCCGCCGGCTCGGGGCCACCCGTATCCCGGACGCGACGTTCGTTACCACGAACTTCACCGGCAGAACTCTAGCCCGACCTTCTCATAGGGTCACGGGCGGCCCATGCCGGAGGCATGTCTTCGACATGACGGCGAAATTGACGACAGAGCAGGAGCGGCGCGTCACGCCGGAGGCGTGCTTTCAGCACGACGCGATGTTGCGCATCGGTCAAGCGTCTCATGCCGGAGGCATGGCTCCGCCATGACGTACTCTGTCGTCAAGTTCGCCCCGCCCATCACGCCGAAG
>DATETZ010000054.1:0-8663 GCA_035283385.1 Hyphomicrobiaceae bacterium
CGTGAGCGCATCATAGCCAAACCCGGCTTCAACCGCTGGCTCGTGCCCCCAGCCGCGCTCTGCATCCATCTCTGCATCGGCATGGCCTACGGCTTCTCGGTGTTCTGGAAACCGCTCCAAGGCATTCTCGTCGGAGCCGACGGCAAGGCACTGGCAGAGTGCTCGGCGGGTGCGACCACATTCGGCGAGAAAGCGGCCGGGACGCTCACGGCCCTCTTTGCGACCGACTGCAATTGGAGTCAGTTCGATCTCGGCTGGATGTACACGTTCTTTTTCGTGCTGCTCGGCGTGTCAGCGGCGATCTGGGGCGGTTGGCTCGAGCGGGTGGGTCCACGGAAGGCGGGTCTCGTTTCAACGCTGTGCTGGTGCGGCGGCTTGCTGATCTCGTCCGTCGGCGTCATTACCCATCAGCTGTGGATGCTGTGGGTCGGCTCGGGCATCATCGGCGGCGTCGGCCTGGGGCTCGGCTACATTTCGCCGGTGTCGACCCTCATCAAATGGTTCCCAGACCGGCGCGGCATGGCGACGGGCATGGCCATCATGGGCTTCGGCGGCGGGGCCATGATCGGCTCCCCCCTCGCCACCCTGCTCATGAACCAATTCCGAACTGCGACCGAGCCCGGCGTCTGGCAGACTTTCATTTCCATGGCCGCCATCTACGCAGTGTTCATGCTGGTCGGCTCGTTCGGCTACCGGCTGCCGCCCGCGGGATGGAAACCCGAGGGATGGACGCCGCCAGCCAACGGCAACGCCATGATCACGTCGAACAATGTGCACCTCAAGGACGCGCACAAGACACCGCAGTTCTGGTGTCTGTGGATCATCCTGTGCATGAATGTATCGGCTGGCATCGGCATCATCGGGGCTTCCTCACCCATGCTGCAGGAGACGTTCGGCGGCCAGCTCGTCGGCTCGCCCGATCTCGGCTACCTCGACATCAAGAAAGATCCGGCCTTGATTGCGGTCGCCGCAGCGGTGGGCGCAGGGTTCGTCGGTTTGATCTCGCTGTTCAACATCTTCGGCCGCATCGCCTGGGCGTCATCGTCCGATAAGCTCGGCCGCAAGCCGACCTACTTTATTTTCTTCACGCTCGGCGCCGCGCTGTACGTGCTTTCGTCTTTCGCCGCAGATTGGAAGGTGCTGGCGCTCTTCGTCGGCGCGTTCTGCATCATCGCCTCCATGTACGGCGGCGGCTTCGCGACCATTCCGGCCTATCTCGCCGACATGTTCGGCACCCAGTTCGTCGGCGCCATCCACGGCCGGCTTCTCACCGCCTGGTCGACCGCCGGCATTCTGGGACCGGTCGTCGTCAACTACCTGCACGACACAAGCGCGGCTGAAGGGGTGCCTCCGGACCAGATCTACGGGCCGATCTTCTACATCCTCGCCGGAATGCTGGTGGTGGGGTGGATTGCCAACCTGTTGGTGCGGCCCGTCAATCCCAAGTGGCACATGAGCGAAAAGGACGTTTTGGCCGAGCAAGCGAGGCACAAGTTGGCCGCGGTAACTGCCGAGACGGGCTCGTTCGGGATCGGCATGGGCGGGCTCGATTTCAAGGCCACGCTGTTCTGGCTGCTCGTCGGCATACCTCTTGCTTGGGGCGTATGGAATACGTTCGAAAAGGCGTTGGTCCTGTTCCATTAATGGATAAGCCCGCGTCCGCGACGTGCTCTCATGGCCAAAGAGGCACATGGTCGTCCTGTGAATCGCACTGGGATATTCGAGCCGGCAGCTCTCTTGCTGGCCGTCGGGCTTGCCATGATGGCGCCGGCCATAGTCTGCGGGGCGGCGGCGGCTGAGCCGAGCGCTGCCGCATACGAGCGGCCACGGTTCGCGGCTCACGCGCGCCCCGAACGCAAATCCGGACCCGTGTCTCCATTCCGAAAGCACGGCCTGCTCGCGCGCCTGCCGATCGAGAGCGAAGAGAGCCGGACGGCGGAGCTGAGCCCATCCTTGAGGTCTCGGCCCGCCCCGGCGGCCATCGCTGCGTGCGGGCTGCTCGCGCTCGTTGCGGCCGGGTTCGCGGAGGGCTCGCGCTCCAAGCTTGAGGCACGCTTTTCCGGCGCCCGCCGGCCCGCCCATGCTCGAGCCCAAGGCTGGGCAGTAATGTCAGAATCACGGCCGGGCGGGACACGGCTCGATCACGGGATCGGCCTCCCCCGGCATGTCCATCGCGAGCTCGGTTAAGAACCGCCTCTTGTTATCGCGGCCGCTCGCGCCGGCGAGGCTCGCGCCGCGACAGCCGAAATAGGTGGCGACAGCCTGCACAGCCGCCACGCGCGAGCCGGCGGGCAATGCCTGCCCGGCGCCTGGGACAGTCGCGACCACCGCATCGACGGTCTCGAGGCCGAAGTTGGGCCCGCCACCTCCCCTCGGCGGAGCACTCGCGCGAGCCGCGACGACCATCACGTTATCGAGGCCGAGCGCGGCCGGGTACGTGGGGTCCGTGCCGCGATCCTTGCCGTCGCCTCCGGCGGCAACCACGAAAAGGATCTCCTTGAAATGGGCCGCGGCGTGCCGGAACGGCCCCCAGTCCGCGCGCCTGGCGCTCCCCATGGGCACGACTGCAACGCGCGCCGGAGTTCTGGCGAGGAACGCGACGGCGCGCGCGAGCGACGGCGGATCGGCGGGGTCGACGCGCAGAGGGACGAGCCTTACGTTACCGGAGCCGACGAGGAGCTTGGCGAGCGCCGTCTCCCCGACGGCAGAGCCGTAGGGCCGATTGTCGTTGTCCACGAAGTCCCAGCCTATGATCTCGCCTTCGCCGTCGCGGGCCAGGCGGCGCGCGATCTCGGGCTCCCGGTAGTCGATCCCGGTCGTGAACAGCCCGACCGCGGCGCCCCCCGGATCGTGACCTGGCGGCACCGGCGGGTCGCGAGCGGCAACAGACTGCGGCGGCGCCCCGAGCAAGCAAATCACGAGCGCGCGCATCATGGGGAGCAGAAATCCTCGCTTCGCGCCAATGTGTGACGCGTGCTGCAAGCTACGCATGCGGCTTGCCCGCGGCGATTTTTGCCGCGCTGGCCGTGAGAGGTCCGACGGCTCGGGCGATGAAGTCGGCGATTGCCGCGATGTCGTCGAGCGCGAACACCGGGAGGCCCTTGCCGTCGACGGGATGATCGGCGGCGATAGCGATGACGAGCGGGTCGTCCGCGGCGAGCGGGCGCTGCGATTTCGCCTGCCGGTGGCGCACCTCGATTTTGGGAATGGGTTCGGACTTGTAGCCCTCGACGATGACGAGGTCGGCGGGCGAAAGCCGCGCGATCACCTCGCCGAAGCTGGGCTCGGGCTCGCCGGCGAGCTCGTGGACGATGGCCCAGCGGCTGGCGGAGACGACAGCGACCTCCTGCGCGCCGGCACGGCGATGGCGCGCGCTGTCGGTTTCTGCGTCGTCGATTTGGAAGCTGTGGTGGGCGTGCTTCACCGTCGCCACGCGAAACCCGCGCCGCGCGAACTCCTCGACGAGGCGCACGGCGAGCGTCGTCTTGCCGGACTTCTTCCAGCCGGCAATGCCGATGACCGGGGTCTTGTCATCGCGTCTTGGCTTCGTCACGGAGGCCTCACCGGCACGGGGATCGTGCCGTCACGATTGCAGCAGCGCGTGGGCTTCGTCCAGCTCATCCGGCATGTCGGCGCCGAACAAGGGGGGTCTGTTCTTCGCCAACTCCCGGCGTCGGCCGAGCGCCGGCGTTGATGAAGCTGAAGGGCGGGAGTGATTGCTAGGGCAGCTCGTCTTGCCCGTCGAGGCTTTCTTCATCGCTCTGCGGGTGTCCATGCCGAGACTCCCGGGCGAGCCGCGCCGCCGGATCGCGACGGATCTGGCTCTCAAGATCGGCCAGATCGATGAATTGATCCGCCTGGCGGCGGAGCTCGTCGGCCACCATCGGCGGCTGCGTCTGCAGCGTCGAGACCACGCTCACGCGGCGGCCCTTCTCCTGAAGTGCTGCGACGAGGCTGCGGAAGCTGCCGTCCCCGGAGAACAGGACGACGTGGTGGAGCGAATCGGCGAGCCGCAAGGCGTCGACCGTCAACTCGATATCCATGTTGCCTTTGACCTTGCGCCGCCCGAGACTGTCGGTGAACTCCTTGGTCGGCTTTGTCACCACCATGTAGCCGTTGTAGTCGAGCCAATCGACGAGCGGGCGAAGCGAGGAATACTCCTGTTCATCTGCGAGAGCAGTGTAGTAATGCGCCCGTAAAACCTCGCCCTGCTCTCGAAAGAAAACAAGGAGCCGCCGATAATCGATGTCGAATCCGAGCGCCTTCGCGGTCGCGTGCAGATTAGCCCCATCAATGAACAGGGCCAGGTGCTCTTCTTTATAAAAGTGCATGTCGGATCCCACTGCATTTGATCATCCGGGCGCGGATGGGGATCTTGCTGCGGTTGTGAATGCGGCGCGCACCGCGCCGGGCGGATGGGAAGCACGCAGGCGCCGGTGACACCGTCACGCCGACGCCCGTCCAGCGGGGCGCATGCGGTTCGACGCTACCTCACCAGTCGACTTGTCCGCGTTAAGACTGTATTTGAGCTGAAAAAGGCATTTGCGCTCGACCGACGCGGCACAAAAAATCGACTGAGCGGGCAATGGGAGGGGAGTCGTGACGATTACCTACTCTACGAGCACAGTTCACCCGCGAGACCGCGTCGCCTATTGGCGGGAGGTCGCGACACGGGCGTTCGTCAGGCACGAATTCAGTTCCAGCTGTGGGCCCACGTTCATCGGCAGTATTCGATCTGGCTCGCTCGCGGGCCTGGGCGTCACCGCCTACGAGTGCGATCCCTGCGAAGTCGGCCGAACCGCGCTCGACATTGCGCGTGACGACAGCGACCATTGCTTCCTCTGCCTTCAGCTCGACGGGAGAGGGGTGTTCACCCAGGAGGGTCGGCAGGCCGTCGTCGAAAGGGGTTGCTTCGTGCTCGTCGACTCGCGGCGGTCCTATACGACGGGCTATCAAACGCAAACGAGGGCCATCACTCTCACCATTCCCCGTCACGCCCTGGAGGCACGCCTCGGCAGCGTTGCAGGATTGACCGCGCGCAAGCTGGACGCTCGCGGACCCGTTGCCGGCCTGGCATCCGCGTTTCTGGCGATGCTTCCCGCACGCATCGATGCGATCGATGGTCCGGCCGCGTCGAAAATAGCCGAGCAAACGCTCGATCTGGTTGCGCTCGCATTTTCGGCCGAGACGGAGAAGGGGGCGGTTGCGCTCTCATCGGCGCGGGCCGTTGCTCTTCTCAGGCTGAAGTCGGCCATCGAGGCCAGCCTCGGCAATCCGCTGCTCAAGCCTGCTGCTGCGGCCGCCGCGGCCGGCATCAGCGTCCGCTATGCCAACGCTTTGCTGGCGCAAGAGGGCAGCTCGGTCGAACGCTATCTCCTGGACCGTCGGTTGGAGCGGTGCCGGCGCGCCCTCGAGGATCCCGCGCAGGCGCACAGGACGATCGGAGACATCGCCTTTTCCTGGGGCTTCTCGGACTTGTCCCACTTCGGCCGCCGCTTCAGAGCCACTTTCGGCTTCACGCCCAGCGACTACCGCCGTCGAGGATCGAGCCTGCGACCTCGATGATGGCCTCGCTCATGGTCCGCATGCCCGGGAGCGGCGACGCCCGCCACTAGACCATAATTTCGCCAGACGTTATCGGTCTGACGCGTCGATCACGCTCTATGCAGAAGGCCCACTTCGGCTTCGGACGCCGGCAGCGCTATCGCGCAAAGATGGGCGAAAGATCCTTCAGCTCATCGCGGACTTTGGCGGTCACGCTTGCGAGATCGGGAGGCGGCAGGAGCCGAACGCCGACAATCTTGAGCGTGCGCCGCGCAACAACGGCCTCGTGGAGCGACGAGTCCGACTTTCGAAATAACAAGAAGGTTTCGGGCAGGCTGTTGACATTCTCGACCAGCAAGCCGGCGCCGGTCTCCGAGACGTCGAGGATGATGCAAGTCTGGGCAGGTCGCCCATCGTGAAAGATAAGCTTTGCGTATTGTTTGACGCGGCGCCGATGTGACTTTCGATGCTCGAGCATGGGGCAGCGGCAGGCTTTCGGCGGGCTTGGGTTGGCCGGTTGCTCAAGCAACCGCAGGTATGCATAACAGCTAAGAATAGCATGCATATTTTAATCATTCGTCAACAAAGGTGCGGGCACCGGGCCGCCCCGTGTCCGGGGCAGTAGCCGCTTTTGGGCCGGAACCGGCGGCTGGCGACGATCATACGGCAACGTGGCGGGTGGGGCTCGGGGCGTCTGCCATCCGCCAGTCATCCAGCCGTTACGCCTCGGAGCCAGGGCTTGCGATCGGCACCGGGCGGAGCCAGGGGGCGACTTGGGCTCGATCAGGGACTGGTCTCGCGCCGCGTGCCGGCGTCAAGCCGCCGACCGTTTCGGCCATGGGCACGGGCTCAAGGCGCGGCTCCCTGTCGATTGCGTCGATTTGGCGATTGAGTTCGCTGATCACGTATTGTGCGAACGATCCGAGATGCAGGTAGAACGCGATAAGCGTGGTCACGAACTCGAGCGCGGCTAGATTGTGCCGTGCGGTATCGGCGAAGGTTTGCCAGAAATGCCGGCGCAGCTCGGGTCTCTGAACTGTCATCCGCCACATGATCCGCACGAGAGCCGCTGCGCTACGTCGAGCAAGCTTTGGGTGGAACTTGACCGGATGGTCCGGCCGTTGCAACGCGCGGCCGACTGCGCGCACGCGCTCGAAATAGGCGCGCGGCTCGTAGACCGACTCGAGGACCGTCCGGTAGTCCTTGAGGATCTCTCGGCGCGGCCGGCGCGTGATGAAGTTGAGACCGCCGGTGCATTGGTCGCCATGCCCCAGCTCGAGGGGAAGGATTCGCTTTTCCGTCTCGAGCCGGCGCGTCAATTGCGTGGTGGGAAGGGCGGTGAGCAGGCCGATCATGCACATGGGAATGCTCGTGGCTTCGATGCAATCGATCATCCCGGCGGCTATGCTGCCTTGTTCCGTATCGAAGCCGATGATGAAGCCGGCGATCACGAACATCCCGGCGCCGTAGATTTTGTGCACGCCCTCGGCGAGATCGCGCCGGGTATTTTGTTTTTTCTGGGCGGCAATCAGCGTGTCCGTGTCGGGACTTTCAATTCCGACGAAAATGGCGAAGAAGTTCGCCGCCTTCATCATGTCGAGGAGCTGTGAGTCGTCGGCTAGGTTGATCGAGGCTTCGGTCGAGAACCGGAACGGATAGCCGAGCCCCTTCTGCCAGGCTTCCAGCGCCGGAAGGAAGCGCTTCAACGCCTTCTTGTTGCCGATCAGGTTGTCGTCGACGAAATCGACGTGACCGCGATAGCCGGCGTCGTACAGGGTCTGCAGCTCCGCAAGCATCTGCTCGTTTGCCTTCGTTCGCGGAACCCGGCCGTAGAGCTCGATGATGTCGCAGAAGTCGCAGTTGAACGGACAGCCGCGGCTGAATTGCACGCCAACATAGCAATAGTGTTTGAAGTCGATCAGGTCGAAGCGGGGGATCGGGCTCTTGGTGACGTCGACCTGGAACTTCTCGCCCTGAAAGACGCCACGCCGGGAGCCGGCGTTCCAGGCCTCGACGAACTGGTCGATGATCCCCTCGGCCTCGCCGAGGACGAGAAAGTCCGCATCCGCATAGGCCTCGGGGCTCGACATGGCATCCGGTCCGCCGACAACGACCGGCTTGCCGCGGGTTCGGCACAGATCGATCACGGCGAGCGTGTCCTTGCGCTGCGGCAGCATGCCGCCGGTCATGACCATGTCGGCCCAATCGAGGTCCGCTTGTCTTAGATCCTCGGCGTTCCGGTTGACGAGCCTGATGCTCCAATCCCGCGGCAGGAGGGCTGCGAGCGTGATCATGCCGAGGGGCGGAGCCAGACACCGCGCGCCATAGATGTCGCATACGGCTTGGAGGCTCCAGAACGAGTTTCGGTTGAACCGCGGAAACACCATGAGCACGTTGGGCGTCGCCATCACCGTCCCCATATCCATCGAGAATTAGAGCTCGGACGCGGATCGCCGAGGCTAACAACGTTGCGGCGGCGGTGCCAGAAGAAAACCCGGGCCTCGCCGCCACAGCCGCCCGCGAAGACACGAGAGGATGGTGGCAAAGCCGCCGCCGGACCTCGCTCCCATGATCCGTGCACCGCGATGACGATCGGCCTGCGCAGCCCCGCTCGCCACCCGCGGCCGCAATCCGGCATATGTGCCCGCCCGCTGCGCGCTGGCGCAATGCACCGCGTACCGACATTTCTTGCACGTTGAACGAGACGACGGATGAGAGACCGAGCCATGACGTGCTCGATATATGTCGAGCTGGATCGAAGCTCGAACGCATGTCTCAAACGGGTCATCACTGCCCCTATAGGGGCCGTCTGCGCTAGGGAAGGTCTACCTCGGTCAGCTGCAGTCACTGAAGCTCTACCCCACTAAGCTGACAGTCTGGGAGTCCGCCAAGTAGCTCGAGACGGGTCAAATTCGTCCAGTGCAGAATCGTCGCGTCGCGAGTTCCTCGCGGAACAGCTTGGGGCCAGAATCCGCGCGATCATCCTTTCGCAACCCAAGGCGACAGGAGATAGCCATGACCCCGATCACCACCATCCTCGCGACCCGCACTGCAGTGACAGCCGCCCTTGCTCTCGGCGCTCTGATCCTCCCCCTGAGCGAAGCCGGCGCTGTAAGTGC
>DATETZ010000055.1:0-2935 GCA_035283385.1 Hyphomicrobiaceae bacterium
CATCCCAGAGCGCACCGGCGATGATGCTCGCCGCGAGAAGGGCGACACCGGTCATGAGGTTGAACATCCCGAATGCCGTGCCTCGGAGCTCTGGCGGCGCCGTGTCGGCGACCAGTGCCGAAAGCAGCCCTTGCGAGAAACCCATGTGCAAGCCCCACAGCATAACTCCGACCGCGACGCCGATGAGCCCCGGCACCAGCGCCAGCACGAGGTCGGCCGTGACCAGCAAGACGAGGCCGATGATCAGCATCTTGATCCGGCTGCCGTTGTCGGAAAGCACGCCGGCCGGGTAGGCGGCGAGCGCATAGAACACATTCATCACGACCAGCACAGCAGGGACGAGTGCCATAGCCAATCCTGCCGACTGCGCGCGCAGGATGAGGAACGCCTCGCTGAAACGGGCCAGCGTGAACACCACCGCGATCGCAACGACCCACCAGTAAGATGAGCCCAAGCGCTTGAGCTCGATTGCGTGCAACGGGAACCGCACTTCGCGCGTCTCGGCCGGCCGATCAGGCTCGCTGACGCCGTAAATGATCAAGAACATCGCAAGGAAGGCGGGGATGACCGCGAACCAGAACACAGCCCTGATGTCGTTGGCGAGGAGCCACATCAATACGATCGCGAGCAGCGGCCCGACAAAGGCACCGACGGTATCGAGGGACTGCCTGAGCCCGAAGCTCGCCCCGCGCAGCTCGGCAGGACTGATGTCGGCAATGAGCGCGTCGCGCGGCGCCCCGCGGATGCCCTTGCCGATCCGGTCGACGAGACGCGCAGCGATAAGCCAGTCGACTCCGGGTGCCAGCGGGAACACCGGCTTGGTGAAGGCGGCAAGGCCATAGCCGAGCGCGGCAAGGAGCTTGCGCTTGCCGAGCCAATCGCTGAGCGCGCCCGAGAACACCTTGGTGATCGATGCACCGGCCTCGGCGATGCCTTCGATGATGCCGACCGTCAGGGTCGAGGTCCCGAGCACAGTGACGAGGTAGACGGGCAGCAGCGCGTGGATCATCTCCGAGGAGACATCCATCAGCAGCGAAACGAAGCCGAGCGCCCAAATGCCGAGCGGAACGGTACGAAGGGTCGCAAGGTCGAGCCTGGCGTTGATCCGTTTGCTCATCAGACCATGCTGGGTGGGGCAATTGTCGCATGTTTGGCCCTGGCACTTCGCGTCCTGCGAGCCGGGCGGGCTGGACCATGATCGCGTCAGATCGACTCAGTCAGACGCGTCGATCATGGTCTAAACTTAACAATCTAGGCACTCACCTATTCGTCAGCTTGAGCTCGATGCGCCGGTTCTTTTGCAGGCTTGCCTCGTCGGTGCCGGGCTCGATCGGCTGGAACTCGCCGTAGCCGGCGACGACGAGGCGGCTCGCCGGCACGCCCCTCGCGATCAGGTACTTGACCACCGAGGCGGCGCGCGCGGTCGACAGCTCCCAGTTCGACGGGAATTGGACGCTGGCGATGGGGCGGACGTCGGTGTGGCCGTCGACCTGCAGCGCCCAATTGATCTCCTTCGGGATCTGCCGCTCGAGCTCGACGATGGCGGTCGCGAGCTGGTCCATGGCGGCGAGCCCTTCCGGGGTCAGCGTCGCCTGGCCGGACGGGAACAGCACCTCCGACTCGAAGACGAAGCGGTCGCCGACGACGCGAATGTCCTTGCGGTTCTTCAAAAGCTCTCTCAGCCGGCCGAAGAAGTCGGACCGGTAGCGCTGCAGCTCCTGCACCTGGCGGGCGAGCGCGGCGTTGAGACGGGAGCCCAGGTCCTTGATGCGGTCCTGGCTGTCTCTATCCTTCTTCTCCGAGGCCTCGAGCGCCTCGTTGAGCGCGGCGATCTGGCGGCGCAGCGCCAAGAGCTGCTGGTTCAGGAGATCGACCTTGGCCAGCGCCTCGTTGGAGATGTTCTTCTGCGCCTCGAGGTCGGCGCTGAGCGTGGAGATGCGGCTCTCGGCCGACTTCGCCTTCTCGTCGCCCGAGAGCGCGAAACCCGAGAGCTTGGCGTTATCCTCCTTGAGCGTGGCCAGCGTCGCCTGCAGCGCGGCCAGCTCGTCCTCGGACGATTTCGATTTGCCTTTCTCGAGCGAGAGGAGGTTCGTCAGCTCGGCGATTTGGCGCGTCAGGCGTCTCAACGCCGTGTCCTTGCCGCTCGCCTCCTGGGTTGCGAAGTACTGGGCCAGCATGAAGATGGACATGAGAAACGTGACGACCAGCAGCAGCGTCGAGAGCACGTCGACATAGCCCGGCCAGAACTCGCCGTACTCTCCTCCCCGGCGTACGCGGCCGCGCGGCATGTCAGGCTTTCCTGCGCTGCAGGTTCTCGGCCAGGCCCTTCAGCGCGCTCGTCACCTGCGCCTGTTGCGCCGCCTGCTCATCGACCCACTCGCGGACCACTTTCTGCTCGGCGCGCATCTGTGTCACGAGCTGGTTAACGCCGCGCGCGAGGTCGCGCACCGAATCCTCTCCACCCTGATATCCCCCCGCCGCAGCGGGCACGCCGGCCCCCCCCCGCATGCGCGCCGAGAGCTCCTCCATGGCCCGCTGCATCTCGTAGACGGCGGTGGTGAGCTGACGGCTCGCTTGATCCGTCGCCGTGATCGTGCCCGGCGTGAGCTCGGTGATTCCGGAGAGCCATTCCTCGAGCTCGTTGTAGAACCGGTTGTGGGCGTGACTCGCCTGCAACTCGAGGAAGCCCAGCACGAGCGATCCGGCAAGGCCCAGGAGCGACGACGAGAAGGCGGTGCCCATGCCCTTGAGCGGTGCGGCCAGGTTGCCTTTCAGCTCGTCGAAGACGGCAACCGACTCGCCACCCTTGGTATCGATCGCGCTGATCGCGGCGCCGACCGAGCGCATCGTCTCCAAGAGCCCCCAGAACGTTCCGAGGAGGCCGAGGAAGACCAGGAGCCCGACCATATATCGCCCCGTGTCGCGCGCCTCGTCG
>DATETZ010000056.1:0-27013 GCA_035283385.1 Hyphomicrobiaceae bacterium
GGCGAGCCTAGCCCACTTGGGCGTCCTGTTCCTCGACGAGCTGCCCGAGTTTCAGCCGGGCGTGCTCGACGCACTTCGCCAGCCGCTCGAGGTCGGAGAAATAGTGATCGCGCGTGCCAACCACCGCATCTCTTACCCCGCGCGCGTCCAGCTGGTGGCCGCCATGAACCCGTGCAAGTGCGGGGGCGGCGCGCCCGGCACGGCGTGCAAGAGGGGGCCGCGCTGCGCGTCCGACTACCAGGGGCGGATCTCGGGGCCGCTTCTGGATCGCATCGATCTCAAGATCGAGGTGCCGGCCGTGTCCGCCGCCAACCTCGTGCTGCCCCCGCCGTCCGAAGGCAGCGCCGAGGTGCGCGCCCGCGTGACCGCGGCCCGCGAGCGCCAGCGCGCGCGCTTTGCCGCCCACGGCGCGAAAGGGGCTCGCACCAACGCCGAGTGCTCAGGCCGGCTCCTCGAGGCGATTGCCATGCCCGACGAGGCGGGCCTCGCCTTGCTGCGTCAGGCGGCGGACGCGTTGAGGCTCTCCGCGCGCGGCTTCCATCGCACGCTGCGCGTCGCGCGCACGCTCGCCGATCTCGACGGCGCCGAGGGGATTGGCCGCCTGCATGTGGCCGAGGCGCTGTCGTACCGGGGGGAGGCGTTGAGGGAGGGGAAGGCGGCGTAGTTGGGCAATAGGCAATAGGCAATAGAGGATGGTCCAGATGGGTGTGACGTCTCATACCGCCGTGCGAACGCTCTGACCGGTATCCCCCTCACCCGTTTTGTCAGCGGTTTGGCTCCTTACGTCGCCAAACTCGCGACAAAACTCCCTCTCCCCGCCGGGGAGAGGGGTGGGGTGAGGGGGCTCGAACGGGTTGAAACATATGCTGACCGGTATCATCGTGATTTGAGGGTCTGGCAGCAAGCGATGGAACTCGCAGAACAGGCTTACAGGATGACGGCGCAGTTGCCACGAAATGAGGCGTTCGAACTTTCGGCACAAATCCGCCGATCGGCTGTATCTGTGCCCGCGAACATTGCAGAGGGGTATGGGCGAGGAAGCCGAGGGTCTTACCTTCAATTCCTGAAAACCGCGCGAGGCTCCCTGTTGGAGCTCGAGACCCAGGTGCTGCTTGCGCACCGTGTCGGCCTCCTGGACCGAGCGCGTATCGACCCGCTGATCGTGCAAGGCGAAAGCGTCGGAAAACTGCTCAATTCATTGATACGCTCAGTCCGCGTGAGTTCAGGGCCACCAAACCGCGAATGATTGTGCGCCTCCAACTATTGCCTATTATCCTATTGCCTATTGCCTACTTAATCCCCGTTTGCATCTTCGCCGCCTCGACCGTGTTCTGGAGCAGGCAGGCAATCGTCATCGGGCCGACGCCGCCGGGGACGGGCGTGATGGCGCCGGCGACCTCGGCGCATTCGGCGTAGGCCACGTCGCCGACCAGCCTGCCCTTCCCATCCGGGCCCGTCACGCGGTTAATGCCGACATCGATGACGATGGCGCCCGGCTTGATCCAGTCGCGGCGGACCATCTCCGGCCGGCCGACCGCGGCGATGACGAGATCGGCCCCGCGCACGACGCCCGCCAGGTAGCGCGTCTGGGAATGGCAGACCGTCACGGTGCAGCTTTCGCGCAAGAGCAGCGCCGCCACCGGCTTGCCGACGATATTGGAGCGGCCGATGACGACCGCGTCGAGGCCCTTCAATTCGGGCCGCTCCGACTTTGCCAGGATCAGCGAGCCCTTCGGCGTGCACGGCACGAGCGAGCGCTCGCCGACCCACAGCCGGCCGACATTGACGGGGTGGAATCCGTCGACATCTTTGTTGGGATCGAGCGCGTTCAGCACCTTCTCGGCATTGATGTGCTTGGGCAGCGGCAGCTGCACCAGGATGCCGTGGACGTCGGGATTGCGGTTCAGGCTGTCGACAAGTCCCAAGAGCTCGGCTTCGCTGGTCTCGGCCGCGAGCTTGTGCTCGATCGAGCTCATGCCCGCCTCGACCGTCTGCGCCGCCTTGTTCTTGACGTAGACCTTGCTCGCGGGGTCCTCGCCGACCAGCACGACGGCAAGCCCGGGCGTGAGCCCGTGACTCGCCTTGAGGCTCCTGATCTCGGCTGCGACCTCCGCGCGCACCTTGGCCGCGATCGCCTTGCCGTCGATGACGCGAGCTCCGGACATCGTGACCTGCTCCTCCCTGTTCGTACGCTATCGGCCGGGCTGCCCGACCTTGATCTCGAGCCGCTCCACGATCTCCTTCGGGTCGCCAGAAATCTGCAAGAGCTTGACCCTCGACTTGCCCCCTGACGTCACTTTGACGCGGCTCCTCGGAACGCCGAGCCATTCCGCCACGAGCCGCTCGAGGGCTTCGTTGGCCTTACCTTCGGCCGGGACTGCGCGCACTCGAACCCTCAAGGCGGGGCCATCGCTCGTCACGGCGATACCCTCGATCGCATCTAGAGACGATTTCGGCGTCAGGCGCACGCGCACGATGACGCACCCGGGCCCTAAGCGCCAGAGGCGTTGGCCGGCCCCGGTCACCTGATGAGGTCGGCGACCGACGGTAGAATGACGGCCTGCACGAAGAAAAGCCCAATGAGCAGGATCACGGGCGAGATGTCGATCGGGCCGAGCCCCGGCATCGCGTTGCGGATCGGCCGCAACAGCGGCTCGGTCACCGCGTTGAGCGCGAAGTAGAGCGACCTGACGTAGGGGTTGTAGGGGTTGATCACTCCGAAGCCCATGAGCCAGCTCAAGATCACGGCCGCGATGACGACATAGGTGTAGAGGGTGATCAGGTAGCCGAGGAATTCGAGAAGGCGGAGAAAGAACATGGGCTCGATCCGGTTGGAGGGAGCGCAGACGCTACCCTCTGACGGGCGAGCGAGCAAGGCTCGCACGCCTCGCCAAAATGGCTGGTGGAAAAAGCTCGGGGCCCGTTTCTTGACAAGGCTCGGGGGGCGCTCCTAAATGCCCGCCACCCTTTAGGGGCCGTAGCTCAGCTGGGAGAGCGCTGCAATCGCACTGCAGAGGTCAGGAGTTCGATCCTCCTCGGCTCCACCAATAAGATCAATGATTTAGATTATCCGACGGCGCACTGATCTCTCGCGGTCACTCACCGAAGCACAATCGTGACGCGTCGCGATGCGCTGCGCGGTCCGACTCGAGCGTAACAGCGGAGCCGTCACAGCCGGCGCGTGCTTTCGCACAGCCAAGTCTCGCGGGTGCGGAGTGAGGCGGCGTCCGTTCAGAACAGGCCCTCGATCTGGCCCTCGTCGTTCAAGCGGATCGCATCGGCGGCCGGCACCTTGGGCAGGCCCGGCATGGTCATGATCTCGCCCGTGATGACGACGATGAACTCGGCGCCGGCCGAGAGCCGGAGCTCGCGGACCGGGACAATATGGCCCCTCGGGGCGCCGCGCTTCGAAGGGTCGGTCGAGAACGAATATTGTGTCTTGGCCATGCACACGGGCAGGTTCCCGAAGCCGCCGGCCTCGAGCTCCTTGAAGCGCGCCTCGATCGCGGTGTCGCACGAGATATCGGCGGCCCGGTAAATCTCGGTGGCGATCATCTTCACCTTGTCCCTCAAGGGCATGGTGTCGGGATAGAGCGGGCGGAAGGCCGCCTTTCCGCTGGCGCACATGTCGACGACATGGTGCGCTAAGGCCTCCGTGCCCCGCCCTCCGTCCGCCCAATGGGTGCACATGAAGGCCCGCGTGCCCATGCCCTCCGCCGCCTTCATGACCTCTTGGATCTCGGCGTCGGTGTCGCTAATGAACCGGTTGACGGCGACCACGGCCGGCACGCCGAACTTGCCGACGTTCTCGACGTGCTGCCTCAAGTTCTCACAGCCCTTGTTGACCGCAAGCACGTTCTCGCTCTTCAAGTTCTCCTTTGCGATGCCGCCGTGCATCTTGAGCGCGCGCACGGTCGCCACGATCACGCAGGCGGCCGGCGCGAGGCCCGCCTTGCGGCACTTGATGTCGAAAAACTTCTCGGCGCCGAGGTCGGCCCCGAACCCGGCCTCCGTCACCACATAGTCGGCAAGCTTGAGCGCGGTCTTGGTGGCGAGCACGGAGTTGCAGCCGTGGGCGATGTTCGCGAACGGCCCGCCATGAATGAAAGCGGGGTTGTTCTCGAGCGTTTGCACCAGGTTGGGCATCAGCGCATCTTTCAAGAGCACGGTCATGGCGCCGTGACCGTTGAGGTCGCGCGCGCGCACCGGCGCCTTGTCGCGCGTATAGGCGACGACAATGTTGCCGAGGCGCCGCTCGAGATCCTTCAAGTCCATGGCGAGGCAGAGGATCGCCATCACCTCGGAGGCGACCGTGATGTCGAAGCCGTCCTCGCGCGGGAAGCCGTTGGCGGCGCCGCCCAGCGAGTTCACGATCGAGCGCAGCGCGCGGTCGTTCATGTCGAGCACGCGCCGCCAGGCGACGCGGCGGCTATCGATGCCGAGCTTGTTGCCCCAGTAGATGTGGTTGTCGATCAGCGCCGAGAGCAGGTTGTGGGCCGAGGTGATGGCGTGGAAGTCGCCCGTGAAGTGGAGGTTGATGTCCTCCATCGGCACGACCTGGGCATAGCCCCCGCCGGCCGCGCCCCCCTTGACGCCGAAGCAGGGTCCGAGAGACGGCTCCCTCAAGCAGCATATGGCCTTCTTGCCCATGCGATTGAGGCTGTCGTTCAAGCCGACCGTCGTCGTCGTCTTGCCTTCGCCCGCGGGCGTCGGCGTAATGGCGGTGACGAGCATGAGCTTGCCGTCCGGCTTGCTCTTGAGCGAGTCGATGAAATCGAACGACAGCTTGGCTTTCGTCGTGCCGTAGGGGACGATTGCCTCGGCCGGAACGCCGAGCTTGGCCGCCACCTCGGTTATCGGCTTGAGCTTGGCTTCGCGCGCAATCTCGATGTCGGACTTGACCGTCACGGCGCATTTCCCTCCCGGAAAATAAGGCTTCTTCTCCCGCCGGCTTCGATGAGCAGGCGCTCATTCATCGGCGGCGACCTGCCCGATATTGTCCCGTTGCGCCGCTCTCGCCAAGGACATTGCGAGGCAATTGACACCAACCCGCGATAGGGCGGTTAACGCCGGCTCCCCCTGTTAGGGGTGGTTCGGCCGCGCGGCCGCATGCGCTCCAGTTGCACGTTCCAACTTTCAAGCCGTCTGGGGGCCGGGGCGCCGTCCATGGCCGATGACGAGTCGCAGACGGCGGTTGCGTGCGCCCTCCTGCAACCCGAGGCGCAGGGCGCATTCCCGGTTGTGCTCGGCTTTGGTATCGTCCCGAGGCAACAAAGGAGGACGCCATGCACGACGCCGAGCTGGACCGCAGGAGCCTCGCGCCGAAGCTCGATCTTTCCCGCCGGCAGTTGCTCGCGGCCTCTCTCGCGACCGGCTTTGCGCTCGCGGCGAGGCCGGTCGCGGCCGGGACCGTGATCACGACCGGCAGCGAGGGGCTCGAGGCGGGCGAGATCGCGATCAAGACGGCCGACGCCGGGATCCCGGCCTATCGCGCCATGCCCTTGGCGGGCGGACCGTTCCCGGTCGTCCTCGTCGTGCAGGAGATCTTCGGCGTGCACGAGCACATCAAGGACGTGTGCCGCCGCCTCGCCAAGGCGGGCTATTTCGCCCTCGCCATGGAGATGTTCGCGCGCCAGGGCGACGTCTCGCGGCTGTCCTCGATCGACGCCATCATGCCGGTCGTCGCCAAGGTGCCCGACGCCCAAGTGATGAGCGATCTCGATGCTGCAGTTGCTTTCGCGACTGCGAGCGGCAAAGGCGACGCGGCGCGGCTCGGGATCACGGGCTTCTGCTGGGGCGGGCGCGTCACGTGGCTCTATGCGGCGCACAACCCGGAGGTCAAGGCGGGGGTGGCCTGGTACGGGCGTCTCGCCGGCACCGCGAGCGAGCTCGCGCCGCGCCATCCCGTCGACATCGCCGCCGAGCTCAAGGCGCCCGTGCTCGGCCTTTACGGCGGCCAAGACCAGGGCATTCCGGCCGACACGATCGATAAGATGCGCACGGCGTGCCAAGCCGCGGGCAAGACGTGCGAGATCGTGGTCTATCCCGACGCCCCCCATGCCTTCCATGCCGATTACCGGCCGAGCTACCGGGAAGGACCGGCCAAGGACGGCTGGGAGCGACTCCTTGCCTGGTTTAAGACCCACGGCGTCGCCTGACCCCTGCTGCGGCGATCTATCGGCCGGGGCAGGCTTGAGCTAGACAGCGCACTGCCATGGCCTCACTGGACGATAAGAGTGCTCTCGACGACCTCGCGACGGTGCGCGACTGGCTGCGCTATGGCGTGAGCCGGTTCACGGCGGCGGGGCTCGTCTACGGGCATGGGACCTCGACGGCGCTCGACGAAGCAGCGTTCCTGATCTTGAAGACGCTCCATTTGCCGATCGATGCGCTCGAGCCCTGGCTCGAGGCGCGCCTCACGCGCAAGGAGCGCGAGCAAGTGGCCGAAATTTTCGAGAAGCGCATCGCCACGCGCAAGCCCGCGCCGTACCTCGTCAACGAGGCCTGGGTCCAGGGCCACAGCTTCTACGTCGACGAGCGCGTCTTCGTTCCGCGTTCCTACATCGGCGAGCTGCTGGAGGGCGGGCTGTCGGCCGTGGTGGCCGATCGCGAGGCCGTGGGCCGCGTGCTCGACCTGTGCACCGGCTCGGGCTGTCTTGCGATCTTGGCGGCGCTCGCCTTTCCGAAGGCACGGGTCGACGCGAGCGACATCTCGGATGATGCCCTCGCCGTCGCGCAACGTAATGTCGCCGACTACGGGCTCGAGGACCGCGTACGGCTCATGAAGTCGGACCTGTTTCCGGCTGTCGGCGCGGCGCGCTACGATCTCATCGTCTCGAACCCGCCTTATGTCGGCGCCGCGGCGATGGCAGCCTTCCCGCCCGAGCACCGGGCCGAGCCGCACCTCGCCCATGCCGGCGGCAAGGATGGGCTCGACATTGTGCGCCGGATTCTGAGAGAGGCCGGCCGGCATCTGACGCCCGGCGGCGCGCTGGTGGTCGAAATCGGGACGGCCCGCTCTCTGATCCAGGCGGAGTTCCCGCGCCTGCCGTTCCTCTGGCTCGACACGGAGGAGAGCGAGGGCGAGGTCTTCGCGCTGCCGGCATCCGCGCTCAAAGATCGATCCTGAAACACACCGGCCACTCTTTTTTGTGGGATGCGGCGCGAGGCCACTAGGAATTGCGCCGAAATACGTGCAGACCGCTCATCATGGCTACGGCATCAGACTCCGATCAAGCGAACAAATCGCGCGAGCTCATGGAGCGGGTCGCGCGCAACCCGATCTTCTACTGCGGTTGCTTCCAACTGTCCGACGAGGACAAGAAACGCGCGAAGCGCGTGTTCCGCATTGTGCGAGGGGCGATGCGATCCTGGCAGATCGAAGGCCGCTTGGCAGTCCCTGGCCGCCGATGACGATCCTCCGGTGAAGCTCGGCCGCTCGGGCCGCCTCGTGTCCCGAACCCGAAACTCGACCTGACAGAGATGTCGAAGGCGATGGTGCCGTGGCTCGTGACGATGCTCGCCTTCCTCGGCCTCGTCACCTACTGGCCCGAGCTTACGCTCTGGCTCCCGCGCCGACTGGCGATGCTGTGATTCCTAAGGGCATCCGTGTCTGACCCTCTGGGTCAGACACGGATGGGCTGCCGATCGAGGGCGGTGTCTGACCCGGAGGGTCAGACACCGCGATCACTGCCATCACCCGAACGCCCCCCAGTGGTGCGAGATGCCGGTGCCGATCTCGCGCACGAGCTCGTAGGCCTGCTCCATCGGCTCCAGGATCTCGGTCTCGATGCGCCCGTAATCGTCGATGCCGTGCGGCCGGTAGCTCGCCTTTTCGTCGAAGGCGGCGGCGTCGTCGGCCGGTGACGACCGCCTCGGGAAAGCCTGGCGCACGACCGAGACCACCTCGGGCACCTCGAGCGCCAACGCCCAGCTGACGATTTGCGCGTGCGTGACCTCGTTCGCGGCCGTGAAGCGCGGCAACTGCGCGGCGAGGATGAAAATGCGCATGATGAGCGCCAGACGGACCGCCTGCAGGAGGTCGAGCTCGAGGCGGTGGTCGTCCGGGATCTTGCCGCCCTCGAGGCCGATGTCCTCCAAGATCGAGTGCAGCTCGATGGCGTCGAGGCGCAGATGGTGCGCGAGCCCGTTGATGGCGCGGGCGCGGTCGTCCTCGAGCAGGCGGCCGGCGAGCGTCTTGAAGGCCGCCTCGAGGTGCGGCTCGCGGCCCCACGAGGCCCGCAGCGCCCAGAAGCCGGCATCGAAGGCAACTGCGTTGGCGCCGACCGCGTTGAGGCTCGAGAGCTGCTTCGCCCTCGCGATCATCTCGATCAGGGGTCCGAGCCTGCGCGAGCGCTTGGCGAGATCGACGAAGCGCTCGCGCTCGGAGCCGACGGCCGCGCCGAGCCCCGCCACCACGTTCGCGACGTAGCCGAACTGCTGCAGGATGGCGTTGTTCGGGATGGCGCGCATGCGCGCGGGATCGCCGCGCTCGGAGGCGTGCTCGCCCTGCCGCTTTGCCGGCCGCGAGCCGGTCTTGAATAGGAGATTGGTCCCGAATGCGCCGAGCAGGGCCCGGTAGCCGGGGTGCGCGAACAGGTGCTGCTGATAGGCCTTGAGGCGAAGCTGGAAGTCGAGGGTCAAGTTGACGTCGGAGTAGAATGGGTCCTCGCCTTCGCCCGGGTCCTTGCCGCTCATGACGATGGTTGCCAGCGTGCGCGCGGCGAACCCCGTGTTGGCGAACAACAGGTACCCGTCGCCGCCCTGGAAGCTCGTCTCGTGCTTCAGGGGGAGTCCGTGGCGGAAGAAGCGCCAGCGCGCCTCGCCCGAGAGCACGTAGCGCAGACGGCGCCGCATGGGGCCGGGATGGGCGCCGCGGCCCATGCTCTCCCCGTGGGTCGAGAAGATCAGCGTCTCGACGCCCGGCAAGCCAGCCTTGTGGACGACCTCGGCGAGGCCGTGGTGCAGGCGCTCGTGCGCGAGCCCGGCCGCGATCTGTCCGATGAAGCGGCCGGCGTCCGAGTAGCCGGTCTGGATGGAGAGCCGGCCGCGGCCGCGGACGTAATCGCGAAACGCTTCCTCGGCGAGCAGGCGCTCGATGAGGCGCGCGCCCGTCTCGAGCGCCGCCGGCGTCTCGAACAGGGGCGAGATGTCGACGATCTCCGAGACCCCGAACAGCTTGGCGAAGAACACCGCGATCAGGATCGTGGCGGGGCTCTCGCACTCGGCGATGAGATAGCGGATGGGCGTGTCGCGATCGACGTGCTTCACGATCTGCGCGGCAAGCGCGAACTGGCGGATGGCGGTGGCGTTCTCGAGATCGAGCGTCCCGAAGTTGACCGCTTCGGGCTTGACCGTGCGGATCATCTCGACGATGCGCGCAAGCGCCTGGCGCTCGGTCAGGTCGCGCGTCCACGGCTCGTGCACAAAGGCGCGGAATGCGTTGTTGATCTGCACCGCATTGACGCGCGCGTGGATGTGCGACATGCCGAGCCCCGTGGCCTCGAGGAGCCCCGAGAGCGCGGCGATCGAGCGCTTCGCGCTCTGGTCGGACACGGCGTCGATCAGGGAGCCGAGGAGGGCCGCGAGCGGCTCGGCGGTGACGAGGTTGTAGCCGTCCCCCCGCGTGATGACGTTCGCCGCTTGCGCGAGCGTAAAGCCGCCGGGCCCGATCCGCTCGAGCGCCTGGATCTGCTCGTCCACGGCCGCGATGGCTAGATCGAGCTTGCCGGTGGTCTGGCGCGAGAGACGCTGCACCTCGGCGCCGTCGCCGAGCGCCGGCCTCAGCGCGAGAAAGCGGTCGCGCACGTCTTTGAGCGCCGCCCGCTTCTCCTCGAGCCGGAGCAGCAGCGAGTAGGTCCACTTGATGTCGGTGCGCCCGTCGAGATCGTAGCCGACCCACGACGCGATGGTCGCAAGCCGCGGGCGCAGCGTGTACGCCTTCTCGCCGAAGCGTTCGGCCGCCATGTCGTAAAAGCTCTCGAGCAGAGCGAGGTAGGCGTCACGCAGGTACTTGATCCCATCCTGCGCGCGGCGGTGCTCGTAGTCGAGTGTCAGGTCCGTGTCGGGGCGATGCGGAAGGCCGATCGCCTGACCGGCCGAATTGCCGGCCACCGCGATCTCGATCATGCGGCGCGACAGCCCCTCCGAAAGCCCGAAGGTCGGATGCGCGGTCAAGACGATGCCGCCGCGGGCCCGGCCCCAGCGGGCCTTGAATTGCTCGAAGGCCGACTCGCCGCCCGCCGCGCCGCCGGCGCTTGCCGCGACGAACGCCCTGAACTCGGCGAGCGTCGTGGCATCGTCCACGTAGCCGATCTGCTCCCGCAAGCGCAGGGCGCGCTGGATGCAGGCGCGGTCCATCAGGCGGCCGGCGAGCGCCCGCAAGGCGTCGAACGAGATCAGGCCGGCCTCGAGGCGGCGCGACAGATCGAAGGCGACGTTGACGATGGGATTGAGCGACGGCTGGTCCGGAATCTGGGCGCGAAGGGCTCTGAGCTCGTCCCGGAGCTTGAACTCGTCGAGCGTGCCGGGCGCGCTGGCCAGCTTCTGTTCCACGGCCTCGTCCTCCGCCGTCTCGGCGATTTCGGCGCCACTCGTCGTTGGATCAAAACCCGCGCGCCGAGGCGGCCCGCCCCCGCTCTTTGCAGGGGGAGGCGAGCCCTCGCTTAGGCGGCCTTCGACTTTGCCGCGAGCGTCCTCTGAATGGTGGCGCCCATCTCCGAGGGATTGGGCGCAATCACCACCCCGCAGTCCTTCAGGATCTCCACCTTCTCGGCCGCCGCCTCGCCGAACGCCGACACGATGGCTCCGGCATGACCCATGCGGCGCCCTTTCGGCGCCGAGAGGCCCGCGACATAGGCGACCACGGGCTTCTTCATGTGATCGCGCACGTAGTTGCCAGCCTCGGCCTCCTGAGGCCCGCCGATCTCGCCGATCATCATCACCGCGTCGGTCTCGGGATCAGCCTCGAAATGCTCGAGCACATCCCTGAACGAGGAGCCGTTGATCGGATCGCCGCCGATTCCGACCGACGTCGAGATCCCGATCCCGAGCGCCTTCAGCTGCGAAGCGGCCTCGTAGCCGAGGGTGCCGGAGCGGCCGACGACGCCCACCCGTCCGGGGATGTAGATGTGGCCGGGCATGATGCCGAGCATGGCCTTGCCGGGGCTGATGGTGCCGGCGCAATTGGGCCCCGTGAGGATCATGCGGTGCTCCTTCTTGTAGCGGCGCATGTAGCGCTTGACCCGGATCATGTCCTGCGTCGGAATGCCGTCCGTAATGCACACGCAGTACCTGATGCCGGCATCGGCCGCCTCCATGATCGCGTCGCCCGCGAATGGAGGCGGGACGAACACGATCGAGGCTTCCGCGCCCGTCTCCTCGACCGCCCCCTTCATGGTGTTGAAGACCGGGCGCCCGAGATGCGTCGAGCCGCCCTTGCCGGGCGTGACCCCGCCGACGACGTTGGTGCCGTAGTCGATCATTTCCTGGGCGTGGAAGGTGCCGATGCGGCCCGTGAAGCCCTGGACCAGGACCGGCGTGTTCTCGTTGATGAAGATTGCCATGTGCGTGTCCTCTCTTAGGCGGCGGCCTTGGTGCTCTTCGCAGCGGCGACGGCCTTCTGCGCGGCTTCGGCCAAGGTCTCGGCGCTGATCATTGTGAGCCCGCTGCTGTCGATGATGCGGCGTCCCTCCTCGACGTTGGTGCCGGCGAGACGGACGACGATCGGAATCTTGATCTCGAGCTCCTTGATGGCGTCGACGACACCCTTGGCCACCCAGTCGCAGCGGTTGATGCCCGCGAACACGTTGACGAGGATAGCTTTGATGTTCTTGTCGCGCAGCACGGCCTTGAAGGACTTCGTGACCCGCTCCGGAGACGCGCCGCCGCCGATGTCGAGGAAGTTCGCGGGCTCCCCGCCGGCAAGCTTGATCATGTCGAGCGTCGCCATGGCGAGGCCCGCCCCGTTGACGATGCAGCCGATGTCGCCCTCGAGCCCGACGTAGGCGAGGCCGCGGTCGTTGGCGTAGGTTTCGCGCGGGTCCTCCTGGCTCTTGTCGCGAAGCTCCGCGATCTGCGGGCGCCGGAACAGCGCGTTCTCGTCGAAGCTCATCTTGGCGTCGAGGGCGACGACACTCTTTTGTTTCGTGATGACGAGCGGGTTGATCTCGAGCATCGTGGCGTCGAGATCGCGGAAGGCGCGGTAGCTGCCGAGGATCACGCGCTCGAGCTTGCCGACCAGATCGGGCTCGACGCCCAGCCCGAACGCGACCTCGCGCGCCTGGAAGGCCTGCATGCCGACCGCCGGGTCGACCTGGACTCTGATGATGGTGTCGGGCTGTTTGGCCGAGATCTCCTCGATCTCCATGCCGCCCGCGGCTGACGAGACGACCACGATGCGCTCGGCGGCGCGATCCATCACAAAGGCGAGATAGATCTCCCTGTCGATCTCGGTCGCCTCCTCGATGTAGAGGCGCGACACGAGCTTGCCGGCGGGCCCGGTCTGGATGGTGACCAGCTTCTTGCCGAGCAGGCCCTCGGCCGCCTTCTCGATCTCGGCGTCGGTCTTGCAGACCTTGATGCCGCCCGCCTTGCCGCGGGCGCCGGAGTGGATCTGCGCCTTGACGACCCATCTCGAGCCGCCGATTTCGCTCGCGCGGTAGACGGCCTGCTCGGGGCTGTAAGCGATCCCGCCGCGCGGAATGGGCACGCTGAACTTCGACAGCAGCTCCTTGGCTTGATATTCGTGAATGTCCATGGGGGTCTCCTCGAACCAATCGTTCTCTTGTTATTTGCGTCCCGCCTGTGCGGCCTTGATCGCGTCGGCGACGACGAGCACGTTCCTCGCCATGCGCTCGGACGCCGCGTCGATCATCTTGCCGTCGAGCGAGGCGGCGCCCTTGCCCTGGGCCTCCGCCTCCTTCAGCGCGGCGATGATCTTCTCGGCCCGCTCGACCTCCTTGGCGAGCGGCGAGAACACCTCGTTGGCGAGCTCGATCTGCGAGGGATGGATCGCCCACTTGCCCTCGATGCCGAGCGCCGCGGCGCGCTTGGCGCCGGCCCGGTAGCCATCGGGATCGGAGAAATCGCCGAACGGCCCGTCGATGGCGCGCAGGCCGTAGGCGCGGCAGGCGACCGTCATGCGCGACAGCGCGAAGTGCCATTGGTCGCCCGGATAGTCGGGGTTCAAGCCGCCGATGACGACGGTGCGCGCCTTGTTCGAGGCCGAGTAGTCGGCAACGCCGAAGTGCAGCGCCTCGAGCCGGCCGCCGTAGGCCGCGATCGCCTCGACGTTGGCCATGCCCAGGGCGGTCTCGATCAATGCTTCGAGGCCGATGCGGTTCTTGAGCTTCTTCGCCGTCTCGATCTGGTTGCACATCGCCTCGACCATGTAGAGGTCGGAGGGCACGCCGACTTTCGGCACCAGAATCGTATCGAGCTTCTCGCCGGCCTGCTCGACGATGTCGACCACGTCGCGGTACATGTAATGCGTATCGAGGCCGTTGATGCGGACCGAGACCGTCTTGCCCGATTTCTTCCAGTCGATGTCGTTCAGCGCCTGGATGATGTTCTTCCTGGCTTGCTCCTTGTCGGGCGGCGCGACCGCGTCCTCGACGTCGAGGAACACGTAGTCGGCCGCGCTGGTCACGGCCTTGCTGATCATCGTCGTGTTGGAGCCCGGAACCGCAAGCTCGCTCCTTTGCAGGCGCTGCTTGCGCAGGTGGTGCATCGTGTGACTCATCGCGTTCGCTCCCTAGAGCCCGAGGATTTGGCACTGGAGGGGCGCGCCACGGCCGCGACGGCCGTGGCATCACCTCTCGCCGCGCTCTTGATTCGAGACGGAGCGCCAAGCGGCGCTCCACTTGCGCTTATCTCAGCTCGCCTTCCTGAGCGGCTGAACCGTCTCCGGGCTCGAGGCCGATTTGGTCGCCGTCGAGCGGAAATACTCCGCCGCCGCGCCGGTGCCGGAGCCCATCTGAATGTTGACGCCGCAATCCTTGAGCGCCATCTCGCATGCGAACAGGACGCCGCCGATCATGACCTCGTCGAGCGCGCCCAGGTGGCCGATGCGGAACACCTTGCCAGCGACCTTGTTGAGGCCGACGCCGAGCGAGGTGTTGTAGCGGTAGTAGGCGGTCTTGACGACAGCGGCGCTGTCGATGCCGTCCGGCACCAGGATGGCGGAGACCGTGTCGGAGTGCCACTTCGGTTCCTTGGCGCACAGCCGCAAGCCCCATGCCGCCACGGCGCGGCGCACGCCTTCGGCGAGCCGCGTGTGGCGCGCGAACACGTTTTCGAGGCCTTCGGCGGCGATGAGATCGAGTGAGGCCCGCAGCCCGCGAATGATCTGGGTCGCCGGCGTGTAGGGGAAGTAGCCCATGTCGTTGGCTTTGATCATGTCCTCGAAGGAGAAGAAGCAGCGCTCCATCTTGGACGACTTGTGAGCTTCGAGCGCTTTGGCGCTGACGGCGAGGATTCCGAGGCCGGTCGGCAGCATGAAGCCCTTTTGCGAACCCGAGACGCAGCAGTCGACCCCCCATTCGCCCATGCGCATGTCGATCGAGCCGACGGAGGAGACGCCGTCGACCATGAGCAGCGCCGGGTGTTTCGCCGCGTCGAGCGCCTTTCTCAATGCGGCGACATCGCTCGTGACGCCGGTCGCCGTCTCGTTATGGGTGGCAAAGACGGCCTTGATCTCGCGATTCTTGTCGGCGGCGAGCACCTCGGCGTATTTCTCGATCGGCACGCCCGTGCCCCACTCCTCGTCGAACACCTGGACGTTCAATCCGAGGCGCTGGGCCATGTCGACCCACAAGAGCGAGAACTGCCCGAAGCGGCTCATCACAACCTTGTCGCCGTGATTGAGGGTGTTCGAGATCGCCGCCTCCCAGGCCCCTGTGCCCGACGAGGGATAAATGAACACGCGCCCGTCCCGCATCTTGAAGACCTTCTTCAAGTCCTCGAACAGCGGCAGCGTGAACTTGGGAAACTCGGGGCTCCGCATGTCCTCCATGCGGATATCCATGGCCGAGCGGACGGCCTCGGGAATGTTGGTCGGGCCGGGAATGAACAGATGGGGCGTTATGAGGCTCATTGCGTCTCCTCCGGTGTCGGTTAATGGCGTTTCTTGTGTGCGCCGACTTTGACACTTCCTGTCGCCCGTGTCAGCCGCAACCCCGCGTCAAAGCTCGTATTTTGATCTGGAATGCCTCGCCCGCGAGCGCAGGGGCAGCATCGGGGATCGGCCCGGCGCGCGCAACACCCCGTGAGGCGGGTGTTTGATCTCTGTTGGGTAGGGCGCGGCCTACCCCGTCGAGCCAGCCGGAGCGGCTCTATCCCGGTCTCGACATGTAGAGGGCGACTGCCATCGCCCGGTTGTTCACGCCGAGCTTATCGTAGAGGTTCTTCAGGTGGTATTTGACCGTGTTGCGCGAGATGCCGATGCGGGACGCGATCTGCAGGTTCGACATGCCGTTGGCGAGAGCCGCGAGCAGCTCCCGCTCGCGCACGGTCAAGACGTCGAGCGGGTCCTTGCTCAGCGCCTCGATGTCGACATACGGGAAGCAGAGCCGGCCGCGGGCAACCAGGGAGATCGTCTCGAGGAGCGCGGCCGGCTCGTCGCTTTTCGAGCTGAAGCCCCGCGCGCCGGCCTTGATCGTCTGGCGCAGCACGTCGCGCGCGGGCTCGCCGGTGTAGACGATGATGCGGGTCGGCGAGTGCCGGGTTTTGAGTGCGGCGAGCACCTCGCCCCCGGTCATGTCGGGCAGCGACCACCCGATGACGGCGATGTCGATCGGGCGCTCGGCCACAAGCGAGAGAAAAGCCGCGCCGGTGGTGGCCGCAGCCACCACGTCGAACCGGCCGTCGCGGGCGATGAGCTCGGCGAGCCCCGTCCTGATGACCGGGTTCTTGTCCACGATCGCGATCCGTGCGCGATCCTCGCCCGGCGTTTTCGTGTCGGCTGGCGCGTTCACGGCCTCGCTTGCGCCGGCTGGCGCGACCGGCGGCGCCCGGTGCACGGCCGGGCCGAAGCGAGAGGCTTGGCGCTTGTCGGCCATTGACGTTCCAAGTTCGGGTTTCGACGCCCAACACTAGATCGGTTCCCGCTCGAGTGGAACAAGAGAGCACAATCTAGCTTCTCATCGGTCGCCGTTTCTTTCGGCCAACTCTGTTCGCGAGTCGCCGATCGAACGCGGTCTTGCTTAACATGGCCCTGGCGTCATGCGGCCGCGTCGGGGCGCGCGAACTGCCGCGTCGCGCCAACGAGCTCGTGGATGATGCCGGATTCGGTCATCGCGTGGCCGGCGTCCGGTACGATCCGCAACTCCGCGCGCGGCCAAACCTTGTGCAGGTCCCAGGCGTTTTTGACCGGTGTCACGACGTCGTAGCGCCCGTGCACGATGGTGCCCGGGACGGCGCCGATACGGTGGGCGTTGGTCAGGAGATAGTCGTCGCGCTCGAAGAATCCACCACTGATGAAATAGTGGCATTCGATGCGCGCGAATGCCAACGCATAGGCCTCGGAGCCAAAAAGGCGGATGCGCTCGGGATCGAGCAGCAGCGATAGCGTCGTCCCTTCCCAGACGCTCCAAGCCTTGGCGGCCTCGAGTTGCACCCGGGGATCGGAGTCCGTCAGGCGCTTATAGTACGCGCGGATCATGTCGCTCCTCTCCGGCGGCGGGATGACGCGCTCGAAGGCCTCCCATGCATCGGGAAAAATCCAGCTGCAACCCGCCTGATAGAACCAGTCGAGCTCCGCCCGGCGCAGGAGGAAGATGCCGCGCAGAATGAGTGCCGTGACGCGGCGGGCGTGCGTTTCGGCATAGGCGAGCGCGAGCGTCGAGCCCCACGACCCGCCGAGCAGCTGCCAGCGCTCGATTCCGAGGTGGTCGCGCAGACGTTCCATATCGGCAACGAGATGCCAGGTGGTGTTGTCCTCGATCGCGGCGTGAGGAGTGGAGCGCCCGCAGCCGCGCTGGTCGAACAGAATGATCCGGTAGTGCGCGGGGTCGTGATAGCGCCGCATGGTCGGGTTGGACCCTCCGCCGGGCCCGCCGTGCAGCACGAGCGCCGGCTCGCCCCTGGGGTTGCCGCACTCTTCGAAATAGATCACGTGCCCGCTGCCGACCTCGAGGCGGCCGTGCCGGAACGGCTCGATCGGTGGATAGAGAGCCAAGCGCTCGCGTGCCGACATGGGGATCGTGTCTCAGCTGAGTTGGTCACAGGGTTAGAGCGCGCCGCCCGGCGGCGCAAGCCTGTGGCGCCCCTCTGTCAGTCGAGGTGGCGCCCGCGGCGGTGCTGCAGGCGGACCTCGCGGTCGTAGAGGACCTCGCCTCCCGCGACGCGAAGCTCGCGAACGAGTTCGAGCGCATGCCGGCTCGGAGGCGGTGTGAGCAGCGTTACAGCGATTGTCGCCAGCAAGCCGGCTGGAATGCCGAGGGCGCCGGCGAGCGCACTGTCGAGCTCGATCCACCCCGCCTCTCGTCCGAGGATCGCCAGCACGGCGACGGAGAACCCGACCACGAGCCCGGCGGTAGCACCAAAGGCGTTGATCCGCTTCCACCAAACGGAGAGGACGAGAATGGGGAAGGCTGTCGAGCCGGTCAGCGCCAAGGACCAGAGCATCAGCCTCAGTGGATCGGTCGGCGCCGAGTGCGCAATGACACCGCCGAGCACGGCCGCGGCCACCAGCGCCGTGCGCGCAATCGCGACCCTCATGCCCGCCGGGGCCGGCTCCCACGACAGACCGTAGACGACGTCCTCGGCGAGCAGGTTGCCGAGCGCGACCGTCGCGGCCCCGGCGGCGGCAAGCGCCGCCGCCACGGCTCCGGCGGCCGCCACATGCAGCACGGCCGACGGCAGCCCCCCGGCGATCGCCAGGATCATGAGCACGGCGTCCCGCCTCAGGCTGAAGCTGGTCACGCCGAGGTGCTGTCCCTCGGTGTCGATCGCCGCGACCTGGAGCGCGGTGAGCTGATTGAACCACTCTGGAATGTTGGTGGGGCCGGGGGCCTTGACGATGTCCATCACATAATCGCGCATGAAGATCGCGCCCGCGGCCAGCGTGAGCATGGCAATACCGAACAGGAACGTCGCCCAGCCGAGCGACTTTCTCGCCTCGTAGACGCCCGGCGTCGTTGCCACGCGCGGCAGCAGCCACGGCGACCCGGCAATGCCGGCCATTGTCGAGAGCATCATCAGGACGAAAGCCGCCGGTCCGACGCTGCCGAGGGCGTCCGAGTATCGCTTGGCGATGGGCGAGAGCCCTTCGCCCGGCATGTCGAAAGCGAGCGCCGGCGGCAGAATGAGGGGCAGTCCTTGGGCGGCCTCCGCGCGGCCCAAGAGGCGCAGCACCGGGCCGCTGCTCAGCTGCGGCAGGGGCAGGCCGGTCACGAGCACGGCGACGATTGTGACCGGCACCAGGAGCGCAATCAAGGAGGCGAGGCTCTGGGCCGTGGCCGACCACGTCAGCGAGCGCATGCCTCCGGCGCCGAGCGAAACGACGAGCACGGCGACGAGCACTGCCGTGATGACCAGGGGCGACAGAGGCACGAGCCAGGAGGCTGCGAACGCGCCCATCCGGAGTTCGGCGGCGAGCATCAAGAGCACGGGCACGGCGAGAAGGGTCGCCGCAAATATGCGCAAGATCCGGCTGTCGAACCGCCGCCCGAGGTAGCTTGCGATGGTGAAGGCGCCGAACTTCCTCAGGAACGGAGCGAGCATCACCGCCATGACGACGAATCCGGCAAGCCCGCCGATGACCAGGCACAGCGCGTCGAAGCCGATGACGAAGAAGGCCCCCGCCAGGGCCAACAGGCCCGTGGCGCCCATGGCCGTCTGAGAGAGCACCAGGCCGCTGTAAAAGGCCGGCACGCGGCGCCCGGCGGCGAAGTAGTCGATCGGATCGCGGGTGAAGGCGGCGACGCCGATCACGGCGTAAAGAATGAGCGGCCCGGCAAACATCAACCAGCGCAGGGCCGCCCCCGGGGCGCCGAGCCCTTCGAAGATGAGCGACAGAAGCGCCAGAGCGGCGAACGCGCTCATGAAGATTCCGAAGTAGGTGCCGAGCCTCGGATTGACGAGGCGCGTGCGCTGCGCGAGCGTCATGGCTCAAGATCCCCCTTCGCCCAGGCTCGCCCCCGCACGCGAGGGCTTCTCGAGCGTGCTCATAAGTCCTCGTGGGCGCCGTGCCAGTGGTCGATGGCATCTTGGCGGTTGACGAAGGTGGCGACAGTAATAACGGCGATGAAGACGATCCCGTGCAGCGACAGGAAATAGCCGAGCGGGAAGCCGAGGAACCGGTTGGCGTTCAAGGTGTCGGCGTAGAGCGGCAGGACCACGATCACGGCCAGGAAGGGCAAGAGGCTGGCCAGCATCTGCCACTTGGTGTGCCGCCAGTAGGGCTTGCGTTCCTTGCGCTCGATCATGTCGTAGCCTCTCGATCCTTGACTTATCCGCCCCCTGACGGGGCCTCTCGGCGTCTCGTCAATAGAGGGCCAGTTGTGGTGCGAGTGAGGCGGCCCAGCCGGGCCCCATGCCATCTTCCCGTCTCTCATGGAGACTTGTCAAAGGATGTCCCGCGGCGATCGCGGGTCAGCTTGGCAAGAGCCGATAGATATGCATCCGATCGATGACCGCTGGCCATGCCAATAGCCCACTGCAGATCGGGCCGACGAACGTGTATCCTTGGCCGCTGCGGCGATCATGCTTTCGGGGCTGGGGATGAGCACTGGACAACTATGGCTGCAAGGCATCTCGATTTGCCTCTCAACGGCGGTTCTGGGCGTGGTTCTCTGGGTGAATTTCGGCCGTGACGCCTGGCGCAGCCGCAAAATGCGGCATCCGTTCGAGGCCCGCTTCAAGGCAGCGGGAGCCGGAGATCCTCCAACCTGCACCGAGTTGCGCGTTCCAGCCAACAGCGAGGTGCAGATTGATTTTCGAATTCTGCCCCGCCTTCACTACGTTCAAAATGAAATGGTTGTTGGGTTCGAAGGCGAAGCATCACAAAGGCCGGTCGTCAAATCAGTGAGCAATCTGTTCGTGAAAGAGGGCGCAATGCGGAAGCGGGCCCCTGCGACGAATGAAAGGCACTATATAGATTATGATGACAATTATCATATCGGCGAGCGTTTGAACCGCATAAAAGGAAACCACTATGCGATCGGCTTTCTAGTCGAGACCAAAGGGCCTGGCCGTTTTCCGGTGCGCATTGAGGCGGTCACGGACGACGGTGAAGGAAAGGCCTATAATCGCCTAACTCTGGTCGTCGAGTGAGACGGAGGACCGAATGAAGATCCTCGAGGAATTTAAAGAGTTCGCAATGCGAGGAAGCGTCCTCGACCTCGCCGTGGGCGTGATCATGGGAGCCGCCTTCGGTCCCATCGTCACGACGCTCGTGGACAATATCGTCATGCCGCCGATCGGCCTTATCCTCGCCAATGTGGATTTCTCCTCGCTGCAGATTACGCTGCAGGACAATCCCGACCCGGGCAAAGCCGTCGCCATCAAGTACGGCTTATTTCTCAATGCCCTGATCAAATTCGTGCTCACGGCGCTCGCGATCTTCCTCCTGATCAAGGCAATCAACCGGATGCGCAAGCCGGCGCCCGCGACGGCGCCAGCGCCGTCGCCGAGCGAGACCTACCTCAAGGAAATCCGCGACGCGCTGGTCAAGAAACCGGATTGACGCCGAAACGGACCACCTGGCTCCCTATCGAGGGGACCCGGCCCGCCTGCTCAGGAGCAGCTCGCGCCGCCGAGAACGCAGAACTTGGCGCAGTGCGGGTGACAGAGCTTGACCGCGCCCTTGTCGAACATGCCGCCGTCCGCCGTCGCGGCCTCAGCGAGCGTAACGCCCATTTCGAACTTCGGGTCGTAGGGCAAGAGCGTGCACGGCAGCACGGCCGGCGCTTTCGCCCCCTTGCGCTTCACCACCATGCGCGACGTAGCGCACATTACCTGGCTCGGGTGCTTGTTCAGGATGCCCCAGCACGCCGCCGTGATCTCGGGCACGTCGCGGTTGCCGTCCATCTCGGGAAACAGCACGAGCTGTGAATGGTCTCGAGCGTCGATGGCCCAGCCTCGCTCGGCGATCAGCCGGGCATAGCCCGCGCGGGCGTCGGCCTCGCTTTCGTTCCAGCACAGGCGTCCGGCGATGGTGACACGGAAGCCGTTGCCAGACAGCCAATCGAGCCCGGCGAGCGCTTTCTCCCAGCTGCCGGCGCCGCGCTCGGTCTCGTGCAATGCCTTCGTGTAGTGATCGACGCTCACGCGCAGCGCGAGCCGGCCGGCGTAGCGCGCCTCGAGCGCCGTGAGGCCCCGCTTGATGGCGGCGCGCTGCATGGGGAGCATGGCGTTGGTCAGGATCAGCGCCGCGAAGCCGCGCGCGAGCGCCGCTTCGACCATCTCGAGGAACTCGGGATTGAGGAACGGCTCGCCGCCCGTGAAGCCGATCTCGCGCACGCCCAAGGCCTGCGCTTCCGCGAGGAAGGGCGCCGCCTCGGCCGCCGTGATGTAGGCCAGGCGGTCGTTGGTGGGGCTCGATTCAATGTAGCAGTTGCGGCACGTGATGTTGCACAGCGTGCCGGTATTGATCCAGAGCGTCGCCAGGCCGACCAATGGCACCATGGCGCGCCGCTCGCCCTTGGCGGTCCAGTCGGGGTCGGAGAATTTTCCAACCGGCCCTGCAGGCACGATCTCCCGGAGATCGAAGCTTTCCGATCTCACAACCACTCGCACAGCTCCGTCGCCGAACTATCCTTGTGGCCCAGACTAGCATGGCTCGAGCGGCGCCGACGAGCGTCCGGGAGCGCGAGGGGGGCTCGTCCGTGCGACTTTCCCGCCGCATGGCCCTGTGCTAACCGTGGCATCTCGGCGGGCGTAGTTCAGTGGCAGAACATCAGCTTCCCAAGCTGAGTGTCGAGGGTTCGATTCCCTTCGCCCGCTCCAATCATTTCAGCGTGTTAGTCGAGTTCCGAATTGGCTGGTATCCGACAAAGGTACGACATAGGTACCAGCGAGATGTAAGTGGCGTGCTTGGCCCCGTGCCCGACCCCATGGGCCCTCACTTTCCAGGGAACAAGCAGGCGGCCCGGCCGCCCAAAGGCTGAGGCCCGGACCCTATTCTGACCCGGACGCTCCGGCTGATGATCGATTTCCCCCACCCGCCCCGGCCGAGCCGCTCGGGTCCCCTAAAGCGCCCCACTCACCGACGGCGCAAGCCTCAAATCCCCATAGCGCAAACGGCACCGACGGCGTTCATGCCGCCCGCGATTTCGTGTCTTGGCGCTTCTCGGACGCCTGCCGCCTGAGCGCCTCGCCAGCCCGTCATGCAGGCGTCCGAGAAACCTGCACAGATTCGGACATGGGGCACTGCCCCAGATGTCTCCGTGCGCAGCGCCCGCATTATTGCGACGTTTGGCCTCGAAGCGGCTTAGCTGTTCGGGCGTCGCCACGTGGCTGGCGCCACACCGAACGCCTTTTTGAACGCGCGGGAGAATGCGGCTTCCGAGTCGTAACCAACAGCCTCGGCGACCTGTGCGAGAGATGAGTTGGCGTTGCGGAGTTTCTGGCTCGCGACTTGCATGCGCCAGCTGGCGAGGTAATGCATCGGCGGCACGTCGATGAGACGAATGAAGCGGTCGGCCAACGCTGAACGTGGTAGGCCAACCTCGCGGCCAAGGTCATCTACGGTCCAACGCCGGGCGATGTCACCATGAAGCAGCGCTAGGGCCCGCGCGACGAAAGGCTCGCGCAAGGCCGCGAGCCATCCGGTCTGACCGTCCGGCAGGACCTCCGCGTAACGCCGCACCGCCTCCACGAACAACAGCTCTGAGAGCTTGGCCAGCACGGCCTCTGACCCTGGCCGGCCAGCGGTGACCTCCTCTGCTGCGTACTGGAATGTTGAGCGGATCCATTCTGCGGCCCCATCTTGCTCGACGTTGAGTTTCAGCAACGGCGGCAAGGTCGAGATCACCGGATTGCCTTCGGCGCCGGCGCAACCGAGGTATCCGCAGATCATCCGCGTGCGTGCTCCTTCACCGCCATGATGGATGGTGGACAACCCGCCGTTCTTGGGCGGACGGATAATGTCGCTGCCTGGCACCGGCGGCAGGCTCAGGTCGCTGCCCATCAAATGCAGGTCATTGCGCGGCAGCAGAACAACCTCGCCAGTTCCAATTACGAGGTCCTCGTTGTCTTCACCTTCGACTCGGATGCGAAAGTTGCCCTCGACGACGTAGTGATAGAGGATCAAGTGGGATGCTGGCCCGAGATTGGGCGCGCAATGCTTGGGGGCGACGCGCGCCGACAAGCACCACGGCGCGAAGAAGTCGGCGTGCAAGAACACGCCGCCGGTCAAGTGCGCCACCCTCAAGACGTCGGATAATGCGTCCATAGCTTGGTCTTCTACCACGAGACGGCGTTTCGGGCATGTCTCCCGGTGGGCCGGTCATAGCCCTTCGACTGCCTGGCGAACTACAGATGGCCGCGTCAGCCGACCAGTTCATCCACTCTGTCGGCTTCGGAAAAGGAGACGGAACATGAATGCGATCGATAAATTCTCTGCCAGCGACCGGTATGAGCGCACTATCGATACATCCAAGCGGGTGAGATGGGATATCGAGAAGGACGTGATCCGAGGGCGCCGCTTCGATACCACACAAAAATTTCTTCCTGATGGTCTTTCGCTCGTCGATGCGTTTACGACCTTGTCGGCCGGCGAAAAGCGGTTCGTGAGCCAGATCCAGGGCCGCACCTACGCCAACATCTTCGGGCTGGTCGAGCGCTTCATCAATGCCAAGGTCCTCGAACTGAGTCACGATCACTGGTTCGGCGACCAAGTCGCGCTCGAGGCATTGGTTCGGTTCAGCGATGAGGAGTTGAAGCACCAGGCGCTGTTTCGCCGAATCGACACGATGATTGGCGATGTGCTGCCCGTCTGCTATCGCTTCGACATCGATACCAACGGCGTAGCCCGCGCCGTGCTCGGGAAAAGCACCTGGGCAGTATTGGGACGGACGCTCGACATCGAACTGTTCACCCAGCTCCACTATCGCCAGAGCATCGATCCCGATGCCGAGCTCTCTGAGCTGTTCAAGGACGTGTTTCTCTATCACTGGAGGGAGGAAAGCCAGCACGCGATCCTCGACAAGCTCGAGTGGTTGCGTCACGACGCCGAGCTTACGGCAGAGCAGCGAGACCGGGCAGTCGACGAGTTCGTCGAGCTTGTCGCCGCCGTAGACGGCATCCTGAAAACCCAAGCCAAGGCTGATGCAGATTACTTCGCCTCAGCGTGCAGCCGCCCGGTGGATGCGGCCGAGGCGCGAGCAATCGAGGACGCATTCCTCAAGGCCTACCGTTGGCAATACATTCACTCAGGCGTACAGCACCCGCACTTCACGAAGGTGCTCTCTAGCCTGATCAGTGAAAAACAAGGCCAACGCATTTACGAAGCACTCGCCGTGCTTCATTGAGCCTGCGTGGGCCATTACTATAAGCAGGCACCGTCGCCGTTTTCGGTGAGCAAGCTAGGAAGATCCAAAGTCAATACCAGTCAGCTCAGGCTTCGACGGCAGGAGGATACTCCGATGAATCCAAACAAGGCCCTTTGGGAAAAAGGCGACTTCACGCGCATTGCCGCGAGCATGCGGGAAAGTGGCGAGGCGCTTGTAGACACGCTCGGGATCAAGAACGGACTCAACGTTCTCGATTTGGGTTGCGGCGATGGCACGACCGCCCTGCCGGCGGCTAAGCTTGGCGCGAACGTTCTCGGCGTAGATATTGCGCGCAACCTTGTCGAGGCGGGGAACCGGCGTGCGCAGGAGCAGGGTCTCACCAACCTCCGGTTCCAAGAAGGCGATGCTGCTGATCTGCTTGAGCTGCAGGACAGTTCATTCGACCTCGTCGTCAGCATCTTCGGCACCATGTTCGCCCCGAAGCCGTTCGATGTGGCCAAGGAGATGGTGCGTGTGACGCGCCCCGGCGGGCGGATCATCATGGGGAACTGGATCCCCAATGATCCGACCTTGGTCGCGCAGATCCTGAAGATTAGTGCCGCCTATACACCGCCACCGCCGGAAGGCTTCATCAGCCCGATGACATGGGGGATAGAGGCCAACGTGGTTGAGCGATTTGCGAGTGCCGGCGTTCCGCGGGACAACGTGTCGTTCATCCGGGATAGATACAGGTTCAACTTTCCCGGCACCCCGTCCGAGTTCGTCGATACATTCCGACGCTACTACGGCCCCACCATGAACGCGTTCGAGGCGGCGGAAAAGAGCGGTCGCGCCGAAAATCTGAGGAAAGAATTGGAGGTTCTGTTCGAGGCCCAAAACACCAGTCCTCGAAAGGATGCCACTTCAATCCCGGCGACCTTCCTGCGCGTGACAGTTGCCGTTGACTAAGTCGCAGCGCCTCTCCAACAATGACGACCGATGTCCGGGGAGGGTCGTGTGTCACGAGAGCGCCGTCGCGAGTACCGGCGGCACCGAACTGTACGAGAGATGAAGGAGGGCCCTTCGAGTTCGGCAATCAGGTGCCGATCTCAAGCCACCGCAAGCTGCTGCGGTCAAGAGCCGTGGTGGTGAGCGTTGCGGAAACGCCGGGACGATGATCCCGGCAGGCACGGTCGAGAGAGGCGAGCGCAAGCAAACCATCGATGAAGTGTCGAAAGCGGATTAGGCGATGCCAAAACCGGGGGGTGACCCTTCCTCCGGGATCAGCTCGGGGGATGCCTGATACGGCCCGAGCGGCATCCGGCATGTAGACGGCGCGAAGCTCGACCAGGCTTTCGTATGGAACGTGAGAACCTGCACTCCGATGCCAAGGGAGAGATCGCAAGCGGCTCCAACCGCGAGGGCGAGAGTACCGACGCGGAGCGCAGGGGCGGAGCAGCCCGTAGTAGCGATGAAGGCCCTGTAATGGGGCTGGAGCGAAGGGGCTGCGTTGTTCAGCCGAGACCATCGGCCAACTGAGGCCATCTGGCAGCGGGAGAAGCCCGTGGACGAGGCAAAGCCGTTCAAGATCCCCAAGCGGGAAGTCTGGGAATCCTTCAAGCGTGTGAAGGCGAACCAGGGAGCGGCTGGAGTGGACGGGCAGTCGATTGCGGAGTTCGAGGCCAACCTTTCGGGCAACCTCTACAAGCTCTGGAATCGCATGTCCTCAGGGAGCTACTTTCCTCCGCCGGTGCGGCGGGTCGATATTCCGAAGGCGAATGGGGGGACGCGGCCGTTGGGTATTCCAACAGTCGCCGACCACACTGCCCGCACGTCCGCGTGCAACGGGATTGCGAGCCGCTTGCGGGTTTTTTCCTGAGCGACGGCAATTATGCCCCGGCTCCCTTGGTCCCAGCGCATGGTGAGGACGTCACCGAGCCGCTGGCCCGTGTAGAGCGCAAGCGCGACAACGTACCAGAGGTCGGCGCGCAGATGCTGGCGCGCGAGTTCAATCGTCTGCCATGGCCACGGTTCATACCCTTTCCCGCCCTTCAGCTTCGGCACGAGTAGGCAGGGGTTATCCGATCGCCAACCCCGCGGCACGGACCATGACAACAAGGATGAGAGAAACCGCAATAAGTTGTTTGCGGTCGCGGGGCGGTCCGCATAACGGTCGTTTAACGGAGACGGGCGAGTCACCAGCCTTGGCGCCCTCGTACTCGCTCAAATCGCTGTCGCATTGAGCATTCGCCGGATCCGCGACTTCCGGTGATCGCGCAAAAGCTGTCGTCGGGCGGGAAGCCCTGCGACTGGCGTTCGTGACCCATAAGAGAGATTCACGCGCCTCAGAAAACGAGGATCGCAAGCGCGGCGCAGTCGTCAAACGATCCCAGAGGTAGACGGCAAACTTGTAGCGCCGCCCGGCGGTCTAGGCTTCGCCTAATCCGCCGTGCTTTGAGCCAAGACTCTCGTCGACGGCGTCAGTCTCAGAAAGGCGGCCAGGCGGGCCCGCATCGATTTGACGACCGCGTTCCGCCGACGGCACCGCTTCCAGAAGGTGCCGAAGACCACGAAGGCCG
>DATETZ010000057.1:0-18931 GCA_035283385.1 Hyphomicrobiaceae bacterium
TAGAACAGGCTCGAGACGCTCTCCTCGCGCGAGGTGCGCAGGATCGCTTCCCCGATCAGGGTCGCGATCGAGATCACGCGCACGTTCTTGGCGGCCTTGACGGCCTCCATCGGCATGATCGAGTCCGTGATCACCAGCGCCTTCAATTGCGAGCTCTGGATGCGCGCGACGGCACCCCCCGACAGCACGCCGTGGGTGATGTAGGCGATGACCTCGGTCGCGCCGTTGTTCATGAGCGCCTCGGTGGCGTTGACGATCGTGCCGCCGCTGTCGACGATATCGTCGATCAGGATGCAGCGCTTGCCCTTGACGGCGCCGATCACGTTCAGGACCTCGGACTCGCCGGGGCGCTCGCGCCGCTTGTCGCAGATCGCGATCGGCGCCTCGATGCGCTTGGCGAGCCCGCGCGCGCGCACCACGCCGCCCACGTCCGGCGAGACGACGACCAGGTTGTCGGTTCCGTAGCGCTCCTGGATGTCGCGCACCATCACCGGTGCCGCAAACAGGTTGTCGGTCGGGATATCGAAGAAGCCCTGGATCTGCCCGGCATGCAGATCGAGGGTCAGCACGCGGTCGGCGCCGGCGCGCTCGATCAGGTTGGCGACCAGCTTGGCCGAGATCGGCGTTCGCGGGCCGGGCTTGCGGTCCTGGCGCGCGTAGCCATAGTAGGGGATCACCGCCGTAATGCGCCGGGCGGACGACCGCTTCAGCGCATCGATCAAAATCAGAAGCTCCATCAGGTTGTCGTTGGCGGGGAACGACGTCGACTGCAGCACGAACACGTCCTGGCCGCGCACGTTCTCCTGGATCTCGACGAAGATCTCCATGTCGGCGAAGCGCCTCACCTGGCTCTTCGCGAGCGGGACCTTGAGGTACTGGGATATGGCCTCGGCCAGCGGGCGATTGCTGTTTCCGGCAACGACCTTCATGCGCGGCCCGCCCCGGGCGCCGTCTTCGCGGGCATCGAAAGGCATGGGGCGCCTCTTGTGAGAGCTCGATGACGCGGTCTCTCTAGCAAGCAGGCTCAAACGTGTAAACCGTCTGAGCCTGGCTCGCTAACTGGCTCGCTAAACGCAGGCCGATGCTTCGCGTGTGCGGGCCGGCGTCAGTTGACCGAGGTCGGCTGAGGCAGCAGCTTGAGAATGCCTTGCGCGGCGGCCGCCGCTGCGGCATCGGCGGTCTTGCCCCAGGCGCCATCGAGCGAGCCCTGCGGGATCTCGTTCTTCTGCGACACCGTGCCGAGCTTCTTGCCCTGAGGATCCTTGACGCTCCAGTCGATCTGGATCGGCTGCTTGCCGTCCTTGCCTTCGCCGACAACGACCTTGCCTTCGACCCGATACGTCTGACCCGTGGGCTTGTCGGTCAACGCGATGCCGTTGCGGGCAAGCTCACGCTGAAGCGCTCCGGTCAACGCCACGCTGCCATCGCCCGGCGCGCCGGAGACGCTCGGCACCATGGCGTTGATGGCGCCCTCGCGGCCGATGCTGCCCGTGGTCGGACCAGGCGTGGTCTGAGTGGTGGGCGCTGGGATTTGCGCCGGTCCCGTGCTCGTGGGAGCCGCAGTCGGCGTCTGCGTGGGGCCGCCGGTGCCGTTCAGAGCGAGGGGAGGGGACGCGCTCGATGCGACGGTCGCCTGTGCTTGCGTCGGCAGCCATGTTGTCAGCGAGCCGGCGGTCTTGCCGACGATGGTCTCGACAAGTTGCGGCGTGACCGCGGCCCACGGATCCTTGCCTTGCGCCGCCGCCGTGACCTCCTCGCCGGTGATCCGGTTGACGCGCTTGCCAGTTGGATCCGTCACATCCCAGATATAGGAAACCTTGGTGCCGGCTTTCTCGCGCGCGGAGACGATGTAGCCGCGAAGGGTAAACTCGGCCTTGTCGGTCGGTGCCTTGGCGACCGCGATCTTTTGCTTCTCGAGCGCGGCCTGGAGTTGAGCGTGGAGCTGCTTAGCGACCGTATCGGGCGCGCCGATCACCGGCGCGATCGCGATTTTCGCTACCGAGCCCGCCTGCGCTTGGTCGCCAACCGCTGGGGGCGTGCTGTCGCCAGCCGAGCTGAATATGCCGCCACTCGTCTCGCACCCGCCCAAGCCCATGCCCAGCGCGGCCAGGACAATTGCCAGCGTGCTCGACCGTCTCATGCACCATGCCGCAGCAGAATCGTTGGTCGTCACTGTGACGTCCCCCCATCTGTGACCCGCTGTTCACCGGCGGCCGGCGTACGAACTCTGCGGCCTTCACTCCTCACGATTACCGGTACCCCTCGGATTCCTCTAACCAGTCGGCCGATGGGCGTCCAGACGGAATCAAGACGAAAGCGAGGTCCTGCCTCATCCGACCCCCGACTCACAAAAGAACACTGTGGATTATGCAGTTAGGTCACAACGATGGCGGAGATTTGGCGGCCGTAATCGGCTTCTGAACGGTGTTGACAGCGGCGATAGCTGAAGAAAAGTGATTCGTTCCGGTACGTGCATACAGCGTGGGTCTCCACGGCCCCTATGCCGGCCCTTTCAAGGCGCGCGGCGACGAAGGCCGGCAGGTCGAAATGGGGCCTTGCCCCGGCGTGGGGGCGAAAGAAAAAGCGGCCCGCGCCGCCGTCGCGGGCAAGAAACTCGGCCTCGAACTCGGGGCCCACCTCATAGAAGGCTTGGTTGATGGCGGGGCCGACGGCCGCCCGGATGCGCCGGCGCTCGCCGCCGAGCGCCTCCATTCCCTCGACTGCGGCCTCGAGAATTCCGGCCAGCGCGCCACGCCAGCCGGCATGGGCCGCCCCGACCACGCGGGCTTCAGGATCCGCGAGAAGGACCGGCGCGCAGTCGGCGGTCAAAACGCCGATCGCGAGGCCGGGCGTCTTTGTCAGGAGGGCGTCCGCCTTGGGCAGCTCGCCCGCCGGGGCGGTTCCGTCGACCGCCAGCGCGGTCGTTCCATGAACCTGATAGAGGGTCAGAATCTCGGGGCTGCCGGCGTCGAGGTGGGCCGCGACCCTGGCGCGGTTCTCGATCACATTTGTCCTGTCGTCGCGCGAGCCCATGCCGCAGTTCAAACCGCTGTAGAGGCCTCGGGAAACTCCCCCCTCCCGCGTGAAGAAGCCGTGGCGGATGCCGGCAATGGTGTTCAGGCAATCGGCCTCGATGGGCTTCAACATGATCGACCTCGGCGCCGGCCGCCCGGCTCTATACAATTTCCGACGCGAGGAATCCCGGCAGCGTTGGCAGGTTCGAGCTTCTCACGCCGAGCGCCTTGAAACGGGTCCCCATGCCATTGGGCGCCAAGAGGCGTGCCACGCCGGCCTCGATTGCGAGAGCCTGGTCCGGGTTGGCCGCCATGAGGCGGGCCGCCCGCTCGACGGCGCCGAGGCTTCCCAGAAACTCCGCCTGCGTGACCGGACCGTCGACCACGAGCCCCGCGCCGGGCCGCATCGGCTGGTGCGCGCAAGCCGCGAAATGCTCGAAATCGACGTGCGCCGTGAGATCGGTTTCGCCGGGAGCGTCGAAGGGCGAAACCGTGGCATGTCCGCGGACGGCCTGCAACGTGTCGCCGAAGGTGGTCCGCATGTGGCCGTAATCGAGGAAAAGCGCTGCCAGAGGCCCCCCGCGCGCGCGCTCGCCGAGCATCACGTGTCCGAGGTCGAACAACGAGTGGCGGTATTCGATGATCGTGCCCTCGCCGGGCTCGCCTTCGATCTCGGACGCCTCGAGCGGGCGGGGATCACGATCCTTGGTCTGGAACGTGAAGTTGCCTGCCGGGTCGAGCCCGACCAGGATCTTGTGCCAGCCGCACGCCTTGAACACCCATTGGTCGAGAGGGATCGCGTCCAGGAACTCGTTCGCGATCAGGATTGTCGGACCCCGAGCGACCTCGGAGCGGTCCATCAATGCGCTCGCGACGTCGTCGTGCCAGGTCGCCGAGACGCCCTCGGCGGCGAGCGTTGCCTGCTGCATTTCGCGCAACGTGCCGTTGCACTCCACGAGATGCACGTCGAGGGCCGCGCGCAGGCCGGAGACGTTCCGCATGGCCCTCAGCGCGTCGCGCATCAGCGTGCCCCGGCCGGGTCCGAGCTCGAACAGATAAAGGCCGTCGGGCCGGCCCATCTGCTGCCACACCACCGCCGACCACAGGCCGATGAGCTCGCCGAAGATTTGGCTGATCTCGGGAGCGGTTATGAAATCGCCGCGGGCGCCGATCGCGCGTGCCGTGCAGTAGTAGCCGTGCTCGGCGTCTTGCAGGCAAGCCTGCATGTACTCGCGCAGCGCGATCGGCCCCTCGCGGCGGATACGCTCCTTGAGCCTTCGCGCAAGCGGGGTCTCGCGGCCCTCGGTGCTCATGACGTGGTTCCGGCTCTGGCCCGGCGCACGAAATAGAGGCCCAACAACAGCATGGGGATCGAATAGATGATGCCCGCCGTCAGAGGGCCGAGATTGAGGGCGTGGCCGGGGTGGGGCTCGCGGACCAGCTCCACGAGCGCGCGCGCGAGCCCATAGCCGGATAGAAAGACGCCGGCGACGAGGCCTGGCGACTTCAACGCCTTGCGCCGGTGGGTCAGGACTCTGAGAACAAGAAACAAGACGAGGCCTTCGAGCGCCGCCTCATAAAGCTGGCTCGGATGGCGCGCCTCGGTGCCGGCAGGGCAGCGGCCCAGATGGGTCCTCGTGATGCGCTCGTTGCAAAATACGATGGCCCAGGCGACGTCGGTCGACCGGCCCCACAGCTCGGCGTTGATGAAATTCGCGAGCCTCCCGAAGAAGAGGCCGATCGGCACCGCGGCCGCGCACAGATCCATAGTGCTCCAGAGGCTGACCGAATTCCTGCGAGCGAAGGCCAGGATCGCGACGCCGCAACCCACGAGGGCGCCGTGAAACGACATGCCGCCCTTCCAGACGGCCAGGATCTCGAGGGGTCTCTCGAGATAGGCGCCCGGCTCGTACAACAGCACGTAGCCGAGACGTCCGCCGAGCACGACGCCGAGCGTCATATAGAGCAGGAGATCATCCACCTTTTCCGGCGCCAATGGCGCCCTGCCGCCGGGCCATAAACCGCTCTCGGCCAGGAGCCGCCGGACATAGAGCCAGCCGATGACAAGCCCGGCGAGATAGGCAAGCCCGTACCACTTGATCGTCACCGGTCCGAGCGAGACCGCGACCGGATCGATGTCCGGAAATGCCATGGCGAGAGGGGTCATTGGGCAGCGCCTTCGAGCTCGGCCGCGGCTGGGTGGCGGGGGTAGGCGGACGTTGTCGGCACTTGTGTTGCGAGTCAAGGCGAGCGCATGCCTGGGGAGTTCTTGAAGCCGCCGCGGCGCGGTCCCATAGTTGGCCGATGCGGTCGATCGGGCTTCGATGCTCGGTCCGAGCAACACTCGGAGGCGCTCAAAATGACTCAGACGACCAACCGGCTTCTCGACGAGCTCGCCAAACTGATGACGGACGCCGCGGGCGCCGCACAGGGCATGCGGCGCGAGGTCGAGACGCTGATGCGGGCGCAGGGCGAGCGGATCCTGCGCGAGATGGACCTGGTCAATCGCGAGGAGTTCGAGGCGGTCAAGGCAATGGCCGAGAAGGCGCGCGCCGAAAACGAACGATTGTCCGATCTCGTCGCATCGTTGGCGGCACGTGTCGCCGCTCTGGAGACTGAGCTTGCGCACCCCGGGGCGGGGCGTGAGTCGCGCGCCGGGGTGCCATCCTAGTCGCGTCGAGTGCGCGCACACCCGGTCCACAGATTCTGCTCCGGTCATCAACATGATTTGCCGGCGCCCGCGATCGGACGCAGGGCGTGCATTCGGGTTGCCAGCGCACCGCCACTTGGCCGTGGACAATGGCCGCTCAAACTTGCGACTCGGGCTTCCCTTTGTTTTCGTCGCGCCGCTTTGTGACGCTTCGCTTTGCCGCAATCTGGTCATGCCGCCGTCGTCCAGTCGAGTTGAGCGCGGTCGAGGTGAGCCCGTTTGCGAGGCGTAGCGCGAAGCGCAGTATTGGGGGGAAACGAGCATGGCATCGGCTGAAGACGGCTACGAGCGGGTCACGAACCCGATCGATCTCGTCGAGCAACTGGCGGCGGCGCGCGACTGGGCGAGCGACCGCACCGGCGATGATGAGCTGACCTTGGTGGTCGGCGGCAACTGGACCGACTACCACGTGTCGCTCAACTGGCGCGACGATCTCGAGGCGCTGCATCTGGCGTGCGCGTTCGATTTCCGCGTCCCCGACATCCGCCTGTCGGAGATGTACCGCCTGATCGCGCAGATCAACGAGCAGCTTTGGCTCGGCCACTTCGATCTTTGGACGCAGGAAGGCCTGGTCATGTTCCGCCACGCCCTGCTGCTCAACGGCGCGATCGTGACGCCGCGCCAGTGCGAGGCGATGCTGAAGGCGGCGCTCGAGGCCTGCGAACGCTACTATCAGGCCTTCCAGTTCGTCGTCTGGGCGGGTAAGGAGAGCCGTGAGGCGCTCGTGTCGACGATGTTCCAGACCGAGGGCCAAGCTTAATTTCGGCCAGCCGGTGATCAATGGTCTTGGAGCTGCCGGGTCCGCTCGTTCTCGTGGGAGCCGGCAAGATGGGCGGCGCCCTCCTCGAGTGCTGGCTCGCGCGCGGAGCGGCCCCGAGCCAGCTGTTCGTAGCGGACCCTGCTCCGGCCGCGCACATTGACGAGCTGATCAAGCGGCATCGGATCAAGCGGACACCGCCGGAGACGACTGCGCTCCCCGCGCGAGCCTCCGTGATCGTGCTGGCGGTGAAGCCGCAGATCATGGACACGGTCTTGGGGCCGTTGGTCGGGCTGGTCGGGCCGGCAACGCTTGTGCTGTCGATCGCTGCCGGGCGCACGATCGCGGGCTTGGAAAGCCGTCTTCCCGCGGGCACGGCGGTGGTGCGCGCCATGCCGAACACGCCGGCCTCGATCGGGCGCGCCATGACGGTGTGCGCTGCGAATGCGTGTGTCACGGCCGAGCAGCGCATCCTTTGCGGCGAGCTTCTGTCGGCGGTGGGCGAGGTGGAGTGGGTCGCCGACGAGGCCCTGATGGACGCCGTAACGGCGGTCTCGGGCTCTGGACCCGCTTACGTCTTCCTGCTAGCCGAATGTCTCGCCGAGGCCGGCCGGGCCCAGGGCCTCGACGCGGCGCTCGCCGATCGCCTTGCGCGCGCCACGGTCTCGGGCGCGGGCGAGCTCTTGCATCGATCGCAGCTCGAGTCCCGCCTGCTGCGCGAGAACGTCACCTCGCCGGGCGGCACGACAGCGGCGGCGCTGGCCGTCCTCATGCGCGAGGGCGGTCTACAATCGTTGCTGACCGAGGCCGTGGCCGCCGCAACGGGCCGCAGCCGCGAGCTGGCGAAGTGAGCATGGCTCCTTCGCTCGAGCCCGCGGCCGCGTGTCCCTCGGCCTGAGTGGGCACGAGTGCCCCGGCGACTCAGGCCGCATGACGCCGGTTTGGCGATGATCCGGAAAAAGGAGGACAGTTCCCGGACCACCAAGCGCGCCGCGTCGTGCGTCAATGCTAGTGCCATCTGCGGTTTCCCGCCGTCCTGAGATGACACATTGCGAGGAGCCTCTGCGGGAGAAGGGTGCAAGCGCCTCGCACTGTTTAGTAATGCTATACTGTAACACTATTTGCAACCGATACCGGGCGCCGATCACTCAGTCGTGACGAACTCTCATGGGGCGAATTGGGGGCCGTGTCAGCTACTCCGATCCGGCTCCCGCCGTCATGCGCCGCGCGACGTCCTTCACCACGCCCGAGGCGGGGTCGCAAACGACGTCGTAATCGATGCCGTTGGCGCGCACGACAAAGTGAGAGGCCGGCCGGCCATCGGCGTCCTTGGCCGCCTCGCGGCTCATGCTGGCGCCGATCGCGTTGACCGTCTTGCGGCAGGCCGCATCGCTGGCGGCCGCGGCGGCGTCGCCCTTGGGCGCGGTCACGGGACTGGCGGCCGCCGGGCTGGCGCCGACGAGCGCGGCGATCGCCACCAACTTCCGAAATGGATGGGTCATAGGGATCCTCCTGCTGCCTGATGCGCGCACCCGCACGCCATCCCAATCGAGTCACAGTACTGTATGTTATGAAATAACGTATCGCAATTTCGCGTGATCCACTCTCGATCGGCGTCGGGATTCCGTGATCCCGCCCCCCCGCCTGGCCGCGCAGACTTTTAAAGTTCAAGGATTGTTGTAATGTCGGCGGATGGATGAGCGTCTGGCCATAGGCGCGCTCGGCGCGCTGGCGCACGAGCATCGGCTTGCGATCTTCAGGGCCTTGGTCCGGGCAGGCCCCGCGGGCCTCAAGGCGGGGGAGATCGCGCGCGCGGCGGGCATTGGCGCGACGAGCCTCAGTTTTCATATCAAGGAGCTCGAGCGCGCAGGCCTCACGCGCTCGTGGCGGGACGGGCGCTTCGTGCACTCGAGCATCGATGTCGAGGGCATCAGAGGCCTCATCGCGTACCTGACCGAGGACTGCTGCGAAGGCCGGCCGGAGCTTTGCGGGGCGGGCATCGCGGCCGCCAAAGTGTTGTGCGAGACGACGGAGACGAGCCGATGAGCGACAAGGTTTTCAACGTTTTGTTCCTGTGCACTCACAATTCCGCCCGCTCGATCATGGCCGAGTGCATCATCACCGCGCTGGGTAGAGGGAGGTTTCGCGGCTTCAGCGCCGGCAGCCGGCCGAGCGGTAGGGTCCACCCCTTTGCGCTCCAGCTACTCGCGCGCTTGAACTACGATGTGAGCGGAGCGAGATCCAAGCCGTGGGAAGAGTTCGCGGCGCCGGGAGCGCCAGGGCTCGATTTCGTGTTCACGGTCTGCGACGACGCGGCGGACGAGGTGTGCCCCGTATGGCCGGGCCAGCCGATGACGGCCCACTGGGGCCTACCCGATCCCTCGCGCGTCGAAGGCACGGAGGCCGAGCGGCGCCAAGCCTTCGCCGATACGCATCGCATGCTCTACCAGCGCATCAGCATTTTCACCTCTCTCCCGCTCGCTTCGCTCGACAAGCTCGCGCTCCAGAGGCGCCTCGACGACATCGGCCGCATGCGCGCCTCCGAAAACGCAGGCCCGGAGACGCGTGAGCGGGCATGACCGGAGGCGCTGATCCGAGACTCGGCCAGCGTGCGGGGGCCGCGGGCCGGCCAGCCTGCTAAGCGAAGCGAATAGCCGGCAGCGTCCCCCCTACCAATTGGCTCGACCCCGCCCTACGTCTTGAGGACGAACAAGAGGAGAGGGTCATGCTCGAGGAGACGACACTCAAGGGCCGCATCATCGGTGCGGCGCTGAGGCTCGCGGGCGAGCGGGCGTGGAGCGACGTGACGCTGCGCGACATCGCCGGCGCCGCCGGAGCCGACCTTGTCCAGATGCGTCACGAGTTCGCCTCGAAGGGCGCGATCGTGGCCGCGTTTCTCCGCGCCGTCGATGATGAGGTGCTGGCCAAGGCACCGAGGTTCACGCCCGACCAGCCGCCGCGCGATCGCATTTTCGAGGTCGTCATGAGCCGCCTCGACGTGTTGCGGCCCTACAAGGCGGGCCTGCGGTCGATGGCGGCGTCGCATGCCGCGGATCCTGCGGTTCTGCGCGGCCTGTGTGCCTCCCAGGCGTGGATGCTGCATGCGGCCGGCATCGGAACCGAGGGCGTGATCGGTGCCGCGCGGGTCGCGGGACTGGCCTCGGTTTATGCAAGCGTCTTCCGCACCTGGCTCGACGACGATGAGGCGGGGATTGCGCGCACGATGGCGGCGCTCGACCGGCGCTTGCGGCGCGGAGAGCAAGCGCTGGCGATGGTCGACGACGTGTGCCGGGCGGCGTGCCGTGCCGCGGAAATCTTGATGCAGCCCCCGCGCCGGTCCGCGCCTGCGGGCCCGGCCCCCTCGGGGGCGCCCCCCACAGGTCCGGGTCCGAACCAGCCGTCTCCGCTGGTCTGACCGGGGCCGGCGCATGGTCCGCGGGCGCGGCAGGGGTCGCACCAACCGGGGAATGCTCCGGCCGACCGCTCTCAGAGCGGCACGGAGATGATGGCCTTGAGCCCGCCCATCGAGCTTTCGCCCAGCGTGATATCGCCGCCGTGACTCTTGGCGATGTCGCGCGCGATGGCGAGGCCGAGGCCGGTGTTGCCCTCGTCCTGGTTGCGGGCGCGGTCGATGCGGTAGAACGGCCTGAACACGTTGGCCCGCTCGGAATTCGGGATCCCGGGACCATTGTCGTCGACCTCGATTCTGAGCCAGATCCCCTCGGTCGCCGCGCGAATGACGATCAGGTCGCCATAGCGTACGGCGTTGGAGACCAGATTGGTGATCGCCCGCTTGAACGCCTGGCGCTTGAGCGGGAGGACGAGGTCCTCCCGGCGCTTGCGCATCTTGAGCTCGATCGGTGTTCCGTAGACCTGGGCCTCCTCGTGAATCTCCTCGAGTAGCACTCTCAAGTTCGTGGGCGTCGCCTCCTCGCCGCCGTCGCCGCGCGCGAATGCGAGATAGTCCTCGAGCATGTGCTGCATCTCGTTGACATCGGCGCGCAGGGACTGCACCTCGGGTCCGTCGCCGAGAAACGCCAGCTCGAGCTTGAAGCGCGTGAGCACGGTCCTGAGGTCGTGGCTCACGCCGGCGAGCATCGTGGTCCGCTGCTCGACGTGCTGCTTGATGCGATCGCGCATCTCGAGGAACGCCTGCGCTGCCTGGCGCACCTCGCGCGCGCCGCGGGGACGGAAATCCTCCGGCACCGGGCGGCCCTTGCCGAACGCGTCGGCGGCTTCGGCGAGGCGCAGAATCGGCCGGATCTGGTTCCTCAGGAAAAGGATCGCGACGGTCAACAGGATCACCGACGAGCCGACCATCCACAACAGGAAAATGTACGAGTTGGACGCGTAGGTCTGGCTGCGGGTCGCGAGAAAGCGCAGAATCGCGTTCTCACCCTTGACGCGGATCTCCACGTGGCGCGATTGGCCGACCGTGTCGATCCAGAACGGCCGCCGGACCCACTTCGATATCTCGCGCGAGAGCGCGCGATCCAGGAGGTCGAAGAAGGGTTTCGGGCGCACCTCGGGAAGATCGGCGGGCGGCAGGATCTGCATCGATATGGCGAGGCGCTCCCGGGCGAGCTCGATTAAGCGGGCTTGCTCGCTCGCGTCGGGCTTGGCCTCGTAGAGATCGACCAAAGCGGCGACGTCGCGCGCCGTCGATTCGGAAAGCCGCCTCGTGACGCTTTGCCAATGCCGCTCCATGAACACGAACGCGACCACCGCCTCGAGCACGACGATCGGCGCAATGATGATGATCAGGGCGCGCGCATAGAGGCCCTTCGGCATCAAATCGGCGATGAGCCGGGACAGAGCCGCCGAGCCCTCGCGCGCCTTGCTCAGGAGCGCATTGGCCAGCGGCGGCGTCAAAGATTTGTCGTGTCCATCCAACATGATTCAAACGACCGCAACGGCCAGACGAGATCAATCCGTGTAAAGGATATAGCCTTTACCACGCACGGTTTGCAGATAGACGGGATTGGAAGGGTCGCTCTCGATCTTGCGGCGCAAGCGGTTGATTTGCACATCGATCGCCCGCTCGCTCCCGGTCGAATCGTCGCTCGAGAGCTCATGGCGCGGAATGGGGCTTCCCGGTCGCTGCGCAAACTGGCGCAGGAGATCGCGCTCGCGCTCGGTCAGCTTGATGGAGTCGTCGTTGCGGCGCAATTCGCCACGTCCGATGTGGAACACGAACGCGCCCATGCGCACTTCGTCACTGGGCGCGGGAGGCGCCTGGCCCCGCCTCAGGATGTTGCGCAGGCGCAGGACCAGCTCGCGAGGCTCGAACGGCTTCGGGACGTAGTCCTCGACGCCGATCTCGAGGCCTAGGATGCGCTGCTCGGGCTCGGCACGCGCGGTCAGCATGCAGATCGGGATCTCGGTCGTGGCCTTGATCTCGCGCGCGAGGTCGAGCCCGTTTTCGCCGGGCATCGTCACGTCGAGGAGCACGACATCGAACGCGAGGCCGCGCATCGACGCCCTGGCAGTCGCCGCGTCGCCCGCGGTCGTGACCCGGAACCCGTGCTCGAAGAGGTAGCGGGCCAGGAGGTCGCGGATCTTGTGGTCGTCGTCGACGACCAGGATATGCGGCGCATCGTCTGGCAGCGGCTCGGTGCGCAGAGTGGCGGAACCGGAGGTCATTCGGCACCGTCCTTTTGTGCTGTCGACTGAGGGTTCGCCGCGATCCTCACCAGAGCTTCGACCTGCTGCTGGTCGGCCTCGGTGATCATGGCGAGCAGGAACCGGCGCGTTGCCAACTCGGCGCCAGGACCGGCCTTGCTGAGTGCATTCTCGACGCGTTTCACCTGCATGGTGGTGAGCTTGTCGGCAAGCCGCGCGCCCTTGGCCGTGACATAGAGCAGGCGCTCGCGGCGATCCTCGGGGCCTGCGCGCTGGGTGATGAAGCCGTCGTCGATGAGCTGCTTCAGGACGCGCGCAAGGCTCTGTTTGGTGATCTTCAAGATCTCGAGCAGATGAGCCACCCGCAAACCGGGGTTGCGATGGACGAAATGCAGCACCCGGTGGTGCGCGCGGCCGAAACCATACTGCGCGAGCACCGCGTCGGGGTCGCCGGTGAAGTCGCGATAGGCGAAAAAGAGCAGCTCGATGCAGGCGATGATGTGATCGCGAACGGCGGGCTCCTCCTCGGCGCGGCGCACGTCGGACTCGGGCGTGGCGGACGGGCGCCGGACACGGGCGGTGTCTCGGGTTATGTCAGTCATGTTGACATATTTGAGGCCGATTGCTACTCGTTGCAAGCTAATTTGCGCAGCAAATTTAGGGTCTTCGGGCAGGACTGGCGGTTGCGTCCGGTCACGGCGGCCGTCGCCGGCCCTGTATGGTCGGCATTTGGCTTCACGGCAAGGGGCCGGCGGAGCGGCGGGCGGGCAAATTTCAGGGGACACGAGCATGGCCGATCCGGCTCCTTATCATGATCGCGACGGGCTCATCTGGTTCGACGGCAGGCTTCGCCCGTGGCGGGAGGCCAACATTCATGTGCTGACGCACGCCCTCCACTATGCAAGCGCGGTGTTCGAGGGCGAGCGTGCCTACGGAGGGGAAATCTTCAAGCTCACCGAGCATTCCCAGCGGCTCGCGGACAGCGCCAGGATGCTCGGCTTCGACATCCCCTATTCGGTCGCAGAGATCGACCAGGCTTGCCGCGAGGCAATTGCGGCCAACAAGCTCGCCGATTGCTACGTGCGGCCCATTGCGTGGCGTGGCAGCGAGCAGATGGGGGTCGCGGCGCAGAAAACGAAGATTCATCTCGCGGTCGCGGCCTGGGACTGGGGCTCCTATTTTCCGATGGAGCAGCGTCTCAAGGGCATCCGCATCGGCCTTGCCACGTACCGCCGCCCCGACCCGGCGACCGCCCCCGCCAAGGCCAAGGCCGCCGGACTTTACATGATCTGCACGATCGAGAAGCACCGCGCCGAGCAGGCGGGGTTCGCCGATGCCTTGATGCTCGACTGGCGCGGGCGCGTGGCGGAATGCACGGGCGCCAACATATTCCTGATCAAGGACGGGGTGATCCACACGCCGGTCCCGGACTGCTTTCTCGACGGCATCACGCGGCGCGCGGTCATCGGGCTCGCCAAGACGCGGGGCTACGAGGTGATCGAGCGCGCCATCCTCCCCGAGGAGCTCGCCTCGTTCTCCGAATGCTTCATCACCGGGACGGCGGCCGAGGTCACGCCCGTATCCGAGATCGGGGAGATCAAGTACAAGCCCGGGCCGATCACCGAAACGCTGCTCAACGACTACGCGGCCCAAGTCCAGCCGAAAAAGAAGGCGGCTGCCGAGTAGCGCGCGGCGTGTCGGCGAAGGCTGCGCCGGGCGAGGGCCGGCGTGGCCCGGGCGGCACACGTCGGCGGTCCAGTTTGTCTTAACGGCAGGCGCCCGTTGCCTTGGCCAGGAAAGTGGCCGAATGTCTCGAGAGCCGAGATGCAATTCGGGGCCCCGGCCATGGGCGTCGTTCGAATCCTCACTCTTTCCGTTGTGCTGATGGCCGGCATGGCCGCGGCTCCCGACGCCGCGCGCGCGCAAGAGGGCCCGGGGGGCCTCATCAGCCCGCAGCGGGACTGCCAGACGCTCACCACGTGCCGGTTCAAGTCGGGCGGCTCCTACCGCGGCTGCCTCTCGTCCTATAGCTGCCGCGTGTGCCGGTTCGTGCCGGCGCGATGCCAGATCGGGAGCAGCCGCCGGAACTGCCGGGAGCTGAGGTGCGCCTGGGGCGCGTGAGATCGGGCCTGTTCGGCGCCTGCCCTTCCATCCAGCGGCGTTCTGCTAGAGTTGGCAGCCCTTCGAGGCCATCCAATCGCGTCCCGGGACGAGAGCGCGAGTGAGCAGCACCCTTATGTCCGGCCATGAGCGCAGCCGCGCCACGTTCGACGTCGCGGTCATCGGCGCCGGCCACAACGGCCTCACGGCCGCGGCCTATCTCGCCGCAGCCGGCCTCGCCGTGGTCGTTCTCGAAAAGAACGAGGAGGTCGGCGGCGCGGCCCTGACGGAGGAGTTCCATCCCGGGTACCGCAACTCCGTCGCCGCCTACACGGTGAGCCTTCTCAATCCCAAGGTTGTGCGCGATCTCGCCCTCGAGCGCCTCGGTCTCAGGATTGTCGAGCGGCCGGCGGCGAACTTCTGGCCCGTCGATGCGCGCCGGTCCCTGTTGCTGCCCCATGGGCTTGCAGGGCGGCAGCAGGCCATTTCCGAGTTCTCGGAGCGGGACGCGGCGCGGCTTCCCGCTTACGAGGCGGCGCTCGGGCGGGCGGCGCGCCTGATCCGCGACCTGGCGGTCGAGACGCCGCCGAACGCAGGGGGCGGCCTCCTCGAGCTGATCCAAGGCGCGCGGCTCGGCCGCCGGCTCGCCGCCCTCCCGCTCGACGACAAGCGGCTGGTCGCCGATCTCTTCACCAAGAGTGCGGCCGATTTTCTCGGCCAATGGTTCGAGAACGAGACCGTCAAGGCGGCGTTCGCCTTCGACGGCATCGTCGGGGCCTATGCCGCGCCCTCGACGCCCGGCACGGCCTATGTGCTGCTCCACCACTCGTTCGGCGAGGTCAACGGCAAAACCGGCGTATGGGGCCATGCGGTGGGCGGGATGGGGGCGATCACGCAAGCGATGGCCAAGGCCGCTCTCGCGCGCGGGGCCGTGATCCGCACCGGCGCCCCGGTCCGCAAGCTGATCGTCGAAGGGGGCGCGGCCGCGGGCGTCGAGCTCGCGACGGGCGAAGTCGTGCGCGCGCGCGCGGTGGCGGCGAACGTGGCGCCCAAGCTGTTGTTCCGCGATCTCGTGCCGGAGAGTGCCGTCGCGCCGGAGATCGGCGCCCGCTTCACGTCGATCAAGTCGGGCTCGGGCACCTTCCGCATGAATGTCGCGCTCGCCGAGCTGCCCGACTTCACCGCTCGCCCAGGCAAGGACGCGCAGGACCACCACGGCTCGGGCATCATCATCGGCCCGACGCTCGAGTATCTCGAGCGCGCCTATCACGACGCCAAGCTCGGCGGCTGGTCGAAGGATCCGGCGATCGAGATGCTGATCCCGTCGACGCTCGATGAGAGCCTCGCGCCCCAGGGCCGGCATGTCGCGAGCCTCTTCGTGCAGCACGTCGCCCCGCAGCTGCCGGACGGGAGGAGCTGGACCGACGCGGGCGAGAAGGAGCGCTTCGCGGACCTCGTCATCGCCACGGTCACGAAGCACGCGCCGAACTTCAAGGCCGCCGTCATCGCCCGCCAGGTGCTGTCGCCCTTGGACCTCGAGCAGAGGTTCGGCCTCGTCGACGGCGACATCTTTCACGGCCAGCTCTCGCTCGATCAGCTCTTTTCGCTCCGGCCCGTGATGGGTTACGCCGACTACCGCATGCCGGTCGCGGGGCTCTATCTGTGCGGGGCGGGCGCCCATCCCGGCGGGGGCGTGACGGGCCTGCCCGGCCACAACGCCGCGCGCGAGATCATCAGGGACCTCGCGCGGGGGCGGGCGTGGCGATTTCGCCCGCGCCGGCCGCGTGATTGAACGAGCGAGGGCGCGGGAACAAGTGAGACTGTGATTTCGGCTCGAGACCTCGAAGCCGACACCTTGGGCCGGAGAAGGAAGGTCCAACAAGGGCCAGAAGCAGTCGGCTTGCGGACACCGCTCCGCCGCTGAGATGAAAAACGCTCATTGCAGTACAATGGCTCACGTGTCGAGAGTGTGTAGCAGCGTCTTGAGCTTAAGCTCCTCGACCGCATTGGCCGCTTTCGCCGGGCTGAACCAAGCGCGGCGCCGCTCTGCGCACTCTGGCCAGGTTCTAGCCATCTCCCTCACCTCGAGCAGATAGACGACCACCAGTACGCGAACCACTTTGCCGTTGCGTCGCTTGTCGTAGGTAAACGACCCGATCTTGTTCCTGCGAGCAAGTCCCCGAACACCGGCTTCTTCCCAAGCTTCTTCCGCGGCGGCCTCATGATCGGGCAGATCCGGCCACGGCCAACCCTTGGGGATCACCCACCGCTGCGTCTCGCGGGAGGTAACCAGCAGCACCTGTACCTTGCCACGCGCGTTGCGCCTTACAGGAATCGCGGCGATCTGCCTCGTTCTCGGCATTGTCCTCATGCGCAGTGCTGACCGGCAGCCCCATTGCTGCGGTCCGTTGGCTAGCTCCTCCGGCGTGGTCAGAGCCCGGCTCTACTCACAGTGCATTGGCGATCAGCGCCGCCACGAAGGCGATCGCCGCACAGGCCGGAAACGTCGTGCACCAAGCAAGAACGATCTTTCTCAGCACACCCCACCGAACATCGGATACCCGCTTGCTCGCCACCACACCCACCACGGCGCTCACAATAGTGTGCGTCGTCGAAAGCGGTATGCCGTGGATGGAAGCGCCATAGATCGTCGCAGAAGCCGTCATCTCCGCAGCGAAGCCCTGCCATGAGGTTATGCGCGCCATTTTGAACCCGACAGTATCGATGATCCGCCACCCGCCGAAGCTCGTGCCGATCCCCATGGTCAGGGCGCAGACCACGATCACCCACCACGAGATATGGAACTCGGGAATAGCGCCGCCTGCGAGAAGGGTCAGCGCAAACACGCCCATGAACTTCTGCCCGTCGTTCAGCCCATGATTGAACGCCATGAACGCCGCCGAGAGCATCTGCAGGCGGTCAAACGTGCGCTTCGCGTTGGCCGGCGGCGCCTTGGCTGCAAGCGCCACGAGCAGTCGACCCAAAAGAAAGGCGCCACCAAAGCCAAGGCCAAGCGAGCAGGCGAGACCGACGCCGACCTTCTGCCATCCGCTCCATTGCAACGCCGGCCAGCCACCTCCAGCCAGTGCAGCACCTGCTAGGCCCGCCAGCAACGCATGCGATTTGCTGACGGGTATCCCGAGCCGGGCCGCAAGCGCACCCCAGGCGATGATCGAGACCATCGTTGCCGTGATCGAAGGCAACGTGAGAGCGGACGGCTCAACAATGCCCTTGCCGACTGTCGTCGCGACAGCGGTACCAGCCATCGCGCCCACCGTATTCAGGACCATCGCCATCAGGACCGCCCGTCGCGGAGCCATGACCCCGGTAGAAACCACGGTTGCGATTGCATTGGGTGCATCCGTCCACCCATTCACGAACTCCGCGGCAAGCACGGCGAATAATGCGATGACGAGACCAATTGTCAGAGCGCTCATCTAGGCTTCTTTGCGCGCGAGCGACAGGATGAGCCTCGCGCACTGATTAGCGTCGTCCGTCATCTGCTCGAGAAGATGGAACAGCTGGTGCCACGCAATGAAGGCGAGCACACTCGCGCCCGCCGCCGAGAATTCCTCGACGAGCTTGCGCTCGTGGTTCGCGACAAGCCTATCGGCCTTGGCCTCCATCTCATCGATGAGGTTGGCAACTTCGCGCACGCGCGTTAGCGAGAGCCGTGGCTCGGCCAACATGGCGACAAGTGAGTCGACCCGTACAAGCATCGACTCGGCGAGCGATATTAGCTCGAATGCCTCGGCACGCATGTTTGTGAGGTACGGCTTATAGGCGTCGATGTGCAGCGCGACCTTTCGCATGCCGTCAACAACATCATCGAGGTCATCGGTCAGCCGCATCGCGTCGGGTATGTCAAAGCGCATGATGAAGGAGTTGTCGAGCAACTCCTGGATCTCGTCGACAATGCGGTCCGCTCTGTGTTCGAAGTCGATAATGCCGGCGAGATCCTGCCCGCCCGTCTCGCGAAAGTATTTGGCGCACGCGAGCGCGACGTCCGACACTTGCTTCAGCAGTACCGCGTAGCGTTCGTTGTGCGAGGCACCAAAGACGTATGCGATCGCCCCCCTAACAGCTTTCAGCATAGTGCCCCCTTGATGACGCCGACGCGTCTTCCCTATCGCTGTCGCATGGCCGCGTACATCTTCATACGTTCCGGCCTAGTTGCTTCGCAACCGGGGCGTATGGTTATTGGTTTATATCTTAGGGGCCTAGACGTTAGCCCAGGCGTTCAATCCCCACTCTCAGCAAGTAGCTAAGCCTGAGAGCATGGGTGAGGGTCACCGAAATAAGATGCGTGCGACGGCAGCTTCTGGTGACACCCGGTCCTCGAGGTGATGGGCTTCGCGCGTCCGTTGTGCGTCGGGGAGCGGCCGCCGCCTCCCGCTACTGGCCGTGGCGCTTGCAGCGGGCGAGCGCCGCCGCCGTCTCGGCCATCGTCAGCGAGGGCCACGGGCGCGACGGTCAGCCGGCCACGCCCGCAACTCGACAAGCACGTTGAGGAGGGCTGCGCCTCAGACCCACTCACCGCGAGATGCGGCTGATCTTGGAGCCTTCGAGCGTCAAATTATACATGAGGCCCTTGGGGTCCAGAATGAACCCGATCACGGGGCTCGTGATCTTGGTGGTGTCGATCGAGCCGCCGATGCCCAGCGTGATGATGGCCACCGATCCGTCGACGCCGACTTGCCAGCCGTCCTTCCACTTGAACCGGTCGAG
>DATETZ010000058.1:0-9543 GCA_035283385.1 Hyphomicrobiaceae bacterium
GACGACAAGTCGTTCCCTTACATCCTGATCCGCCGCGATCAGGCGGCGCCGCAGATCCTGAAGCACCGCGGCGCGCGCTCGACAAAAGGCGACTACTTCGGGCCGTTCGCCTCGGCGGGCGCCGTCAACCGCACCATCAACATGCTCGAGCGCGCGTTCCTCCTGCGCTCGTGCTCGGACAGCGTTTACGAAAGCCGTACGCGGCCGTGCCTCCTGTACCAGATCAAGCGCTGCTCGGCCCCGTGCACGGGTGAGATTTCGCTCGAGGACTACGCCAAGCTCGCCGACGAGGCAGTGCGGTTTTTGCGCGGCGACAGTCAAAACGTTCGCCAGATGTACCAGCGGCTCATGGCGGAGGCAGCCGAGAAGCTCGAGTTCGAGCGCGCCGCCAAATATCGAAACCGGCTGTGGGCGCTCGCCCACGTCACCGCCGACCAGGCCATCAATCCGGAGGGCATCGAGGAGGCCGACATCTTTGCCGCGCACCAGGAGGGCGGGCAGACGTGCGTCGAAGTGTTCTTCTTCCGCTCGGGGCAGAACTGGGGCAACCGTGCCTACTTTCCGAGGGCCGACCGCTCGCTGCCGGTGGACGAGGTGTTGGACAGCTTCATCGCCCAGTTCTACGACGACAAGCCGGTGCCGCGGCTGATCCTCCTTTCGCATGACGTGCCGAGCCGCGAGCTGTTGGCGCAAGCGCTCGCGATGAAGGCCGAGCGCCGCGTCGAGATCCGGGTCCCTCAGCGGGGGACGAAGTCGGGCTTGGTCGAGCATGCGGCGGCGAACGCCAGGGAAGCGCTAGGCCGGAGGCTCGCCGAAAGCTCCTCGCAGCGCCGCCTGCTCGAGGCGGCGGCGGAACGCTTCGGCCTCGCCGAGACGCCGCGGCGAATCGAGGTCTTCGACAATAGCCACATCATGGGGACGAGTGCCGTCGGCGCGATGGTGGTCGCCGGGCCCGAGGGCTTCGTCAAGAGCGCGTACCGGAAGTTCAACATCCGCTCTGCCGATCTCACCCCGGGCGACGACTACGCCATGATGCGCGAAGTGTTGACGCGGCGCTTCAGGCGCCTGGTTGCCGAAGAAACCCCCTCTCCCCGCGAGCGGGGAGAGGGTCACGGCGGAGCCGTGCCTCCGGCACGAGGTGAGGGGCAGCCGCTTGCCGCAGCGCAAGTATCTGCCCCTCACCCTAGCCCTCTCCCCATGCCTCAAGGCATGGGGAGAGGGGATTCCCCTGCCCCTGGTGGGGAGGGAGAAGGGGACGCGTTTCCCGAGCGCCCGGATCTCGTTGTGATCGATGGCGGGGCGGGGCAGCTTGCGGTTGCCTGCCAGGTGTTCGCGGACCTGGGTGTGCGGGACGTGTGTGTGATCGGCGTCGCCAAGGGTCCCGAGCGCGACGCCGGCCGCGAGCATTTTTACCTCCCCGGCCGGAGGCCCATCATGCTCGAGCCGCGCGACCCCGTGCTCTACTTCATCCAGCGCCTCAGGGACGAGGCCCACCGGTTCGCCATCGGCACCCACCGGGCGAAGCGCGCGAAGTCTCTCGGCGCCAATCCGCTGGATGAGATCGCCGGCGTCGGGCCGACCCGGAAGCGCGCGCTCTTGAAGCACTTCGGCTCGGCCAAGGCGGTCAGCAGAGCGGGCGTCTCGGACCTCGCCGAGGTCGGCGGCATCTCCGCCGAAATGGCGCAAAGGATCTACGACTTCTTCCACGAGCGGCGCGGGTGAGGAGGGGAGGCACCGATGAAGCTCCGCCACGTGCTCGCGATCGTCTATGCCGGCGCCGCTCTCGCCATCGCGGCCTCAGCCGACGCGAATTGGCTGACGCGGCTCGGCCGGGGAGCCGCCGAGATCGGCGCGGAGGGCGGCAAGGCGGGCAAGCTCGGGCTCGGCGCGCTCGACAACGCGGCCGGCTACATCGGCAAGCTTCCGGCGGCGGCAGATGGCGTGCCCCTTGCCGCTCACGCGACCTCCGAGGGGCATTGGAAGTTCGTCAACAGAGAGGGCGAGGTCTTCACGGCGGGTACTCCGGACGAGATGAGGCGCGCCGTCCCGACCCTCGCGCCCGGGGCTGCCGACGGTCGAAGCCGGCTCGCGCTCTATCTCTCCGAGGATACGGTGTTCGGGCGGCGCCCGCTCCTCAAGGACCTGCCGAAGGATGCGGACCTCCACGTCGTCATCGGCAACGACAGCTATCGGCTCTTGGGACGTGCCGAGGGAGGCGCCGAGACGCTGCTAGCCGAGGTGCGCGCCAACATCGTAGTCGAGCTCGTCGACCGCGGGATTTTCGATGAGATCGTGTTTCAGCTCGCACGGCCCTTGAGCAAGTCGAGCATTCGCGTGCTGGCCCTCGAGCCGGGCGGGCCCAAGACGTTTTCGTCGTCTCCGTTGCTCGACCCCGCGACCAAGGCCGCTCTCGTCGATCGCATCGACCCTGGCGCGCTGCCGGCGGCGCTGTCGAAGGTCAAGGGTCAGACCGTGATCGTCACGGGCCGCGTCGAGGGAGACGCTCTCACCTTTCGCCCCGCGAGCGGACCGGAGCGGAAGATCCTTCTCAAGGACCTCACCCGCGCGGCGGAGGCGGCCGACGTCAATGCGGTCATCCTCGAGACCGCCGCGCCGCGCCAGCCGGGCGGGCGAAACTGGCTTTGGCAAAGAGTGGCCGTCAAAGGCCTCGACGAGGCGCTCGAGCGGGCGTCGTTCGCCGACTTCCTCGACGCTCTCGGCGCGAGCCGCGGGGAGCTCAGGATATCGGCGGCGCCCGAGGGCCCCGGCCGCGTCCGTCTCCGCGCCGTGCCGTCAGGCGAAAGCGCCGCGCCGCTCTCGGGAACCGTCGGGGATTGGCTTGCGGGCATGGTCGGCACCGTCACGGGTGACGTGGTCGTTCAGGGCGTCGACGCGCACGCGCGCGATGCCGAGCGCCAAAACGAGATCGACAGCAGGATCATTGCCGGCATTCCGTCCGCGGTGCAGTTCGGCTATCTCGCCGGCCTCGTCATGGGGGTCATGGGCCTTGCGGTTGCACGCGGCTGGTGGCGTAGCATTTGGCCGCCGGAGCGGAGCGAGGAGTATCGGGATCGGGTGGGGTATCAGGCGGCCCGCGCGGCGCGGACCGCCGCGTTCGTGCTCCTGTTCCTGCCGCTCGCGGGCGGCCTCGCATTCGTCTGGACAACGGCCGTGCAGCTGCGGAATTTCTTGACCGCGCCGGTCCGCTTCATTGGCTGGCTCAAGTCCCGCCTCAGTCTCAGGGCCGGCTGATTATGGCGAGCCTCAAAGGCAAGACGCTCTTTATCACCGGGGCGAGCCGCGGCATCGGGCTCGCAATCGCCTTGCGCGCGGCGCGCGACGGGGCGAGCGTTGCCGTCGCCGCCAAGACCGCCGAGCCGCACCCGAAGCTCGACGGCACCATTCACACCGCCGCGGCGGCGATCGAGACGGCCGGCGGGCGCGCGCTGCCGGTCGTGTGCGACATTCGTTTCGAGGATCAGATCGAGGCCGCAGTCGCCAAGACGGTCGCGACGTTCGGCGGCATCGATATCGTCGTGAACAACGCCAGCGCCATCTCGCTCGCGCCGTTCGGCGAGACGGAGACCAAGCGGTTCGACCTGATGCTTGCCGTCAATACGCGCGCCACGTTCCTCGTCTCCAAGATCTGCCTACCGCACATCGCCACGGCCGCGAACCCGCACATCCTCATGATCTCGCCGCCGCTCGACCTCTCCCCCAAGTGGTTCGCCGGGCACCTCGCCTACTCGATCGCCAAATACGGCATGAGCCTTTGCGTCTTGGGACTGGCGGAGGAGCTCGCGGGCGCCGGTATCGCGGTCAACGCCCTCTGGCCCAGGACCACCATCGCCACGGCCGCGATCCGCAACGTCGTCGGCGGCGACAAGGTCATGCGCATGAGCCGCACGCCGGAGATCATGGGCGATGCGGCGCACCTCGTCTTGAGCCAGCCGGCACGGCTCTTCACCGGGCGCTTCCTCATCGACGACACGTTTCTTTACGAGACCGGCGGCGTCCGTGATTTCGATACCTACCGGGTCGATCCCTCGATGCCGCTCGCGCCCGATTTCTTCGTGCCGGCGGACAGTCCTCCGCCTCCCGGCGTCACGCTCGCGCGGGTCGTCGCGCTGCGGTAACTCACCCGCGACGCGCGCCCATCGCTGATGTGCAGATGACACCCTGATTGAATAGTCGGTCGCGGGCCTCGAAGTAGGCCTGTTGGCCGACGATGGTCCCGAGCTGCCGCGACAACATGAGCCGTATGATCCTGTTCGAGACAGGTGTCCCATCCGTGGGCAGCAGGTCTTGCATTTCGCGGGCAATCGCGTCGATATCGGGCGGCACTGGCGAACTCCCGGCAAGCCTCATTGCGCCAGTAGCGGACTCGGTAGCAGTATGCAAAATCTTGGGCAATAGGTACGTTGGCGGCCGGTAGCGAATGACCACCCTTCTCGTCACGCATCCTTGCTTCGTCGAGCACGACACCGGATACGGTCATCCGGAGCGCGCCGACCGCATGCGCGCGATCGACAAGGTGCTGGCGCACGAGGCGTTCGCCGGGCTGGTGCGCAAGGAGGCCTCGCTGCGCGACGACGTGGAGACGCAAATCGGGCTTGTGCACGCCAAGCAGCATCTCGAGCGGGTGCGGGCGGCAGCGTCCGCAAAGAGCCACATGCCGCTGCACCTCGATCCCGACACGGTGCTCTCGGCCGGCACCTGGGAGGCGGCGCTGAGGGCGGTCGGTGCGGGCCTCGATGCGGTCGACGAGGTGATGACGGGCAAGGCGGCCAACGCGTTCTGCCAGGTGCGCCCGCCCGGCCACCACGCCGAGACCAACCGCGTCATGGGATTCTGCTTTTTCTCCAATGCCGCCATTGCCGCCTATTACGCGCGTGCCAAGCACGGTGCCGAGCGCGTCGCCGTGGTCGACTTCGACGTGCACCACGGCAACGGCACCCAGGACATCTTCTGGTCCGACACGAACCTGTTCTACGGCTCGACGCACCAGATGCCGCTGTTCCCGGGCACCGGCGCGGTGGGCGAGACCGGTGTCGGCAACATCTGGAATGCGCCGCTCGCCGCCGGCGACGGCGGCGAGGCCTTCCGCGAAGCCTTTCTCGCCCGCATCCTGCCGCCCTTGGACAACTTCGGGCCCGATCTCGTGGTGATCTCGGCCGGTTTCGACGCCCACAAGCGCGATCCCCTGGGCGGGCTTCGCCTGGTCGAGGCGGATTTCATCTGGGTGACGGAGGAGGTCGCCAAGATCGCCGCCAAACACTGTCACGGGCGCATCGTCTCGATGCTCGAGGGCGGCTATGATCTCGAGGCGCTTGCCAAGTCGGTGGCCGTCCATGTGCGCACTCTGATGGACGTCGGCGCGTGAGGGACTCTTCTCCTCCCCCTCGTGGGGGCGCGCACGTGGAGAACCTGATCTGATGGTGCTGCGCGTCCTTCGTGCCGTCTGCCGGCTGCTCGCCAATCACTGCATTGCGCTGAAGCCTCGCATGGCGCTTTTTCGCGCGTCCGGAATCCGCATCGGAAACGGCGCTGTCGTGAACATGGACGTCAAGTTTGTCGATGACTATGAGACAGGGCTGATCGAGATCGGGGACAGAGCCGCCGTGGCGCCCGGAGCCACCTTCGTGGCGGTCTCACATCCAAATCATTCGCGGTTGAGCAGGCTCGGCTCTTTGTCCACGTCGGCAAAAATTGTCGTTCGACCCGACGCCTGGATCGGGGTGAATGCCATCGTGCTGGCCGGCTTGACGATCGGGCGGGGCGCCGTTGTCGGCGCGGGCGCCGTCGTTACCAGAGATGTACCGGATCTCGCGGTGGTCCAGGGCGTGCCGGCCAAGGTCGTCAGGCAAATTGAGCTCGATCTCGATGAGTGAGCCAAGGTTTTTCGCACTTTTGCGTTGGTTGCGTCCGTGAGCATCACGGTCGGTCGAGGCGGCACGCGCGGTGAAGCGCTTGAGAACACATCTGGAACATCGATCAGGATCTTGTGGCTGGCGAGGCACGCGCAGAATTGCGCCGGTGCATCGGCTTGGGTTTGCCCGAGTTCCCCTTGCTGGCAAGGGGGTAGGGGGGTAATGGCTACGCGACACCCTCCAGCTCCGCGAGTTCATCGATGAGCAAACCGCCGGCCAAGCACACCGACATCAAGGACATGAGTTTCGAGCGTGCCTTGAAGGAGCTCGAGACGATCGTGAGCCGGCTCGAGCGCGGCGACGTCGAGCTCGAGGAGAGCATCGCCATCTACGAGCGCGGCGAGGCCTTGAAGGACCACTGCGACCGGCTCTTGAAGCAGGCCGAGGCCAGGGTCGAGAAGCTCACCTTCAACGCTGACGGGACCCCCAAGGGGACGGAGCCGCTTGACCCCGAAGCCTGAGCCGTCCGGTGCGGTCTGGGGCCCGCTACGGCTCTTAGCCGCAACCCGTGGGCCTTGGGTTTCTGAGCGATCGGCGCTAGGGTAAAGATCCGAGTTCGAGGGCGGAATTTCAACCCATGGCGCCGGAGCCGAATTGGCCTGGCCGAATCCAGTTTCAGAAAGTGCCCCCGTGAGCAAGACGCCTCTTCTCGATCGTGTTCGCTCGCCCGCAGACCTGCGCACCATTGCGGAAAAGGATCTCCCCCAGCTCGCCGCCGAGCTGCGCCAGGAGACGATCGACGCGGTCTCCGTGACGGGCGGGCACCTGGGCGCCGGACTCGGCGTGGTCGAGCTGACGGTGGCGCTGCATTGGGTGTTCGATACGCCTCGCGACCGGCTGGTATGGGACGTGGGCCACCAGTCCTACCCGCACAAGATCGTGACCGGGCGGCGCGACCGCATCCGCACGCTGCGCCAGGGCGGAGGGCTGTCCGGGTTCACGCGCCGCGCGGAAAGCGAGTACGACCCGTTCGGGGCCGCCCATTCCTCGACCTCGATCTCGGCCGGTCTCGGCATGGCGGTCGCGCGCGACTTGAAGGGGGCAAGCCACAATGTCGTGTGCGTGATCGGCGACGGAGCCATGAGCGCCGGCATGGCCTACGAGGCGATGAACAACGCCGGCGCCCGCGACGAACGCCTGATCGTGATCCTCAACGACAACGATATGTCGATCGCGCCGCCGGCGGGGGCCTTCTCGGCCTACCTTGCGCGCATGACCTCGAGCGGCACCTACCTCTACGTGCGCGACATCGCCAAGCAGCTCGCCAAGCGCCTGCCGAAAAGCTGGGAGAGGCGCGCGGCCCGCATGGAGGAGTACACGCGCCACCTGTGGCAGGGCGGCATGTGGTTCGAGGAGCTGGGCTTCTACTACGTCGGGCCGATCGACGGCCACGATTTCAACCATCTTCTGCCGGTCTTGAAGAACGTGCGCGACGCCAAGCAGGGCCCGATTCTCGTCCATGTGGTCACGAGGAAGGGCAAGGGCTACGCGCCGGCCGAGGCCTCGGACGACAAATATCACGGCGTCGCCAAGTTCAACATCGTCACCGGCGCGCAGGTGAAGCCGAAGCCCAATGCGCCGACCTATACGCGCGTGTTCGCCGAGAGCCTGATCGCGGAGGCGCGGAAGGACGAGCGGATCGTCGCCATCACGGCGGCCATGCCGGACGGGACCGGCCTCGACCTGTTCGGCCGCGAGTTTCCCGCGCGCACCTTCGACGTCGGAATCGCCGAGCAGCATGCGGTGACGTTTGCCGCCGGGCTCGCAACCGAGGGCATGAAGCCGTTTGCCGCGATCTACTCGACGTTCCTCCAGCGCGCCTACGATCAGGTCGTGCACGATGTGGCGGTTCAGCGGCTTCCCGTGCGCTTCGCCATCGATCGCGCCGGCCTGGTCGGCGCCGACGGGCCGACGCACGCGGGCTCGTTCGACATCGCTTATCTCGGCTGCCTGCCTGGGTTCGTGATCATGGCGGCGGCGGACGAGGCCGAGCTGGTCCACATGGTCGCGACCGCGGCCGCGATCGACGACCGGCCCTCGGCCGTGCGCTATCCGCGCGGCGAGGGGACCGGCATCGAGCTGCCGCAAGAGGGCTTGGCCCTCGAAATCGGCAAGGGCCGCATCGTGCGTGAAGGCTCGGCGGTGGCGCTGCTCTCGCTCGGCACGCGGCTCGCCGAAGCCATGAAGGCGGCCGACCTGCTGGCCGCCTTCGGTCTCTCGGCGACGGTCGCGGATGCGCGCTTCGCAAAGCCGCTCGACGAGGACCTCGTGCGCCGCCTGGCCCAGAATCACGAGGTGCTGGTGACGATCGAGGAAGGAGCGGCCGGCGGCTTCGGCAGCCGGGTGCTGCAGCATCTCTCCGACGCTGGCCTCATCGATCGAGGCCTCAAGGTGCGCACAATGGTGCTGCCCGATGTCTTCATCGACCACGACGCGCCGGCGAAAATGTACGAGCGCGCCGGCCTTTCGGCGCAGGGGATCGTCGCGACCGTGCTCGGCGCGCTCGGCCGCGAGACGCTTCTCCCGGAGGCGAGCCGTGCGTGAGGCGCCGCGCGTGCCGGCCGGTTATGTCCCTGGAGCCGGCGTGCCGACGTAGCGGGAGCGCGCGGGCGAAAGTGACCCTGAGCGGCCATCGGCGCCTCGCGATAGCAGACCATTGGCGTCAGCCGCATCTATACAGGAGCCGACATTGGCGAGGGCTGCGCCGGCCACGGTCGACGGCGCAACGCTCACGTCTGCTCCATGGATGACGAGCGGATGAAGGTTGCTTCATAGCCGACATTCCCCCGACTGGCGCCAGTCCCGCAGACCGGGTTCTCACGATGTTTGCTATTGAGAGTGCTGGCTACGAAACCGAATGCGCTCGGACGTGCGGCTCTGACCGGTTTCGCACTTTCCCCGTGCGCTTGGAGCGTACACGTAACCCGAAATCCACATGTCAGCTCCCACATCTCTCTTCCGAGCGAGGAAGGATGGCTCGGGAAGTTCCAGCAATGTCCGCGCGTTAGAGAGCAACGACAGAGCAGACTACGTCTTACAGGGCGAGGTTGGCGAGCTCGAGCAGTACCTCCAGGCGTGGCACGGATCGTGCGAGCTAATAGCGCCACAGGACGCGGGCACAAGATGCGTCGATCGCGCATGTCCCGCTTTGTCCATCTCGTTAGGAGCAGCCACGGAGGGTGCGGGCGGGGCACTATTGTTGTCCTGATCACCGCTAGAATTGCCGAACGGCAGCTCATTGGTAAGGTACCAGACAGTTGTAGAATTCCAAGGACTGCAGAGGAGGGCCAGATTGGTACGGACGCCTCTCCGCGACGTATCCGGAACGGCAGTAAGATGATGTGTTGCAATTGAAATCACGTTTTGGAGTACCAAATGATGCGTCGAGTTGGATTGACTGCACTGCTTTTGTGGATGTTATTTGCCACCAGCGCTGCAGCACAGCGAACCTATACTTGGGATGAAGTGTGCCGCGATATTGGGATGACGACGGGCCCTTGCGCGCCGAAGTCCGAGCGAGAAAAGCCAATGGGTTGCGTTAAGATCAGCGGAAACGCTTTCCATGCCGAAAAATCTCCGTCGGGTTGCATACAGACAACATTGGCTCCGGGTG
>DATETZ010000059.1:0-19763 GCA_035283385.1 Hyphomicrobiaceae bacterium
GACCCAGTATTCGCGAATGCCGAATACGGAATAGGTCTGCGCCTTCGTGCCGAGATCGTATTTGAGCGTCGTGTCCGAGATCTCGACGCACAGCAGTGCCGTCTTCCCATCGAGGCCCGCCAGGCCCGGATCGGTCGGGTAGACCGTGATGTCCGGCTCGCAGAACGTGTCGTCCGAGAGATAGAAGCTCGTTTCCGGGATCAGCATCACGTCGTTGGGACGCGAGCGAAACCATCGATCGAGAAGGGCCGCCTTGATGCGCTCGTGCGCGATGCCTTTGGGGTTCATGGGGACCGCCTCCCCGCCGATCAGCTCGAAGCGCTCGTCGTGATCAATGATGCCGGCTTCCACCATCGCCCTGATCTCGGCCACCGACCAGCGCCGTCGCAGGAGACCCTCCGCCGCCTGGGTCGGCATGGCCCACTTCTGGTTCAGCGTGCGCGCGATGGAGGACAGTTCGTTCATGAGAAAAGGATAGGGGCTTGAGACGGGGCCCGCAAGGATGAGGGGCGACGCGCCCCTCAAACACCCCCGGCAGGGGCTCGCCCCTGCACCCCCGTTATTGGCACCTGACGCTGGATCGAGTCCGGGGCCAGAGGCTTAGCTGTCCAAGAACGAACGCAGCTTTCTCGATCGCGAGCGATGCTATAGCTCGCGCAGCGCCCGGACTGTGGTCAGCCGGGAACGCTCGCAGCCGATTGAGATCGGCTGCGGTACTTGGCGAGACAATCAGCTTCACAGCTTGCGGGGCTTGGGGGCGGGCAGCTCATTAGAAGTGCCGGATGTGGCCATCCCGGCCTTGACGTCGGCCCAGGCAACGTCCTCACGCGTGCGGTGAAACTCGGCCAGCCGCCGTGCATCGTCGGCTAAGTCGTCAGGGGACCACGGCCCTTCGCCGGCGTTGCGCATGGCTTGCAGGTCGGGAGGCAGGTTTTCCTCCGCACCGATGAGCTCGGCGATAAGCGCCGGCACCGACATGCCGCGCGCTGCGGCCCGGGCCTTCAAGACCTCGGCCGTCGGTTTGTCGACCTCGATGCGAACCTTTTCGTTCATCGGCTCAGATTACCATATTTTTGGGCACTCCAGGCGTGTCTTAACTAGGATTCCTCCTTTCCGCTTTCGACATGGAACCGGTGCAGGACGCGGTGGAAGATCGGCGCCAGCACAAAGCCCGTCGCAATGACGATGATCAGCCCTGAAAAGATCGCGTAGAAGCCGGCGAAGAGCTTGCCCGCCGTCGAGTGAAGCACACCGATGGGCCCCATCCCCGAGAGGATCATGGCCGCGTTGACGAAAGCGTCCGCCGCGCCCATCCCCTCGGTCGCCGAATAGCCAATCATCCCGACCACAAGGCCGCCCGCCGTCAGGAGAAGCCAAAGGCCCATCGCCAGGCCCATGCGGTGTACGAAGGCGCGGGGCGGGATGACCTTCTCTCTGCGATGCTCGAAGTGCGTCAGGCCGCGCAAGGAACTTTGCCTCGATCCGGTGGATCGGGCTCCCTCTCAACTCAGCTCGAGCTTGCCGAGCGTGACGGCGAGGGCAGGCACCAACAGCGGCACCATGCGCTCCTCCGGTCCCATGTTGGTCACGAAACGGAAACCCGTGGGGCTCGGCTCGCGGTGGACGCGCGTCTCCAGCGTCAGCGAGTTGACGACCCAGTACTCGCGCACGCCGATGGCGGAGTAGATCGCGGCCTTGCGCCCCAAATCGTAATCCAGACTCTTATCGGCCACCTCAACAATCAGCAGAATGGCCGGCCCTGTGACATCTGCAAGACGGACAGAGCGCGGGAAAAAGAGGAAGTCCGGCTCAACGTAGGTGTCGACGCCCGTGCGCAGCGTCGTCTCGGTAATGAGATCGACGTCGGCGGGCAACGCTTGAAACCAGAAGCGCTGCAGGCCTTTCTTCAAAATTTCGTGCCGGTTGCCCTTGGGTGATATCGGCACCACCTCTCCGCCGATCAGCTCGATCCTCTCGTCGTTTGCGATGATCCCCGCCTCGACCATGCTTTCGACCTCGGCCACGGTGAAGCGGCGGCGCGCGAGGCCTTCGGCGGCCTGCGTCGTGGCCGGCAATGTGGGCGGGCGAAGCTGCTCGTTCATGGGAAAAGGATAGGGCCTTGAGTCAGGGGCCGCAAGGTGAGGGGCTACGCGCCCCTCAAACATCCCAGGGCAGCGGCTGAGTGCTTCGGCGTGGCGGTCCCCATGCCCTCGGTCGCCCCATAGCCGATCATTCCGATAACGAGGCCGCCTGCCGTCAGGAGAAGCCAGAGGCCCACCGCCAGGCCTAAGCGCTGCACGAAGGCGTGGGGCGGGATGACCTTCTCTCTGCGATGCTCGAAGTGGGTCAGGCCGCGCATGAAAGGTGCCCGCTGATGATGGACGTCACTCCGCCGCCGCAGCCGCGAGCTCGTCCGCAGCCTTCATCTCGCGATGCAGATTTATGGCATCGAGATCGTAGCCGTTCGGCCAGGTCAGGACCCCCAGCTCGATAAAGACGCGCTTGAAGAATGCTTCATCGCGGAGGGGTACGACCATCGGTCCGCTCTCGGCGACGATCTCCCTAAAATCGTGGACGCCCGATAGACCGTCCGAGAACCGCACGCGAAGGCGAAAACCCTCAAGCGGCTCGACTCCGACCACTTTCACGATCTCAATCATTCGACGTCGGCTCCTGCTTCCGGCCCGACGTTGGCAATTGTGCTCCAACTCACCCTGCAATGCCACCGGACAGGAACCCGAGTTTTCCGCATAAATTTCGCCTCTCCCCTGTGGGGAGTGGCCGCGACACCGGCTTCGAGCCGGGGTCGCGGGTGAGGGGGAAAATCAATCAGAGCAAGTGAATCGCCCCCTCACCCGGAAGCTCACTGCGCTCGCTTCCGACCTCTCCCCGCTGGGGAGAGGTGAAGGGGTGGCATCGCGACCGACCTTAGTTATCCAGGAACGACCGCAGCTTCCGGCTCCGGCTCGGATGCTTCAACTTGCGCAGCGCCTTGGCCTCGATCTGGCGGATGCGCTCGCGCGTGACCGAGAACTGCTGGCCGACCTCCTCGAGGGTGTGGTCGGTGTTCATGCCGATGCCGAAGCGCATCCTGAGCACGCGCTCCTCGCGCGGCGTGAGAGAGGCGAGCACGCGCGTCGTCGTCTCGCGCAGGTTCGCGGCAATCGCCGCCTGATCGGGGAGCACGGCGTTGCGATCCTCGATGAAGTCGCCCAAGTGTGAATCCTCCTCGTCGCCGATCGGCGTCTCGAGGCTGATCGGCTCCTTGGCGATCTTGAGCACCTTGCGCACCTTCTCGAGCGGCATCGCGAGCTTCTCGGCCAGCTCCTCCGGCGTCGGCTCGCGGCCGATCTCGTGCAGCATCTGGCGGCTCGTGCGCACGATTTTGTTGATGGTCTCGATCATGTGCACGGGGATGCGGATGGTGCGCGCCTGATCGGCGATCGAGCGCGTGATCGCCTGGCGGATCCACCACGTGGCGTAGGTCGAGAACTTGTAGCCGCGCCGGTACTCGAACTTGTCGACCGCCTTCATGAGGCCGATGTTGCCCTCCTGGATGAGGTCCAGGAACTGCAGCCCGCGGTTGGTGTACTTCTTGGCGATCGAGATCACGAGCCGCAGGTTGGCTTCCACCATCTCCTTCTTGGCCTGGCGCGCCTCGCGCTCGCCCTTCTGCACCGCCTTGACGATGCGGCGGAACTCGGGGATCTCGAGGCCGGTTTCCGTCGCGAGCTCGTGGATATCGCGGCGGATCACCTCGATCCCCTTCCTCTCGTGCTTGAGGAACTGCGCCCACTTGCGGCCCTTCTCGCCGATGCGGTCGAGCCAGGTCTGGTCGAGCTCGTTGCCGAAGTACTCGTCGATGAAATCGGCGCGCGGCACGCCGTAGCTGTCGGCGAGGCGCATCAAGCGCCCCTCGAGGCCGACCAGGCGTTTGTTGATCGAGTACAGCTGCTCGACCAGGCTCTCGATGCGGGCGTTGTTGAGCGACAGGCTCTTCACGTCGGCGATGATCTCCTCGCGCAGCTTGTCGTAGGCCTTCTGCTGCTGGCGCGAGCCCTGCTCGCCCGCGACCTGCTGCTCGAGCTTCTTGTCCTGCTGCTTCCTGAGCTTCTTGTAGGTGCCGGCGATGTTGTCGAAGGTCTCGAGCACCTTGGGCTTGAGCTCGGCCTCCATGGCGGCGAGCGAAAGCGCGTTCTCGAAGTCGTCCTCGTCGTCGAGCTCGCCGTCAGGGGCGGCTTCCCCGTCCGGGCGCGCGGCGGGCTCGGCGGGGGCCACCTCGATGACAACAGGCAGCGGCGGCGGGGGCGCCTTGGCCTCGGGCCCCTCGTAGGTCGCCTCGAGGTCGATGATGTCGCGCAACAGAATCTTGCCGTCGTTGAGCTCGTCGCGCCAGATGATGATGGCCTGGAACGACAGCGGGCTCTCGCACAGGCCCGCGATCATGGCCTCGCGGCCCGCCTCGATGCGCTTGGCGATGGCGATCTCGCCCTCGCGCGACAACAGCTCGACCGAGCCCATCTCGCGCAGGTACATGCGCACCGGATCGTCGGTGCGCTCGGCGGGCTCGGCGCGCGTTTCCGAGCGGACCGGAACCGGCGGCGCGGGCGTCAAGGCCCGGCTCTCGTCGTCCTCGGCCGCTTCCTCGCTGGCCGCCTCCTGAGGCTCCTCGCTTTCCTCCGTCTCGACGACGTTGATGCCCATGTCGGACAGCATGGCCATCGTGTCCTCGATCTGGTCGGCGGAGACGTCCTCCGACGGGAGAACGGAATTGAGCTCGTCGAGCGTGACATAGCCGCGCGTCTTGGCAGTCTTGAGCAGCCGCTTGACCGCCTGGTCCGAGAGGTCGAGGAGGGGGCTGTCGCGCTCCGTAGGCTCGGCCGTCGCCGCGCCCTGATCCTCGTTCTTTGCGTTTGCCATGTGTCTCAACCGTATGTGTCAACCGTCTCAGTCAACCGTCGCGAAGGCTTAATGCTGAGGACTTAAGAAAGTTGCGCCCGGCCGTCAGCGGCCTCGGCCGCTCCGTCCATCACGAGCAAGGTCTGCGCCACGCCGTGGGCAACGCAGGTCTCGAACCCAGTTTGAATCTTCGGCCTCCGGCAAGCAGCCCCACGGGGCCGGGCGCCGCTTGCCGCCGCAATTGTGGCTTTGCGCCGGCGGCCTCTTTCGACCGTTATCGCCTCGATCGTGGACGTGGCGCGCTCCCCCCTCGGTCAACAGTCACGGCCGCAGTCAAGACCTCGGATCATCGTCGGCCGAGCTGGTGAACGTTTCCGACCCCGTTGAACGCTCGAGCTGCCGATGTAGCTCGCAGATCCGCACGTAGGCGTCCTCGCTGCGATCTTCGTGCCAAGCCCGCTCCGCGGCCTCGAGCGATCTTCTGACCCCGACATGCCGTTCGTGCAGCGCGAGGGTGTGGCGCCAGCCATCCTCCACCTCGGTGCGCCCGGCGTCGGGCTCTGCGAACTTGTCACATCTGTGCGTGACGGCGCGGTCGACGAGATTCACCACCTTGTCGAGGCCGGTTTTGCTCAGGTGGGAGCGAAGCGCTCGCGTGTCAAGAGACTTGTCAAGGGCATGTGCCGAAAGAATGGCATCGCGTAGCCGGGAAAGCGCAGGCGCGGTGAACACCAGCCCGGCGATCGTCTCGGCGTGCTCGTCGGCGAGCCAGGGATGGGAAAGGATCGCGCGCAGGATCAGCGCCTCCCGGTGCGGGGCGGCCAAGCCCTCCCCGGCGACGATCAGGCTTTTCCTGAGGCTCAAGCTCGGATTTGCGCGAGCCCCGCCCGTGCCTTGTGCCGCCCAGCCCGAACCGGGGGCTCGTCCGGGTATCGGCGAGCGCCGCCGTCCCCCGCGCAGTGCGGCTCCCGCCCCCTGTGTGCCGGGGAAGCGTCCGACAGCGGGCTGCCAGGCGGCCTCGAGGCGCTTGGCGAGAGCGGACCCGTAGTGGGATCGGACGGCCTGATCCTCGATGCGGGCCACTAGGCCCTTCAGCTCCTGCTCGAGCCGCGCCCGCCGCTCCGGGGTCGACCAATCGCTCTTCGTCCACTCGCGTTCGAAAAGGACGTCGATCAGCGGCCGGCAGCGGGCGAGGATGCGTTCCATGGCCGACGGCCCCTGCTGGCGGATGAGATCGTCGGGATCGAGTCCGTCGGGCAGGAATGCGAACATCACGCTCGCCCCTGGCTTCAAGAGCGGCAGCACGGTGTCGATGGCCCGGAATGCGGCCTCGCGTCCGGCCCCATCCCCGTCGAAGCAGAGGACCGGCTCGGGCGCCATCCGCCACAGAAGCTTCACCTGGTCGGCGGTGAGCGCCGTCCCGAGCGGGGCCGCGGCTTCGCGAAATCCCGCCTCCCAAAGCGCCAGCACGTCCATGTAGCCCTCGACGGCGATGATCCGCCCCTTGTCGTGAGCGGCGAGACGGGCGCGGTGGGCATTAAAAAGGACGCAACCCTTGTGGAACAGGGGGGTCTCAGGTGAGTTGAGATACTTTGCCATGTGACCGGCTCCGCCTTGGGCCGGCTGGCCGGGGTCGAGCGCGCGGCCCCCAAAAGCAATGGTCCGGCCCTTCATGTCGGCGATCGGAAACATGACCCGGTGCCGAAAACGGTCGTAGGCGACGGGGATATCATCGCCCGCGATCAGCATTCCGGCCGTGATCATCTCCTCCACGGAATAGCCGGCCTTGGCCAGGTGGTCGCGCAAGGCAGAGCGCGAGTTGGCAGCATAGCCGAGCCGGAACTCGCGAAGGGTCTCGGGCTCGAGGCCGCGCGTTGCGAGGTAGTCTCTGGCCGCGCTGCGGCCGCCGGCCGCGAGGTTCGCCTCGAAGAACTTCGTCGCCGCCTCGAGGAGGGCAAACAGCCGCTGGCGCTCGTCCTCGCGGCCCTCCTCGCGCACCGAGGCCTTCGGCATCTGAACGCCCGCCTCCTGGGCCAGCCGCTCGACCGCCTCGGGGAAGTCGAGACCCTCGGTCTTCATCAGGAATGTGAAGATGTCGCCGTGCTCGCCGGACGCGAAGCAGTGGTAGAAGCCTTTTTGGTCGTTGACGAAAAACGACGGCGTCCTCTCGACCTTGAACGGGGAGAGGCCGGCGAACTCGCGCCCTTTCTTTTTCAGCGCCACCTTGCGCGCGACGACCTGGCTGACGGGCAGCCGGGCGCGGATCTCGTCGAGAAAATCGGGCGTGAAGCGCATCTCGGTGACCTGAAGGCGTATCCAGGGAACGGTTACGTGATTCGGGATCGTCCGCGCGATTTTGATCCCCAGTGCCAACGGGCTTGCTCATTTTCCACAGGGCAGTGAGGCAGCAGGCACTGGAACGTACCCCTCTCCTGCCTGCTGCCTGGTGCCTATCTCAGCAGCTCCTTGACGAGCGCGCCGGCCTTGGCGAAGTCCAGCGCTCCGGTCCGGCGCTCCCCGTATGCAAAGGCGTTGAGCTGCCTGCGACGCAGCCCTTGACGCCGCACCGAAGGACGCGTATATACAATCGTAATGATACTCGGTTCATGCAAGGTGACGATGGCCTTTGTTGTCGATGTGTTCCCTGGAGCGGAGCTCGCGGGAGAGATCTGTGGGCACCAGAAAAGTTCGATTTCGGGTTTGCGAAGAACAGTTCGAAGAATTCGAGTGGGATGAGACGAAGCGTCAAAGGAACATTGACGTGCATGGGATCGACTTCGAGGACGCGGCGACCATTTTCGGCCTGCCGTATCTGAGGGATCGCTCCGACAAGAAGGACGAGCCGCGATTTGTCGCGATCGGACGTTTAACAGACGTTGAGATCGCCGTTGTATACACGGTGCGGGATGGTGTTTGCCGCATCATCTCGGCCCGGAGAGCGAGAACGAATGAGCGAGAAGAATATCACGAAGCGCTTAGCCGCCGAGGCGAGGCAGGGGAAGACTGACTATGACCGTCTGCGTCGTATGACCGACCGCGACATTGCGGACGCTGTCAAGCGGGATAAGGATGCGGCGCGGCTCGACATAGATTGGTCTGAAGCTGAGGTCGTCTTTCCAAATGCGAAACAAGCAATCAGCATCCGCCTCGACAAGGACATTATCGAGTTCTTCAAGCGCACGGGTCCAGGATATCAGACCAAGATCAACGCGGTGCTGCGGTCCTACGTGCAGCATGAGAGTCACGAGAAGGGTTGAGCGCGGCTCGCTCAACCCTTCGACTTCAGAAGATCCTTCACAATGGCGCCGGCCTTGGCGAAGTCCATGGCTCCCGCGTAGCGCTCCTTCGCCGCTCCCATCACGCGCCCCATGTCCTTGAGGCCCGCAGCGCCGAGCTCGGCCACGAGCGCCTCGATCGCGGCCTTGGTCTCGGCCTCGCCCATCTGCTTCGGCAGATAGCCCTCGATCACCGCGATCTCGGCCGCCTCCTGATCCGCGAGGTCGCGGCGGCCGGCCTTGTCGTAGATCTCGAAGGATTCGCGGCGCTGCTTCACCATTTTCTGAAGGAGGCTTTGAATCTCCTGATCGGTGATCTTGTCGCGGCCGGTCGGCCGGCCCTTCTCGTCGACGCCCGCGGCGAGGTCGCGGTCCTTGATCGCGGCATTGACGAGGCGCAGCGTCGAGAGGCGGGCCTTGTCGCCCGACTTCATCGCCAGCTTCACGTCCTCGTTGATGCGCGCGCGCATGGGTGTCCTCCGGGATGCAGGGGATTTAGGCGACGGCTCCCCGGCAAGCAAGGCCGAAAACCCGGGCTCGGCGGACGGCCCCGTTTCTTGACCTCCGCGGCTTGGCGTGCAAAGTGCGGCGCGCGCGAGGTCTTGCGCCGGCCCAACGCCATCACCATTGCCGAGACATGAGCAGCCCTTCTCCCGCCCCCTGGACCGAAGCGCCCTCGACGGCGCGCCTCGTGCTCGACGACGGGACCGTGATCTCGGGCACCGGCCTCGGCGCCGCGGGGAGCGCGGTCGGCGAGGTCTGCTTCAACACGGCGATGACCGGCTACCAGGAGATCCTGACCGACCCCTCCTACGCCGGCCAGATCATCACCTTCACCTTCCCCCACATCGGCAACATCGGCGCCAACGCCGAGGACACGGAGACCTCGAACCTCGCCGCTCGCTCGGGCGTGAGAGGGTGCGTGCTGCGCGCCGCGATCACCGATCCGTCCAACTACCGGGCGGCCGAGCACTTCGATCACTGGCTCAGGGCGCGCGGGATCATCGCCATCTCCGGCATCGATACGCGCGCGCTCACGGCGCGCATCCGCGACCAGGGGATGCCGAACGCCGTCATCGCCCACGATCCCGCGGGCCGCTTCGATATCGAGAGGCTCAAGGCCGAGGCGAAGGCCTGGCCGGGGCTGTTGGGGCTCGACCTGGTGCCCGAGGTGACGAGCGGGCAGAGCTACTCCTGGGACGAGACGCGCTGGGCGTGGGGCAAGGGCTACGGCCGCCAGGAGAAGCCCGAGTTCCACGTCGTCGCCGTCGATTACGGCTTGAAGCGCAACATCCTGCGCTCCCTCGCCGCGGCGGGGTGCAAGGTGACCGTGGTGCCGGCGAGGACCACGGCCGAGGAGATCCTCGAGCGCAACCCCGACGGCGTCTTTCTCTCCAACGGGCCCGGCGATCCGGCGGCCACCGGCGAGTACGCGGTGCCCGAGATCAAGAAGCTCATCTCCTCGGGGCTGCCCGTGTTCGGCATCTGCCTCGGCCATCAGATGCTCGGGCTCGCGTTCGGCGCCAAGACCAAGAAGATGCACCAGGGCCACCACGGCGCCAACCATCCCGTCAAGGACGTCACGACCGACAAGGTCGAGATCACGGCGATGAACCACGGCTTCACGGTCGATCGCGACACGCTGCCGGCCGGCGTCCAGGAGACGCATGTGTCGCTGTTCGACGGCACCAATTGCGGCCTCGAGCTCAAGGGCCGCCCCGTGTTCTCGGTGCAATACCATCCCGAGGCCTCGCCGGGGCCCCAGGACAGCCACTACCTGTTCACCCGCTTCGCCAACTTGATGCGGGAGCGCAAGGGGCAGCCGATCAGGCGCGAGCGGTGAGCGGGCCAGGCATCGAAACCAAACCCGAGACCAGAGATCGCCTTCCGCGGCGCCTGCGTATAGGATGCGCCGCTTTGACAAGTCAGGGTAAAGTCGCCATGCGTAGCCTTTGGTTTGCCCTCCCGCTGCTCGTGCTGGCTCGCGGCGCGCCAGCCTCGGCCGACTGCAATGCCAACGCCGATATCGAAGCGGCCTTCACCAAGCAGCGCCAGTCGCCGGCCTGGCGCTCGGTCGTCGTCTCGGACAGCAACACCGGCGAGCGGCAGGAGCAGACGTTCGACTACGTCCCGCCCGACAGGATGTACCGCAAGGTGGTCGTGCCCGGCGACCCGAATCCCCTGGAGACGATCGGCGTCGGGCGGTGGGCGTGGAGCAACGTGGGCGGCGGCTGGACCGAGCTGCAGCCGCAATTCGCGCAGATGGTCCAATCCCACATGCAAGAGGTGTTCGCGCCGCCCAGGACGTCGGCCGCGTTTTCCTGCCTCGGCACGGTCAACGTCGAAGGCAAGGATTACACGGGCTATCAGACGGCGCCCGAGGGTGGCGAAAGCGGAGACCCGCTCGTGCGCACGATCTACGTCGACCCGGCGACGGGTCTCCCCGCGTTCAACATCATCGGGCCGGCCAAGCCCGGCGCGCCGCCTGTGATCAAGGAGACCTATACCTATCCGGCCGACATCGTGATCGAGTCTCCGCTCCAGCAATGACAAACGGTCCGGCCAACGACTGAGCACCTCGGCAGGTGCTGGAAACGACGGAAATTTTGGAGAGCGAAAAAATGCGTCGCGTACTGATGGGAGCCGCCCTCCTCACCGGCCTTGCTGGAGCCAGCTCCGCACGTGCCGACTGCTCGACCGAGGTTCAGCTCGCCGTCCAGGCGCAGGGCAAGCAGAGGTTCCTGCGCAAGGAGACGCAATTGGTGAGCGAGGAGGGCCCGGTCAATATGACGATCGAGTACCAGATCCCCGACCGGATGCGCCAGATCGTGAGCCTGGTCGCCGACCCGAAGCCGGTCGAGACCATCGTCGTCGGCGACAAAGCCTGGAGCAATGCGGGCCAGGGCTGGAAGGAGGTCGCCGAGCCGGAAACGCAGCAGCTCATCCAATTCATGATCAAGAGCAGCTCGCAGATCTACCAGGATGTCGGCAAATTCGAGTGCCTCGGCGCCGAGACCGTCGACGGCAAGCAGCTGCGCGCCTACCGCGGCCTCGACGAGGCGCCGAATGTCCCCGGCAAGGACCCACCCCAGACACAAAAGAACGAGGCCGTGCGCATGATCTACCTCGACGCCGAGACCGGACTTCCCGCACGCAGCATCTTCGCCCGCCCCGCCATGCTCGACAAGCCGATCTTCAAGGAGGTCTATACCTACCCGGCGGAGCTCAAGATCGAGCCGCCGGCGAACGTGAAGAAGTAGCGCGGGCACCAAGTGTCGGAAAGTTCCTCATAAGTTTGGCATTGCTCGCCGGCAAAGGCCGCAACCTCGCCCCGCCTATAGCCAAAGCCCGAGGGGTCGAATAGAACACGGCCCCGAGATGCCGAAACGCACGGACATCAACTCCATCCTGATCGTCGGCGCGGGGCCCATCATCATCGGGCAAGCCTGCGAGTTCGACTATTCCGGCACCCAAGCCTGCAAGGCGCTCAAGGCCGAGGGCTACAGGATCATCCTGGTCAACTCCAACCCGGCGACGATCATGACCGATCCGGAGCTGGCGGATGCAACCTATGTCGAGCCGATCACGCCCGAGATCGTCGCCAAGATCATCGCCCAAGAGCGCGAGACGCGGCCCGGCGACAAGCTCGTGCTGCTGCCGACGATGGGCGGGCAGACGGCCCTCAACACCGCCCTCGCGCTGCACCGGCAGGGGACGCTCTCCGAGTTCGGGGTCGAGCTCATCGGCGCCAGGGCCGAAGCGATCGACAAAGCCGAGGATCGCGAGCTGTTCCGCGAGTCGATGAGGAAAATCGGCCTCGAGACGCCGCGCTCGATGATGGCGAGAAACCGCGAGCAGGCCGCGGCGGCGCTCGAGGCGATCGGGCTGCCCGCTATCATCCGCCCGTCGTTCACGCTCGGCGGCACGGGCGGCGGCGTCGCCTACAACCGCGAGGAGTTTTTCGAGATCGTCGAGCGCGGGCTCGACGCCTCGCCGACGAGCCAGGTCCTGGTCGAGGAGAGCGTGCTCGGCTGGAAAGAGTTCGAAATGGAGGTGGTCCGCGATCATGCCGACAACTGCATCATCGTGTGCTCGATCGAGAACGTCGATCCGATGGGCGTGCACACCGGCGACAGCATCACCGTCGCGCCGGCGCTCACCCTCACCGACAAAGAGTACCAGATCATGCGCGACGCCTCGATCGCGGTGCTGCGCGAGATCGGCGTCGAGACGGGCGGATCCAACGTGCAGTTTGCTGTCAATCCCGCCGACGGCCGCCTGGTCGTCATCGAGATGAACCCGCGCGTGTCGCGCTCGTCCGCGCTCGCCTCAAAGGCGACCGGGTTCCCGATCGCCAAGGTCGCGGCGCGCCTTGCGGTGGGCTACACGCTCGATGAGCTCGAAAACGACATCACCGGCGGGGCGACGCCGGCTTCCTTCGAGCCGACCATCGATTACGTCGTCACCAAAATCCCGCGCTTTGCCTTCGAGAAGTTCCCCGGCGCGGACGCCACGCTCACCACCTCGATGAAGTCGGTCGGCGAGGTGATGGCCATCGGGCGCACGTTCGCCGAGAGCCTGCAGAAGGCGCTGCGCTCGCTGGAGACGGGGTTGACCGGGCTCGATGACGTGGCGCTCGAGGGTCTGGGCGGCGGCGACGACAAGAACGTGATCCGCGCGGCGCTCGGCCGGCCGTCTCCGGATCGCCTGCTCAAGGTGGCGCAGGCCCTGAGGTTGGGCGTCGACCACGAGCAAGTGCACGCTTTCTGCCGGATCGACCCGTGGTTCATCGCCCGGCTGCAGGAGATCGTCGACATGGAGGCCCGCGTCAAGGCGCACGGGCTGCCGTCCGCGCCGGAGCATATGCGCACGCTCAAGGCCCTGGGCTTCTCCGACGCGCGGCTGGCGAAGCTCACCGGCGCGAGCGAGGCCGAGGTGCGGGCGCGGCGCAAGGCCTTGCGCATCGAGCCAGTCTACAAGCGCATCGACACCTGTGCCGCCGAGTTCACGTCGCCGACGGCCTACATGTACTCGACCTATGAGCGCGGCTTGACCGGAACCCCGGTCTGCGAGGCGGCGCCGTCGGCGAGAGAAAAGGTCGTGATCCTGGGCGGCGGACCCAACCGCATCGGCCAGGGCATCGAGTTCGACTACTGCTGCTGCCACGCCGCGTTCGCGCTGACCAAGGCCGGCTACGAGACCATCATGGTCAACTGCAACCCGGAAACCGTCTCGACCGACTACGACACCTCCGACCGCCTTTATTTCGAGCCGCTCACCGCAGAGGACGTGCTCGAGATCATCCGCACCGAGCAGGCGAACGGCGTCGTGAAGGGAGTGATCGTGCAGTTCGGGGGGCAGACGCCGTTGAAGCTCGCCGAGCCGCTCGAGGAGGCGGGCGTGCCGATCCTCGGCACCTCCCCCGACGCCATCGACCTCGCCGAGGATCGCGACCGCTTCAACGCGCTGATCGGCGCGCTCAAGCTGAAGCAGCCCGAAAGCGGGATCGCGCGCACGCCGGCCGAGGCGCGCACGGTGGCCGACGCCATCGGCTACCCGGTCGTCATCCGCCCGTCCTACGTGCTCGGCGGGCGCGCCATGGAGATCGTGCACGACGGGGTCGAGATCGACCGCTACATCGCCAGGCTGTCGGCTACTCTCGACAGCCCGTCGGAGCTCGTCGTGTCCGCGAAACGGCCGCTCCTGATCGACCGCTACCTGACGGATGCGGTCGAGGTCGATGTCGACTGTCTCGCCGACGGCCGCGACACCTTCATCGCCGGGATCATGGAGCACATCGAGGAGGCCGGCATCCATTCGGGGGATTCGGCGTGCTCGCTGCCGCCGCACTCGCTCACGGCGGACATCATCGAGGAGCTCGGGCGCCAAACCCACGAGATTGCTCTCGCCCTGAAGGTGGTCGGCCTCATGAACGTGCAGTACGCCATCAAGGACGGCACGATCTACGTCCTCGAGGTCAACCCGCGCGCCTCGCGCACCGTGCCGTTCGTCGCCAAGGTCATCGGCAAGCCGATCGCGGCCATCGCGGCCGAGATCATGGCCGGCCGCGCGCTGCCGAGCTTCGGCTTGCGGCCATCGAAGCTCGACTACGTCGCCGTCAAGGAGGCCGTGTTCCCGTTCGCGCGCTTTCCGGGCGTGGATACGATCCTCGGGCCCGAGATGCGCTCGACGGGCGAGGTCATGGGGCTGGACCGCGACTTTGCCGTCGCATTCGGCAAGAGCCAGCTCGGCGCGGGGCAGACGCTGCCGACCTCGGGCACGGTCTTCGTCTCGGTCAAGGACGCTGACAAGGATCGTATCGTGGCGCCGCTCCGGGAGCTGCGGGCCATGGGGTTCCGCGTGATCGCGACCCGGGGAACCAAGCGCCACCTCGAGGAAAACGGTGTTCAATGCGAGCTTGTCAACAAGGTCCTCGAGGGCCGGCCGCACATCGTCGACGTGATGAAGAACGGCGAGGTGGCACTTGTCTTCAACACCACGGAAGGCGCAAAAGCGCTGGCCGACAGCAAGGACATCCGCCGCACGGCCTTGCTTCACCACATTCCGTATTATACTACTTTGGCCGGTGCGATCGCGGTGACACGAGCCATCAAGGCCCTCAAGGCCGATATATTGAAGGTGGCTCCGCTGCAGGCGTATGTCGGCCGCGCATCTTGATCCATATGGCCGTCCGGGCACCGTGCCGGACAGGCCAGCCCCACGCGAGTGCAAGAGACTGGGTTGCGACTGGTTCTGGCATCCGGCCAGGCCAACTGGGAGATGTTAGCGATGTCCATGGAACGCGTTCCCATGACGATCGAGGGCTTCAAGAGGCTCGAGGCGGAGCTGCACCGGCTCAAGGTCGAGGAGCGCCCGCGCATCATCCAGTCCATCGCGGAAGCGCGCACGCACGGCGATCTTTCCGAGAACGCCGAGTATCACGCGGCCAAGGAGGCGCAGGGCTTGAACGAGGCGAAGGTGGCCGAGCTCGAGGACAAGATCAGCCGCGCCGATGTCGTCGACATCGCCAAGCTCTCGGGCAACACGGTGAAATTCGGAGCCACCGTCACGCTGGTCGACGAGGACACCGGCGAGAAGGTCAAGTACAAGATCGTCGGCGACATGGAAGCGAGCGTCAGGGACGGAAAAATCTCGATCTCGAGCCCGATCGCGCGTGCGTTGATCGGCAAGTCGAAGGGCGATTCCGCCGAGGTGACGACACCCAAGGGACCGCGCTCCTATGAGATCCTGAAGATCGAGTGGAAGTGAGCCGGCAGCGTCCGGCCCCCTCCTGGGGGCGGCACCATGACGAAGCAGGTTCCCTTTCGGTGTCAGACCCGAAGGGTCTGACACCCTGATGAGCTCCCAAACCGACTTGCCGCGCTTCGAGCCCTCCGCCTTCCGGCATCGCGGATTCAGATTCTACTGGTCGGCGCGCTTCCTGGCCGCGTTCTCGATCCAGATCGTCTCGGTCGCGGTCGGCTGGCAGATCTACGATCAGACGCGCGATCCGCTGCTCTTGGGGCTGGCCGGCCTCGTGCAGTTCGCTCCCTCGCTGGCGCTCGTGCTGGTGACGGGCGCCGCAGCGGACCGGCTCAGCCGGCGCCGCATCATGGCCGCCTGCATCGCGGCAGAGGCGGCCTGTGCCCTGGTGCTGCTCGCGCTCACCCTTGGCGCGGCGGGCGCGGTGTGGCCGATGTTCGCGATCCTCTCGGTGTTCGGCGTGGCGCGCGCCTTCTTCTCTCCCGCCATGCAATCGCTGCTCGCCAATCTGGTCCCGCGCGATGCCTTCGCCAATGCGGTCGCGTGGAACTCGTCGTCTTGGCAAACGGCGACAATCCTCGGGCCGGTCGCCGGCGGCCTTCTCTACGGGCTCGCTCCCGAAGCCGCGTATGGCACCGCGGCGACGCTCTTCGCTGCAGCCGCCACGATCGCGATGTTGATCCCGAAGCCCGATCAGAGAACATCCTTGAAGCCGGCCTCCTGGAACACCCTGCTTGCCGGATTCAGCTACATCTCGGGCCAACCGATCGTGCTCGGGGCCATTTCGCTCGATCTATTCGCCGTGGTTCTCGGCGGGGCGACGGCGCTGCTCCCGGTCTTCGCGCGCGATCTTCTCGAGGTCGGGCCATGGGGGCTCGGCCTGCTTCGCTCGGCGCCAGGGATCGGCGCCGTGGCGATGGGACTTTGGCTCATCCGCAAGCCGATCCGCGATCACGCCGGCCTGGTGATGTTCGGCGCCGTGATCGTATTCGGTCTCGCCACCGTCACGTTCGGGACCTCCACCGTCACATGGCTTTCGATTGCCGCGCTGGTCGTCATGGGTGCGGCCGACATGGTCAGCGTCACTGTGCGCGCTACCCTGATCCAGTTGCGGACGCCCGATGAGGTGAGGGGGCGCGTCAACGCGGTCAACACGCTCTTCATTGGAGCGTCCAACGAGCTCGGCGAGTTCCGCGCCGGCACGATGGCCGCCCTGATCGGCACCGTTCCGGCCGTGATCGTGGGCGGGGTGGGAACGATCCTCGTCGCCGGGCTGTGGTCGCGCTGGTTCCCCGAGCTGCGCGAGGCGCGCCGCCTCGACGGCCGCTGAAGGCGGCAGGAAGCGCCGGTCCCACTGCGTTCAGGGAGGCGGAACCGGCACGCCGGGCGCGAGCTTTGCGCGGCGGATGGCGAGGCTCGTCTTGACGCTCGCCACGTTCGGCGCCGCGGTGAGCTCGGCGAGAATGAAATCCTGGAAGGTCGTCCAGTCGCGGGCGACGCACTTCAGGATGTAATCGCTCTCGCCCGCGAGCATGTAGGCCTCCCGCACCAGCGGCCAGCCGAGCACGCGATTCTCGAACGCGCGCAGATCGGCCTCGGCCTGGCTGTGCAGCCCGACCAGGGCAAAGGCCGTCACCTCGAAGCCGAGTGCCGTCTCGTCGACGAGCGCGGTATAGCCCGCAATCAGTCCGGCTTGCTCGAGCGCCCTCACGCGCCGCAGGCAGGGCGGCGCGGAGAGGCCGACACGGCCGGCGAGGGCGACGTTGGTGATCGCCCCGTTGGCCATCAGCTCTTTCAGGATGCGCCAGTCCATGGCGTCCAGGTGATGCGGCATAAGGGAGACCTTGAGTAACAATCGGAAATCTGTTTTGCACCAATGATGCCATATCTTGCGCACAGTCGCCCCGGGCCTCAAGGCTTGCTCCAGGGTTTTTTTCTTCTGGGGTTAGCGGAAAGCGACCGCTCGACCGCCGCGCGATGGGACTCGACAAGTCTTGCTCGAGCGGAGACAAGTCCGCCCATGCAGCAGACCTCCAAGGAGGCCCTCGACGGGCGGTCGGGCGTCCTCGCCGGTGCGCGCGGCTGGATCATCACCGACGGCAAGGCGGGCCATGAGGTTCAGACCCGCGGTGTGTTCGATGCGCTCGGCCTCGATTACGAGATGAAACCCGTCAGGCCCAAGGGCCTCTTCAAGGCCTTGTCGCCCTGGATGCCGGTGAGCCCGAACGAGCGCTTCGGCACGCCAGCCAGCATTTTCTGCCCGCCGTGGCCCGATTTCGCGATCTCGATCGGACGCACGACGACGCCTTACATTCGGGCCCTCAAGCGTCGCGCAGGCCTCAAGACCTACACGATCATTCTCCAGGACCCGAAGACGAACGCAGCCGCGGCCGATCTCTACTGGGTCCCCGAGCATGACACGCGTCGCGGCGCGAACGTCATCACGACGCTCACGGCCCCGCACGGCTTCACGCAGAGCCGGCTCGGAGAGCTGCGCAGCGCAATGCCGCCGGCAATCGCCGCCCTGCCAAGCCCGCGGGTCGCCGTCATGCTCGGCGGGGCCACGCGCGTGTTTCGCTACGGCGACGAGGACCTCACGCGGCTTGGCGCTGCGCTTGCTTCGCTTCAGCGCTTGGGGGCAGGCCTGATGATCACGCCGTCCCGGCGCACCTCGGCCGAGATTGCGCACCGTGTCAGGCTTGCGACCGAAGGATCGCCTCGCCTGATCTGGGACCGAGAGGGCGAGAACCCCTATCCCTACTACCTCGCCCACGCCGACGCGCTGATCGTTGCCGGAGACAGCATCAACATGACCGGAGAAGCGTGCGCGACGGGTAAGCCGGTCTATGTCTTCATGCCGTCGGGGGGCTCGGCCAAGTTCCGCCGCTTTCATACCGCGTTGAGGGCGCACGGGGCGACGCGCCCGCTCCCCGAGCACTTCGAGGCGCTCGAGACCTGGACCTACGCGCCCCTCGATTCCGCCACCCTCATCGCGGCCGAGATCGAGCGCAGGTGGACGCGCCGTTCGCACATGCTCTCGGGCCTCCTCGCCACAGGTGCATTGACCGGCCGCAATCGAGGAGCATGAGAGCCATGCCGGGCAGCCACGGGCATGCTCACGGTCTCGAGAAGCGCGAGGCGAGATTGTCGCCCCACGCCCGCGATCGGACCTTTGCGATCGCGACCGCTCTCAATGCCGCGATTGTGGCCTTGGAGCTCGTCTACGGCTATCTCGCGAACTCGATGGCGCTGGTGGCCGATGCCGCCCACAATGCCTCCGATATCGCGGCTCTTCTCCTCGCATGGGGCGCGTTCCGGCTCGCCACCCGCCGCCCCACGAGGGAGCGCACCTATGGGTTCGGCAGCGCCACGATGCTGGCAGCGCTCGCCAACGCCGCGCTGCTGCTCGCCGCGCTGGGCGCGATCGCGATCGAGGCCGTGCGCCGGCTCTGGGACGCGCCTGCCGTCGCGAGCGAGACCGTGGTCTGGGTCGCGGCCGCGGCAATCGTCATCAATGGCTTCACCGCGCTTCTGTTCTGGCGCGGGCGCGACAGCGACCTCAACATCCGCGGCGCGTTCCTGCACATGGCGACGGACGCCGGCGTCTCTCTCGGCGTCGTCGCCGCCGCTTTGCTGATCGGCTGGTCGGGATGGGTCTGGATCGATCCCGTCGTGAGCCTCTTGATCGTCGCCATCATTTTCCGCGGCACGTGGGCGCTGCTCAGGGAGTCGGCCGATCTGGCGATGCATGCCGTGCCCCCGAACGTCGACCGGCAGGCGGTCGAGCGCTATCTCGCGGATCTGCCCGGCGTCACGGCCGTGCACGACCTCCATATCTGGGCCTTGAGCACGACCGAGAACGCGCTGACCGCCCACCTCGTCCGCCCCGACGCCGGGCTCGACGACCGGCTGCTCGCCGAGGCCGCGGCCGAGCTCAGGCTGCGCTACGGCGTTGGCCACACGACGCTGCAGGTCGAGGCCGGGGATGCCCCGTGCGACTGCACGCTCAAGGGCGAACGCCGTGTATGATTCGTTCGGCGGGCGCCGCCGCTCGGCGATTGAGATTGCGCCCCCGATCGGCTAGAACGCGCCAACTTCCCGAAACCAGGACCGCCAAGAGGCGCAGCAGATGGCCGCAGCCCACCAGTACGTCTATCACATGTCGAAGCTCTCCAAGACCTATCCGGGGGGCAAGCAAGTCCTGAAGGACATCTCGCTCTCGTTCCTGCCCGGGGCCAAGATCGGCGTCGTGGGCTTGAACGGCTCAGGCAAGTCGACGCTGCTCAAGATCATGGCCGGCGAGCTGACCGACTTCGTCGGCGAGGC
>DATETZ010000060.1:0-3677 GCA_035283385.1 Hyphomicrobiaceae bacterium
CTCGACCGTGCTCGCCGGCCAGCGCCTCGGACTGAAGGAGGTCGACGATGCCATCTGGCTCGTCTCCTTCATGACCTACGATCTCGGCTACATCGATCTCGAGCAGAGGACTTTGCAGCCACTCGACAACCCGTTCGGCACGAGGTTGTTACCTATGTCTTAGGTACAAACTGTCACCCATGTCTCCGGGCTGGACACGCACGGCGATGGCGCACCCAAGAGGATTCGAACCTCTGACCTTTGCCTTCGGAGGGCAACGCTCTATCCAGCTGAGCTATGGGTGCTTGGTGGCGGAGCGGCAGCGCGCCTTGATACTCCATTCGCTGCGGCCTCGCAAACGCGCGAAGAGCGCCGCCGTTGTGATGGGCTGACCGGGACGCATCGAGCGCCTATATTGCCGGTCCATGACCGAGATACGCACCTCGAAGAAGCCGAAGCCCGCGCCCCTCTGCACCGTGCCCGCGGGCGAGCCGGTGCCGATCGTCAAGGGCAGCCACGTCTATCTCGTCGACGGCTCGGGCTATATCTTCCGCGCCTTTCACGCGCTCCCGCCGCTGACGCGACCCTCCGACGGCCTCCCCGTCGGCGCCGTGCACGGGTTCTGCGCCATGCTGTGGAAGCTCCTGCGCGAAAGTAAGGCGTCGGAGGCGCCGACCCACATCGCCGTCGTCTTCGACGCCGGCCGCGAGAGCTTCCGCAATGAGATCTACGACAAGTACAAGGCCAACCGCCCGCCGCCGCCCGAGGAGCTGGTCCCCCAGTTCCCGCTCATCCGCGACGCGGTCCGTGCCTTCAACGTCGCCTCGATCGAGCACGAGGGCTTTGAGGCCGACGATCTTATCGCGACCTACGCCAAGGACGTGGTCGAGCGCGGCGGGGACGTGACCATCATCTCCTCCGACAAGGACCTGATGCAGCTCGTCCGGCCCGGCGTCGCCATGCTCGACGGCATGAAGGGGAAGAGGATCGGCCGCGACGAGGTGATCGAGAAGTTCGGGGTGCCGCCGGAGAAGGTCGTCGACGTGCAGTCGCTTGCCGGCGATAGTACCGATAACGTTCCCGGCGTGCCGGGCATCGGCGTCAAGACGGCTGCCGAGCTGATCGGCGAGTACGGCGACCTCGATACGCTGCTCGAGCGCGCCTCCGAGATCAAGCAGCCGAAGCGGCGCGAGAGGCTGGTCGAGTTCGCCGACCAGGCGCGCCTCTCGCGCGAGCTCGTCCGCTTGAAGGAGGACGTGCCGGCGGAGGTACCGGTCGATGCTCTCGGCGTGCACGATCCCGAACCCGAGGCGCTGTTGGGCTTCTTGAGAGCCATGGAGTTCAATACGCTGACGAAACGGATCGCGGAGAAGCTTGGCGTCGAGGTGCCCCCGCCGCTCGAGAGATCGGTCGGCTCTAGCCTGGCGAAAAGCGACAAGGCGGCGCACGAGGCGCCGGGAGTTTCCAAGAGCGGCGAGCTGCACGGCCCCGGCACGCCGGCAGCCGGCGCCGCCATCCATTCGGCGCGTCTCGCCAAGATCCCCTTCGATCGCAAGCGCTACGAAACGGTGACGACGCTCGCAGCCCTCGAGGCTTGGATCGGTGCGTGCCGCGACGCGGGCCGCTTCGCCTTCGACACCGAGACGACCTCGCTCGACTGCATGAGCGCCGACCTCGTCGGCTTCTCGCTGGCAGTCGAACCCGGGAAGGCGTGCTACGTCCCGGTCGGTCACAAGGCCCCGTCCGGCGGCTTCGACTTCGGCGACGGCGCCGGCCTCGTCCAGGCGCCGCTCGAGGAAAGCCTCGCGCTCCTGAAGCCGCTGCTCGAGGATCCGGCGGTCATGAAGATCGGCCAAAACATCAAATTCGATGCCCTTGTCCTCGCCCGCCACGGCATTCGAATCGCCCCCGCCGACGACACGATGCTGATCTCCTATGTGCTCGATGCGGGCCGCGGCGGCCACGGCATGGACGAGCTTTCAGAGCGCCACCTCGGGCACACTTGCATTTCGTTCGACAAGGTGATGGAGCACGCGCCCGGCGCCAAGAAGAGCGAGAGGACGTTCGCGGAAGTGCCGATCGACAAGGCCGTCGAGTACGCGGCCGAGGACGCCGACGTGACGCTGAGATTGTGGATGAAGCTCAAGCCCCGGCTCGCCGCCGAGCGCCTCGCGACCGTCTACGAGACGCTCGAGCGCCCGCTGGTGCCCGTGATCGTCGACATGGAGCACGCGGGCATCCTGGTCGACAAGGCGGTGCTCTCGCGCCTGTCGAGCACGTTCGCGCAAGGGCTCGCGCGGCTCGAGGAGGAGATCAACGGCCTCGTCGGCCACAAGTTCAACCTCGGCTCGCCGAAGCAACTGGGCGAGCTCTTGTTCGACCGCTTGCAGCTTCCGGGCGGCAAGCGCACCAAGAGCGGCCAGTGGGAGACGCGCGCGGGGCTGCTCGACGATCTCGCCGCCAACGAGGAGCTGCCCGAAGACGCGCGGCGCCTCATCAACACGATGCTCGAGTGGCGCCAACTCTCGAAGCTGCGCTCCACCTACACCGATGCGCTGCCCACCTTCATCGACGCGCAGACCGGACGCATCCACACCAGCTATGCGCTCGCCGCGACGACGACCGGCCGGCTCGCCTCCTCCGACCCCAACCTGCAGAACATTCCCGTGCGCACCAAGGAGGGGCGCGCGATCCGCACCGCCTTCATCGCCGAGACGGGCATGAAGCTGGTCTCGGCCGATTATTCCCAGATCGAGCTCAGAGTGCTTGCCCACATCGCCGACATCGCGCAACTCAAGAAAGCATTCGCCGACGGCCTCGACATCCACGCCATGACGGCCTCGGAAATGTTCGGCGTGCCGGTGAAGAACATGGCCCCCGAGGTGCGCCGGCGCGCCAAGGCCATCAATTTCGGGATCATCTACGGCATCTCGGCGTTCGGGCTCGCCAATCAGCTCGGCATTTCCAAAGAGCAAGCGGGCCAGTATATCAAGACCTATTTCGAGCGCTTTCCGGGCATCCGCGACTATATCGAGGCGACCAAGAAGCGCGCCCACGAGCGCGGCTACGTCGAGACCATCTTCGGGCGGCGCATCCACTATCCCGAGATCAACACCAAGAACCCGGGCGTGCGCGGCAACCTCGAGCGAGCGGCGATCAACGCGCCGATCCAGGGCTCGGCCGCCGACATTATTCGCCGCGCCATGATCCGCATGCCGGAGGCTTTGCGGCACGCTCACTTGCGGTCGGCACGCATGCTGCTCCAGGTGCACGATGAATTGGTGTTCGAGGTCAAGGATGCGGAGGTCGAGAAGACCATCGCGACCGTGCGCCGCGTAATGGAGAAAGCCGCCGAGCCCGCGGTTCAGCTCTCGGTCCCGATCCACGTCGACGCCAAGGCCGCCCACAACTGGGAAGCGGCGCACTAAGTCGCTCACGGGGGCTGCTCCGCGATATGCGCGGGCGCCCTCCGCGGGGGCGGCGCTCGCGCCGAGCCGCGTCACGCCGGAGGCGTGTCTCCGACACGACACGGCGTGCGCTTAGGCGCGGCGCACCTTCGGTGCGGATCGCGCGCGATTGGAGGGCAGGGCCAAGCGCAGTCGAACGGCCCCTTACCTCTTCACCCGCGGATCGTCGGCGTCGACGACGGCGAAATCGGGCTCGACGCCGCGCAGCGTCTTCTTCTCGACGGAGACGAT
>DATETZ010000061.1:0-6962 GCA_035283385.1 Hyphomicrobiaceae bacterium
CCAGTTCGAGAGCGTCTGCGCCGTGCAGCCGATCTTCGCCGCGATCGAGACGATCGCCGCCCACTGGGACGGATGATCGGCCCGGTGCTCGAAAACCATGCGCACGGCGCGCTCACGCACCTCGGGGGAGAACTCCGGGGATTTTGATTCGTTGGTCATGGCTCCAATCTCTCAAGAGCTGGAGCCTCCGGCAAACCCGGCGCGGTTCATCTTCGGGATTAGTCTAAAGTTTACGCAGCGCGAACTGGACAGGGCGCGCCGACGGCTGGTGCAGGAACTGCATCCCGACCGATGGCACAACGCGGGCACGCACGAGCGCAAAGCGCGCGAAGAGGCGCTCAAGCGCGTCAACGCGGCGTACGATGTGCTGCGGCGTGAGGTGGGATGAGGCACAGGGCCATCGCTGCCACCACGGCAGAAGTACCCCAACGAGCGGAAAGATCTGGCATATTTTGGCTCCAGGTCAGCTAACCCCCTGGCAGCGGGAGCGCGGTTCGCGCTCCATCACTCACCCTTCGGGCCAGAACCGGAAATCAAACGCCCATATTCCTTTGTCACCGCTGCGAGCGCCGCTTGGCGGGGACGCATCCGTGTCCGCCGCTGGCACCGACGTCCCCGTGCTTCATAGCAGTTGGCTATGGAAACGGGACACAAACGGCATTTCAGAACGCTCAGTGCCGTCGATAGGGTCCCTGTCAACCGCAGAGCCCAAGGCCAAACGCCCGACGCGATGCGGCCAAACTCTCAGCGAACAGGAGACCCCCCAATGAAGACGCTTACCCTTGCTGCTATTGCTGCCGCGCTCGTTGCCGCCAGCACGCCCGCCCTCGCCAAGACCGACTGCGACGGCGGCTACAAGACCTTCCTCGGCAAGATGTCGATCTACGTCGACAAGATGAGCGGCTACGAGCTCGCCGACGCCGTCCGCAAGTCGCTCGACGCCTACAATTCCTGCAAGGCCGGCGACAGCTTCTCGCCGCACGGCGTCTGGGACCAGATCCTGGCCGACATGCAGTCCAAGGCCGGCAAGTAGCCCCAAGTGCCGAACATGAGCGGCCGGCGTGCCACGACGCGCCGGCCGCATCTCCGGCGACTTGCTGATCAGGCGAGGGGAGGCGGATTGCGATCCATTTCCATCCGCAGAACGTAAAACGGACGGCGCATTTTTTCTCACGGCGACGAAACTCTGGCTTAGCGATCACGTAATTACGACGGGTCCGAGTTCGGCCCCAGGCGGATTGACAAGCTTCCCCAAAATGAGCTCGTCGAATCCACGCAAAGACCAAAGCAACGAAAATAGGAGTTACTACCATGACACGATCCACGATCGCGGTACTCGCCGCCGCTCTCATCGCGGCCTCGACGCCGGCTTTCGCCGCGACCGACTGCGACGGCGGCTACAAGACCTTCCTCGGCAAGATGTCGATCTACGTCGACAAGATGAGCGGCTACGAGCTCGCCGATGCGGTCAGAAAGTCGCTTGACGCCTATAATTCCTGCAAGTCCGGCGACAGCTTCTCGCCGCATGGCGTCTGGGACCAGATCCTCGCGGACATGCAGTCCAAGGCCGGCAAGTAAACCGCCCTGACGCCCACATGCAGGGGGCTCCCCGGCCGATTGGCCGGGGGGTCTCGCGCCCCTACGAAGTCATTCTGTGGATGGATCCCATGTTCCCCAGGCGTTTCCGGAGAGCGATCGTTATCTGGCTGCTCGCTCTCGTCGCCTTTGCGTTTGGTGTCGTTATTATATTCTCCAACGTATCGGCAGCAGATGATGACGGGAAAATCGGCTTCATTCTTTCTAATCTTCCGCCCACGAGCAGCACCCAATACAAGGCATTGCGTAAGGCCGCGGGCAAGGCCGACGGCCAATCTCTCGATATGACGAAGTCGGAGATGTGGAACGTTCCCGAGGAGCGCGCGGAGAGCCTCATCGCGGCGGCAGCGCGCCAAGGCGTCACCGTCACGAGACTCGATGAAACCTGGAATCACGCCCTCGCGCCGATGAAGTCGGGTAGCCCCATGTCGCCGGCGCAGCAGGAGATGATGCGCCAGACGATGGACTCCAAGGCCGCGATGGGCATGAGCATGATGGCGCTGCCGAATGCGGGCGTTCTCGAGTACGCACTCACGAAGGACATGCATGAGGCGGGAGCGCCCGCGCCGGCTCTCGTCATACCGCTGAATGACACGCTCTCGGTCACGGCCCGTCGCACCGGCATTGCAAAATCTGCCGAGAACTACATCTGGCATGGCCGTATCGACGGCACCGACGATCCGGTCACGCTTCTGTGGTGGCCGTCGGGGCGCCTCACGGGCTCGGTCACCTACAGAGGTCACGTGTATGCCGTGAAAAGCATCGGCGGCGATGTGCACGGCGTCATCGAGATGTCGCCGGACCGTCTGCCTCCCGAGCACGCGCCCATGGGCCGCGAGATGCAAGAGAAGATGAACATGAAGAAAGACCCTCTCGTCGAGAAGGGCGACGCCAGCATGCTGAGGCCCGCAGGTAGCGAGAAGGCCCCGGCGCCCGAGAGCGACAAGCCTGACCGATCGAAGACCAAGAACCTCGAGGATGCTCCCCTCAAGGAGCGGGCGGCCCGGCGCGAAAAGCACGCGCTCGCCATCGAGCAGCCGAAGCGGAAGCCCCGCAAGGCCGGCGACGTCGTGATCACCGTGATCGTCGCCTACACCAAGGCAGCCGCGACCCACTACAGCAGCATCGAGACCGACTTGATCGCGCTCGCCATCGAGGACGCCAACCAGTCGTTCCGCAACAGCGGCGTCGGCAACGTCAGGCTCGAGCTCGCGCATGCATATCAGACCGACTATGTCGAGACAGGCAGCCATTTCGATCACGTCTTCCGCTTCGCCGACAAGGGTGACGGGACCATGGAGGAGGTGCATGCGCTGCGCGACCAATACAAGGCCGACATCGGCGTTCTCATCGTGCACGACCCACAAGGCTGCGGGCTCGCGGCCCAGGTCGTGGCGCCGGCGCAGCGTGCGTTCGCCGTCGTGCATCACGAGTGCGCGGCCATCAGCTACTCGCTGGCCCACGAGATCGGTCACCTGATTGGCGCCCGCCATGACCTCGCCCTCGACGACGGCATGGAGCCATTCCCCTATGGCCACGGCTTCGTGCTCGGCACCAAGTGGCGCACAATGATGAGCTACAAGGAGAGCTGCGACGGGTGCCCGCGCGTTCCGGTGTGGTCCAATCCCGACCTCAAGGTGAGGGGCGAGCGCGCAGGCGATGCCAAGAGCAACAACGCGCGCGTTATCGCCGAGCAGGCCGCGCGCGTCGCAGGTTTCCGGTAAGGCCAGCGCGAGCGGCTCAAACCATCACGCTCACGACGACAGCAGCATCCACACGATCGCGATGTATGTCAGTCCGTGCAGGAGCTGGTCGATGCCGATGGCGTGCCAGAACATCGCGTCCCCCGCGGTCCAGCCGCGGGCCCTCACGATCCGGTCCTTCAACCAGTCAACATGGTAGTGGATGAGGAACTCGGCCCCGAGCAGCGCGGCTCCGAGCATGAACGACGGCGCGGCGACGATGAGAAACACGGGCGCCGTCAGTGCCGCGTGCACCGCGCTGTGAACGATGCCGCCCGGATGCCCATACCTGCCCTTGTTCCCCCATTGATACCGGCCCTGCAGAAAGTAGTCGGCGACGGCGTGCTTTGTGAGCAGGTACGCGAGCGCAACAAGCACGAGGCGGGCATCGACGGGCGTCGACGACGAGGCAAAGGTCGGCAAGGCGGTGAGGATCATGATGTCGCCGCAGGCCTCGAATCGGCGTCCGCGAACACGCGGAGCGCGGCCTCGAGGCCGGCGTGCGCTGCGGCAAAGCCAGAATAAAGCGCGGCTTCCATGACCGTGGTCAAGATCTCCTCGCGCGTCGCGCCGTCCTTGAGGGCGCTGTGCACGTGCGCCCTCAGTGCAGGCGTCGGCGCCCGCAGCGCCGTGAGTGCCGCGAGGGCAGCCAGCGCGCCGAGCTTCACGTCGCGACCCTCATGCACCCCGCGCCGGCCGTGGAAGAATCCGGCGACGAGGGCGGCGACCTCGGGCGACGGCCCCGCGCGCTCCCCGATGGCCGGAGCAAAGCGGGAGCTGGAGCTTTCGTTCAAGGGGGCATGTTGAAAGAGGGCATTCATGGGACACACTTTGACGATCGTTCAAACCATTACCCGCGAAGGTTGAGAAGATGACGCGACCAGCCTCAACGTGAGAAGACCTGCTACGCCGAGCGCCGCGCCGATGCCGGCGACGCAGGCGGCCCAGCCGAAGCGATCGAAAAGTTGGCCGAGCACGGCAGTCCCGACGAGGCCGCCGAGAAAGTAGGATGCGAGATAGATGCCGCTCGCGGCCCCGCGGTTGCTCGCAGCGGCGCGGCTCACATAGCCGGTGGCGAGCGCTTGGGCAAAGAACGTGCCGGCGGCCACCAGGACCATGCCCGTGAGCACCCACGGCAGCGAGCCGGTGAGCAGCAACGGCAGACCTGCGCCCGCCACAGCGAGACCGGCCCACAGCGCATTTCGCGTGCCGAGACGTTGGGCGATCGTGCCGGCGAGCGGCGTCGTGAGGATCGAGGGCAGGAACACGAGATAGATGACGCCGAGCTCCATCATGCCGACCGAGAGCGGGGCACGCGTCAGCACGAAGTTGATGTAGGTGAAGGTGCCGATAAAGGCGAACAGGATGCAAAAGCCGATGCCGAAGCCGGCACGCAGAACCGGGTTCCTGAGATGCGCGGTCCAGGCCGCCATCGGCGGCTCACTCGGACTCCCGTTGCCGGCCATCGGCGGCACGCGATGAACCGTGAAATAGACAAGCACGGCGCCCAGGAGATTCAAGCCGGCGAACACGTAGAAGTTGGCGGCAAGCCCCGCGTGATCGACGACCGCGGCGGCGATGAACCGGCCCACCAGATTGCTCGCGACATTGCCGGTGATGTAGGCGGCGAAGGCCCCCGTAGCCTCCGCGGCGCTGAATCGCTCGCCCATATGCGCGAGCGTCAGGCTGAAGGCCGTGGACATGCAGAGGCCCTGCATCACGCGAAGAGCGGCGAACACGGTGAGGTTCGGCGCGAAGGCCAAGAGCGTCGTCGGGATGGCGAGAAGGCTTAGGCTCACGAGAATGCCGAGCCTGCGGTCGATGTGCCGGCTCAGAAGTGCGACGCCGAAACCCGCCGCCGCCATGCCGAACGTGCTGGCATTGACGGCGAGCCCCATCGCCGCCGGCGTCACCTGATAGTGCTTGGCGAGAGATGGCAATAGCGCCTGCGTGGCGAAGAGATCGACGACGGTGAGGAATGCGGTGAGGCCGATCACGATCGAGCGCAGAAACGCCGCCGCGGCGTGGAGGCGCGCCGTGTCGGCTGTCAGAGCTGCGGCGGGAGCGCTCTCGTTCATGGGATCGGCCGTTGCCTGCTGCCTGCTCTCAGCAAGGAAGCGTGGCGTCCGCCGGAGGGTGGCCGGCGGCGCCGCGAGGAGGCCGGGAAGCGAGCCAGCGGCCGGGGAGGAAACCGGCGCCGGACCGCGTCCGGGCCTGTTGCGTCACATGCCGTGCTCGTTCGGATCCTTGGCGATGTCGGCCGAGATCAGGACGACCGGCTTCTTCGTCGTATTCTTCCACCAGTGCGCGAGACCGCCCTGCTCGATTGAAAGATCGCCGGCGTTGTGCACGATCGGCGCAGCGCAGTGGCTCGAGTACTCGACGATGGTCCCGGAGACGACATAAATCAGCGCCGGGCGCTCCTCGTGGCTGTGCCAGGCGACCTCGCCGCCGGACTTGATGTCGAGCCGGCGCATGCGGAAATGGTGGCCGGCGACGGCGACCTTCTCCTTGGATAGATCGATCTGGCCGAGGAGCTTCTCGGCCACATCCTTGTGCGCGGTCGCGCCGGCCTTCTGGCCGTCGGTGGTGACCTTGTCGGCGGGGCACTGGCCAGCGTTGGCGAGGCTGGCGCCGAACGCCGCCGTCGCGGCGAGCGCAAGGGCAAGGCTCTTCAGGGTGCTGCGGGGGCTTGGCATGGGACGTCTTCTCCGTGTTGCGAATGGCATGCGGCCGGATCGGCCGCGCTGACAGTTAAGAAGATGCGCCGCGAGAGCGCCCCTTTTGAAATATCGATTGCGTTTGAGTTCGATAGCCGCGGGCTATGGGGGGAAACAGCAGCCAGACTCTTCACGCCACGCGCGCGTAAAGGTCGATCGGCACCGAGACCCCTGCCACGGCCGCGCCCCGCCGCGCATCGAACGCGACCGCAGGCCGGTAGCCCTGGCTCATGGCGAGCGCCAGCGTCGCTGCCGAAACGAGCGCGCGGCTCTTCTCGACCTTGTTGTGTTTCTCGAGCTTGGCGGCGAGGTTTACCGCCTCCCCGATCACCGTGTACTCGAGCCTGTCGCCGTCGCCGAGCGTGGCAAACACGACCGGTCCGGCGGCCACCGCCGCATTGACGGTAAGCGCCTCCTTGACGCCGAGGCTCGCAAGCGACCCCTGCCACGCCGCCGCCTCGACGAGGACAGCTTCAAGCGCACGCAGCGCATCGGCTGCCGCCGTCTGCGACGCCTCGACCGCGCCGAACGTGGCCATCACGCCGTCGCCGAGAAACTTGTCGATGACCCCGCCGTTGCCGCGCACAATCGGCACGATGCGGGCATGAAACGACGTCAGCATCTTCACCACCTCGGCGGGAGCCACGCGCATGGCGAACGGCGTAAATCCGCGGATGTCGAGCATCATGATTGCGGCTTCGCGCTCGGCCGCCTGGCCGGCCTCGATCAGACTCTCAGAGCGCGAAATCTGATCGGCGACGCCCTTGGACAGAAAGCGGCGGATCTCCTTGACAGCCGCCTCCTCGCGCACGGCGGCGATGAGCGTCCGCTGCGCGCGCATGGCGCCGAGAGTGAGGACCGCGGTGACGATCAGGATCGCGATCACCTTGTCGATCTCGGCGCC
>DATETZ010000062.1:0-7009 GCA_035283385.1 Hyphomicrobiaceae bacterium
AGGCGGGCGGCGCCAAGCTCGCGACCATCACCGCCGCCTACAAAACCATCCTCGGCGAGCGCGGCGCGGGAGGGGCGGCGTGATCAAAGGGCCCGACAGTCCCCTGGTCGCCGACCTCCATCCGTCGCCGAACATCGAGCCCCGCAGAGGCGGCCTCACGCCCACGATTTTGCTTCTTCACTACACGGGACTGCCCTCCGTCGCGAAGGCGCTCGAGGTGCTGTCGCGTCCCGACTGCAAGGTCTCATGCCATTACGTGATCGACGTGGACGGGCGCATCGTCCAGATGGTGGCCGAGGAAAAGCGCGCCTGGCACGCGGGGCAGTCGTTCTGGGCCGGGGAAACCGACGTCAATTCGGCCTCGATCGGCATCGAGGTGCACAACCCCGGGCATCAGGCGGGCTATCCCGATTTTCCCGAGCCCCAGATGCGCGCGGTCGCCGCGCTGTGCCGCGACATCGTCGCGCGCCGCGCCATTCGCGCCCACCGCGTGCTCGCACACTCCGATGTGGCGCCCGCGCGCAAGATCGATCCGGGCGAAAAGTTCGATTGGCTCGGGCTCGCCGAGGCTTGCGTCGGCCACTGGGTGGCGCCCGAGCCCGTCGATCCCGCGGATCAGGGCCTAGACATCGGCGCCGGCGCTGAGGCCGTGGCCGAGGCGCAGGCCCTGCTCGCCCGCTACGGCTACGACATCGCGGCCTCCGGCCGCTTCGACGAAGAGACGCGGATCGTGGTGCGCGCGTTTCAGCGCCACTTCCGGCCGGCGCGCGTCGACGGCCGTCTCGACCGCTCGACGCTCGACACGCTTGCGCGCCTTGTCGCCGCACTCCCGCCGCCGGGGTCGAGCTGAGCGTCGCGGAGCCACCTGCCGCGGCGGTCGCGGGCGCGTGCAAGATCTATCTGTGGGCCGGAGCCCGTGCCGCGCTAGAGGCCCCTGGCTTCGAGGCGCGGCCTTGTAGCATTCTAAGGCCGAGCACAGGGAGCGCTTCGAGCGCGGGTGCGCGCGGTCGCAAGAAGAGGTAACGCCGATGAAGATCGTCATCGCTCCCGACTCCTTCAAGGAAAACCTGACCTCGCTCGAGGTCGCGAGCGAGATCGAGCAGGGCTTGCGGCGCGTGTGGCCGCATGCCGAGTTCGTCAAGGTGCCGATGGCCGACGGCGGCGAAGGGACCGTGCAGTCGCTGGTCGACGCGACCGGCGGCGCGATCGTCAAGTGCGAGGTCAGCGCGCCCATGGGCAACCGGATCGAGGCCCATTACGGTCTGCTCGGGGGCGGGCACACGGCGGTGATCGAGATGGCGGCGGCCTCGGGTCTGCCGCTGGTGGCCAAGGCCGACCGCAATCCTTTGATCGCCACGAGCTTCGGCACGGGCGAGCTCTTGCTCGAGGCCCTCGGCCGGGGGGTCGACCGGGTCATCATCGGCCTCGGCGGCTCGGCCACCAACGACGGCGGCGCCGGCATGGCGCAGGCGCTCGGGGTTAGATTCATCGATGGGGCAGGGCGGCCGATCAGCGAGCCGCTGGGCGGGGGCCGGCTCGCCGAGGTGGCGCACATTGACATGAGCGGCGTGCATCCCGGGCTCGGCCGGGCCGAGATCGATGTCGCGTGCGACGTGACGAACCCCTTGTGCGGCGAGACCGGCGCTTCGCACGTCTATGGTCCGCAAAAGGGCGCGACCGCGGACATGGTGCGCCAGCTCGACAGGAACCTCGCCCATTTCGCCGAGGTCATTCGCCGCGATCTCGGCATCGACGTCGCCTCGCGTCCGGGCGCGGGGGCGGCGGGCGGCATGGGCGCGGCGTTGATGGCGTTCACGCGCGCGACCTTGAAGCGCGGCATCGAGCTCGTGGTGAGCATCACCGGGCTCGAGCGGCACATGGAAGGCGCCGCGCTCGCGGTCACGGGCGAGGGCCGCGTCGATTTTCAGACCGCGTTCGGCAAGACGCCCGCGGGCGTCGCCGCGGCGGCCCGCAGGCACGGCGTGCCGGTGGTCGCGATCGGCGGGGGGCTCGCGGACGACGCCGCGGGCGTGTTCGCGCACGGCATCGACGGGCTCGAGTCGGCCACGCCCAACGCGATGGAGCTCGAGGTCGCGATCAGGAAGTCGCGCCAATACCTGCAGGACGCAGCCGAGCGCGTGGCGCGCCTGATCGTCATCGGCCAGCGCATGGGGCCACGCTAGTATGGCGGTTGAGAAGCTCCCCTATCCCTCGCGGCTGGGTCGTGAGGGAGCTTCTGAACCAAAGCCATACTAGCAAGGCTCATGATTCTAGTGTCCTTAATGAACCCGAAGTTCGCAAACGCGATTGCCGCAAGGTGTATGCGAACTTCGGGTTCGGGACACTAGGCGTCCTTTTCGGCCGTCAGCCGCGCGGCGCGTTGGCGAGCACCTCGACGGCCTTGTCGAGCTGAGGGTCGCGGCCGGCGGCGTAGGGCAGCTCGAACGGAACCTCGATGGTCGGCTCCACGCCCTTGCCTTCGAGGCGCTCGCCGTCGACGGTCACGTCGTTGACGGCGACCATGAGGAAGCTGCCGTCCGACAACAGGAAGCCGCGCCCCGCGAGCAGGGCGCCGGCCGTGCGCGTGCCGATGACCGCGCCGTATCCGTACTTCTTGAACCCGTAGGTCAAGACCTCCTTGCCGCTGCGCGTTCCGCCATTGATGAGGAGCGCGACGGGCTTGCGCCACTTGAAGCTCGCGACCGACGCCTCTCCGTCGCGGTCGACCATCGTCATGTCAGGGCCCCGTTCGTTGAAAATGTCGAGGTATTGCGGCTGCGCGCCGCCCCAGCCGTCGCGCAGATCCCAGATCAGCGCGTCGGCATCCTTGAGCTTTCCCTCGGCAAGCTCCTGCTCGAGGATGTCCTGATAGCGGCCGCCGGCATAGGACCAGACGTGGATGTAGCCGAGCCGGCGCCCGTTGGCTTCGATGATGCGAGCGCTCTCGCGCATGGCCTTCTGGAAGGCCTTTCTGGGCTCGATTCGCTCCGGCTCGATCTTGAGCGTCATCAGCGGTCCTTGCGCCTCCCGGCGGATGCTTATCGTCACGCTCGTGGCGATCTTGTCGCGGAACGAGCCGACCGGCTCGAACGGCGCTCCATCGGCCGTGACGATCTCGTCGCCGACCTTGATCCCGCCCTTATCGCCGGCGAGGCCCGAGAGGACGCCGCCGACGAAGGTCTTGCCGTCAATGTCGCGCGTGAAGATGCCGATCCCCGGATAGGCGATCTCGCCACCCGGGAAGTGGCGCGGGAGGTCGTTTCGGAGCCCATGGGAGAAGATGTCGGCCAATTGGTAGTAGGCGGGATCCGCGGGTGTGAAGTGGAACATGTGCGAGGTCTTGAGCTCGGCCAGCATGGCGTTGATCGCCGCCGAGCGCTCCTGGTCGGTGCTCGCGGCGAGAAAGGCGCGGCGATGGCGATCGCCGATCGCGTCCCAGTCGAGGCCCTTCAAGCTGCGATCGTAGAAGTTGTCGCGCACGAGACGCCAGGCCTCGTCGAAGACCGCGGGGCTTGCCGCACTCACGTCCGCGGACGCGGGCCGAGGCAAGGTTGGAGAGGCAGCGGCTGCGAGCCCGACCACGAGCGCGTAGAGAAGCCCCATCGCGGCGGCGCGCCTGGAAGGACGTACGTGCATATCGACTCCGGTGGCCGGCCGGCGGCGGGCGGTCGGCTAACCCCTGTTATTTACGATTGATCCCGGCCGCGCAGGATGAATTCTTCTCCATTTAGGACCAGCGCCGGGAGTTGCGGGAAGGCCCTTGACGGCGCCGGCGGCCATCCCCTTATTGAGTGCACCAGCCGGCCGGACGGCCGCTGCCGGGGCGCGGGCGCCTGTGGCCCAAAAGTGCAACCCGGTGGAGGAAAGTCCGGGCTCCATGGAGACAGGGTGGCGGCTAACGGCCGCCGGGGGCGACCCCAGGGACAGTGCCACAGAAATCAAACCGCCTCGGGCGGCTTCGGCCGAACGCGGTAAGGGTGAAACGGTGCGGTAAGAGCGCACCGCGCTTCTGGCAACAGGAGCGGCACGGCAAACCCCACCCGGAGCAAGACCGAATAGGGGTGGCATTCGTCGCGGGGAAACTCGCGGCGAGGCCCGTTTCCAGGCCCGCCACCCGGGTTGGTTGCACGAGGCGCCCGGCAACGGGCGTCCCAGATGAATGGCCGTCGCGTCCTGGCGGTATCGCGCGAGCGAGACCGGCGGGGCAGACAGAACCCGGCTTACAGGCCGGCTGGTGAATATGGGGTCAAGCCCTCTGGACTTGCCGGCTTTCGGCAGGACGGGCCTGGCCCCATTTTTGTCGGGTCGGTCGTGTGCCGGCCCCGAGGCGCCCCTGCGAACGGCCGCAAAAAAGCATGACCCAATCGGCCGCACTGTGGCATCCTCGGCGGTCGAGCGGCGCCAACCCCGTGCTCGCCGGGCGGCGGTTCCAGCGCGGCCCGGAGAACCGCCACGCTCGACCAACCCAACAGGAGACACCCATGCGTCGAAGCTTCGTCCTAGGTATTGCGTGCTGCCTCGGCGGGAGCGCGGTCCTTGCCGCAGATCCCAAAATCGATGCGGCGATCAAGGCGTTCGCCGCGGTCGAGGCGGATCCAGCCAAGGTCGCGATCTACTGCCAAATGAGCAAGGCGGCAGAGGAGGCGGGCGACGACGAGAGCAAGCAGACGGCGGCGGAGGCCAAGATCGACGGCTATATCAAGCAGCTTGGACCCGAGTTCGAGAAGGGTTGGAATGCGGGGGGAGACCTGCCCGAGGATTCGCCCGATAATCAGGCATTCGATGCGGCGCTCGAGAAGCTCGACGATAAGTGCCCAGATTGATCCGAGCCCGCTCGCGCAATTTGCGGCGAAAGCCGGCCCCGGATCCGATCCGGGCCGGACACCGGCTCGCCGCGAGAACCTGCGCCAGATCAAATTCCTAGCGCGCGTTTCCGACTCGAATGCAGCGGCAACCGCGCTAGCTCTGCGTCGCCGCGGCGAGCCACGCGGTATCGAACCAGCGGTCGGCGGGACCGTCGTAGGGCAGCCGCGTGATGTCCCAGTGACGGATGAACGGTGCGTACACGTCCCACACCGGCGGGCCGCCGCCGACGAAAACGATGCGATCCTGGAATTGGGCGAGCACCTCCTCGGGCTTCATCGCGGAGCGAATGACCATGATGGTGCGGTCCTCGTAGGCGAAAGCGGGAACGGCAGCGATGGTGCGCGGGCCCGCAATCAATACGTGCCCGCGCGTGATATCGAAAAAGCGGGCCACGTCGGCGACGAATTCCGGGCGGCGATCGCCCTCCCACGGCAGCTGGCCGTCGAGCCCCAGCTGGCCGCTCTGGCCGATGGCGCAAATCGCACGCACGTCGGGCATGGCATCTCCAGTTCGGTTCGCCTCGAGCAGCGAGGCGCCGTCGCGCCGCTCTTGGCCGATCCGCGCCGCCTCGATCAGGGGCGCGAGGTCTTGCAGGGTCACCTCAGCGCTCGAGAAAAGGCAATATCAGCGCCAACAGCGCGCCCGGCTTCTCGTCCTGCGGCACATGGTGGCAGCCCTTGAGCAGCGCAAGCCTGGAATGGGGCAGTGCGCGGCTGAGGCGCCGTCCGACGGCGGGCGGCACGATCGGATCCTTGCGGCACCAGATCAAGAGCGCCGGTTGCCGGATCGTCCGATAGCGGGTCTCGAGCGTGGCATCGGACTGGGACACGATCTCGCGCGCGGTGAGAAGAAACGCGTGCTTGGCGGCAAGCTCGTAATAGGGAGCGGCGTAGCCTTTGACATCCTCGTCCGGAACCTCGCCCCCGCCACGCGCTTCGGAGAGAAGAACGCGGGCCAGGGCCTCGGGCGGCATCGGGGCCACGATGGCCTCAGGTAAGGCGGGGGCATCGATCAGCTCCAAGTGCGGCGCGACCGAGCCGGGCAAGGCCGGCGCACCGATCAGCACCAGGCGCAGAATGCGGTCCGGTCTCTCCCCGTTGACGATGAGCGCTGTCTTGAGCGCCACCGTGCCGCCGAAAGAGTGACCGACGAGCGTCACGCCCTCGAGGCCGCGACGCTCCATGAAGGCGGCAACGAGCGCCGCCTGGTCGTCGGCGGTATAGGCGCTGTCCAACGGCTTGTCCGAGCGCCCGAATCCCTTGAGGTCGAGAGCGATCACGCGGTGCCCTCGCGCCAGGCCCGGCACCATCCTGCGCCAGGTGAACGTCGACTCGCCGAGCCCGTGCAGCAGCAGCACCGGCTGGCCGGTGCCTGCCTCTTCAGCATAGAGCGCGATCGGCCCCGAGCCGCGGGCCGCGACCTCGATGCGGTAGGCCCGCGCCGCCGCGTCAGCGGGCGCGGCCGGCTGCGGCGCGGCAAGGCACGACGTCAGCGCCAGCATCCGCACGACGGTCTTTGCGGCCCCCTGCATCATCCGCCAGCCCCGTCCCTCTTCGCTCGCTCCCGCGATCTCGAGATCGGCCCAACCCACTCGCGGCCGAGCCCAGCATGCTTCCGCTAGCGGAGTTGTCGCGGCCGGCAAAACGAAATCGACAATCCAAAGGCTTCGGTCGGGCGTGGTCCGAAGCGCAGGCCGGATGGCGGCGCAGGGGACGGAAACTGCGGCCCATCGCCCCGGCTTTCCGGCTGTTCTCCAATGCCTGTGGAGAACAAGATGCGATCCTGCAAATTCCTTAACAGGGCATTGACGCCCATGGCGAACCATGTAACTCCATAAATGCCCGACCGCACCGGGCAAGGGCCCGTGGTGTGGCGCCAGCCTCGAGAGAGGGCCGAGGCTTGAGCGACCGCCACGGCCCCGCCCGGAGCGGCGGGATCAAAGTGTCGAGGCGCTGCGAGCGGACCGAGGCTCGGTGATTGGCGTCGAGGTTGGCGTTCGGAAGGCGAGGCTCGAAGAGGGGATGGACCGCTTTGTCTCGACATTCACCAACAAGATCGATGCCAAGGGCCGGGTGTCCGTGCCCGCTCCTTTCCGTGCCGTCTTGGAGCGCGACGGCTATGCCGGCGGCATCTACTGCTACCC
>DATETZ010000063.1:0-28631 GCA_035283385.1 Hyphomicrobiaceae bacterium
CGAAAGGCTTTCACGTCCTCGAGCGAGCGCGTGACCAGCGTCGGCGGCATCAGGTCCAGGAAGTCGAGCACGAACACCTTCTCGGGCGCATTGCGCACGTGCGCGGGATCATTGACGACCAGCGTGCCCGGGTGGATGCGCTCCAAGAGATGCGTGGTCGTGATGTAGGCCATGTCGAACGGCGGGTCCTGGCGCAGCAGCACGACGTCCTCGCCGGCGAGGTCCACGACGCGCGGGTTAGAAAGTTTGTAGTGATCACCGGCCCGGTCGACGACGGTGAGCGAAGCCCCATGCGCGAGGAGGCGGCCGCCGTGGAGGGCAAGGTTGGGCGGCGTGTAGTAGAAGATCTCGTGCCCGCGCCGCTGCGCCTCGAGGAGGATCGCGAACGTGCTATCGCCGCGGATGTCGATCCGCTCGATCGGGTCCATCTGGCAGGCGACGCGGAGGGGCATTGTGAAATCCAAAGTCGTGCTAGGTCCGGCTCGCCGAGAGCCTTAGCATGAGTGGGGCGCGGTCATGCAATGGCCCCACGAATTTGGAAAATACCGGCACCGGTCCGCTCGAGAAAGGCATCGCCAATGGACGAGGCAACGATCGACCTGGCCGTCATGGGGCGGCTCGCCAAGGCCTTGGCCTTCATCTGCGGGGCCGATCATCCGGCGACCGTCGCCCTGAAGCAGGCGGCCGAGACAGGAGCCGAGCGCGACGTCAAGAATGCCCGCACGCTATTTCTGAGATTGAAGCCGGGAGACCGCAGGGCCGCATTGAGCATGCTCGACGATTGATCATGATTCCGCTGCCGGGCTCACAGCCCGTTCTCGATATGGATCGGCCAGCGGCGCGGGATCAGGAACACGAGGTCGAAGCCGATCTCGTGCTCCTGGTAGCGCGGATGGCGCGCGAGCCAGTGATCGGCGGCGCGCCGCACGCGGCTCCTCTGGCGCGGCGTGATCGAAGCCTCCGCATCCGCGAGCGTCGGCCGGCTCTTCACCTCGACGAAGGCAATCCGCTTGCCTCTCACGGCCACGAGGTCAATCTCACCCACAGGGGACTTCCAGCGCCGGCCGAGGATTCGATAGCCTTTCACCATCAGGAAGGCGGCTGCCGTGAATTCGGAGAACTGACCCCGCCGGTTTCGCCGGCGCCGGTCAGCCGTGGCGAGCGGCTCGTCGTCCTCTTCCATCTCGGCTTCGGTGCCAGTTTCGATCAAGATGCGGTGGCTTCGCCCCCTGCACCCCCACTAATGGGCTTGCCCCTTGCAACCCGCTACTATTCTTCTCTTCACATCGAGGGTCCAGGGACAACGTCCCTGGTCGGGGTGCGCGAGGGGCTGAAGGCCCCTCAATCTTGGCTCAGCCGCCGCCGCGCTTCAGCTTCAATGCGAGATCATAGACGCGCGCCTTGGGCACGCCGAGCGCCTCGGCGACGGCCTTCGCCGCATCGCGCAGGCTCATCTCGGAGAGCACGGCGCCGAGCCTGTCTGCGATCACCGCGTCCGCAACCTCGCTCGCGAGCGGAGGGCCGACGACAATGACGACCTCGCCTTTGGGCTCTCCCCGCGCATAGATCTCGGCGAGCTCGGGAAGCGAGGCGCGCCGCACCTCCTCGTAGACCTTGGTCAGCTCGCGCGCGACCGCGGCCGGCCGCGAGCCCATGATTTCAGCGAGATCGCAGAGCGTGCGCGCGACCCGCGACGGCGCCTCGAAGAGAACGATGGTCGCGGGAAGAGCCGCAAGCTCGGCGATGCGCGCCCGCCGCGCCCCATCGCGCACGGGCAGGAAGCCGGCGAAGAAGAACGCGTCGGTCGGGAGGCCGGATGAGGTCAGCGCCGCGAGCGCGGCCGAGGGCCCCGGAATGGCGACGACGGCGTGCCCGGCGGCCGCCGCCTCGCGCACGAGCTTATAGCCCGGATCCGAGATCAGCGGCGTCCCGGCATCGCAGACCAGCGCCACGGTCTTGCCTCGGGTAAGCTCCTCGAGCACGCGCGGGCGCTGCTCCTCGGCGTTGTGCTCGTGATAAGGGCGCAGCCGAGCCGCCAGGCCGAAATGCTCGAGCAGCGTGCGGCTGCGTCTCGTATCCTCGCAATAGATGACGCCGGCCTGCGCGAGCACGGCAAGCGCCCTGAGCGTGATGTCGCCGAGATTGCCGATCGGCGTCGCCACCAGATAGAGCCCGGGCGCGAGCGGCCGGGCGACGAGACGGGCGAACTCGGCCGCGGCGCGCGCGCCCGGCTCCGGGGCCGCGCTCGGGCCCGTGACGGAGCTCTGCGCGCGCTCGTCTTTCAAGCTCGATCGCCGCCCAATGCTCTTCATCGCCGCCTCGGGGCGCCCCGCCCGCACTGGCTTTACCGGCATGCGGCACAACGGGCCAACACAGCTGTTTCGCCTGTTTGTCGAGGAATCTCCAGGCGATATTTCGCCAATAGTGGCACAAAAGCGCTACCTGGGTCCGGCCTCACGGTCTATCGAGACTTGTGCAGCTGAGCTGCGGGCCGAGACCAGCCGAGCTGTCAGGGCGCACGGCGGCAGGACGAAATGTTCGCGGACCGCGGCGACACGCCCGCCTTCGAGGACTGCCCGACGATGCCGAGCCTGCCGCCTCCCGCATTCATCAATTGGAAAGCCTGGCGAGCCATCGCGGCGCCGGCCTTGTGCGCTGGCGTGCTCGCGGCCTGCGCAACGACTCTGGGGACCGATCCCAACGCAACGTCCAGCCTCGGCGAAACCGGCGCGATCGATGCCGCGAGCGCAAGGCCCGCGCGAATCGCGATGCTGCTGCCGCTCGGCGGCATGGATCAGACGGCTGCGATCGCAAAAGGCCTGAAGCAGGCCGGCGAGATGGCGCTGTTCGAGCTCGACAAGCGCAACGTTCAGCTCATCGTCAAAAACGACAAGGGCACGTCCGAGGGCGCCCGAGCCGCAGCCGAGGAGGCTCTCGGCGAAGGCGCCGAGATCATTCTCGGTCCGCTGTTGGCGAAGGCCGTCCCCGGCGCTGCGGCCGTCGCGCGCCGCGCCGGCGTCCCGCTGCTCGCCTTCTCGAACGACCGCACCGTGGCCGGCAACGGCGTCTACCTCATGAGCTTCCCGGTCGAGCAGGAGGTCGAGCGAATCGTGACCTTCGCCGCCTCGCAAGGCAAGAGTCGGTTTGCAGCACTGATCCCCGACAACGCCTATGGCAAGGTCGTCGAGCCGGCATTCCGCAACGCTGTGGTGCGCGCGGGCGCCACGATCGCCGCTCTCGAAACCTACCCCGTGCATGAGAACGCCATGCTCCGCCCGGCGAAACGGGTCCTCGATGCGATCAAGACCAGCGAGGACACGGACGCACCGATCGATGCGCTGCTGGTGGCCGGCGGCCCCGAGGCCTTGCCGCAGCTCGCCTCGCTCATCACCTACTCCGGCATCGACACGACGCGCGTGAAGCTGCTCGGAACGGGCGCCTGGGAGTATCCCAGCATCGGCCGCGAGGCGGCCTTCGCGGGCGGCTGGTATCCGGGCCCCGACCCGCGCGGCTGGCAGGAATTCTCGACGCGCTTCGCCAAGTCGTTCGGATCGGCCCCGCCGCGTCTCGCGAGTCTCGCCCACGACGCAGTGGCCCTCGCGGTCTTGCTCTCGGCACATCCGCCCGGCCAGCGCTTCACGGCGGCGGCACTCACGAGACCATCGGGCTTCATCGGCGAGGACGGCCTCGTGCGCTTCTTGCCCTCAGGGTTGCCGGAGCGTGCCCTCGCGGTGCTCGAGGTGCAGGCATTCGGCTCGCAAGTCGTCGATCCCGCGCCCGGCGAATTCGACACCGCATCGAGGATCTCGGCGGTTCCGGGACCGGCAGCCAACTAGAGGCCTTGTCCCGCCCGCTCGACTGCTCCGACCGCTCCGCGCCAGCGAAAAGCCGCGAGCTCGATGCCGCCGAGATTTCAGGCGGCCAGGATCTCGTCCCTGCGAGCGGCTCTGATTGCAGGCTCGAGTCTGTGCACCACGGCAGCGCCCGGCCCGCGGGCGATCTCCAAGACGGGGGAAAGCTCTTCCAGCATGCGCTGCAACGCGTATGACGCGGCGTCGAGCTGCTGGGCCGCGGTCGTGTGCAGGCGGCGCGCGGCCGCCGCGCTGCGAAGACCAGCCGAAAGCACGCCCTCCACCCGGCCCCACTGAGCCTCGGCCGGGAGCGGGGCCGGTTCGACCCACTCCGAAGGCGCCGGTTCGCGCGCCGGCTGCCGCGCTGCGATGATCAGGCCGATTGTTTTCGCCACGATTGGACGCTCGAAAAGATGTTTCAAACGTATCATCGCCATTTTCGGGTCCCGGCTCTCAAAAGCGAGCTCTTTCTCGCGAACTCGCCTAAAAGGTGCACGAAGTTGCATCTCTCACTTTTGCTCGACTTTTCGCGACAAGGACTGAGCTTATTCGTTTCTAAAAACAAGACATTTCGAGAAAGGTCATAGAATGGGAACCCGCCTGCCAATCGACGAGGCTCCGGTGGGGTAATTTATCTGTAAACGGCCGAGTTGCTCATGGGGCTCAAGCGAAAGGCCGAATTCATTCCGAATCGCGAGACCCGGGCGCTGCCTGGGCTCGCGCCTTGCGCGCGGCGTCACGCGCAAGCCTCCTCTAAAACGGGCTCGAGGCGTGGGTCGGCTGGCCTATGCACGCGCCGCCCGGGCGCGATTGCGGGAAGCTTTAGTCGGTGCGCTCGCGCGCGGCGGCTGTTCCTGGGGAAGGCCGCGGCGCAAAGGAAGCCCTGATGACGGCGCGGACGGAACGCGGAATTGGCGTCCTTTTGGACTGCTCGATCTCGGCGAAATTAGCCTTTGGCGCGTCCCGCGGGCGCTGCGGCCCGGAATAGCGATAATGCCCGGTCATCTCGTCGACGAACAATCCGTCTTCCATTTGCGGCCCCCAGCCGCGATTGTGGATGATCATCGGCCGGCCCGAAGGCGCGATCGCATCGGCGACAATTGCAATGTGGGATGTCGAACGGCGATTTTGCGGGCGATAGTAGGTGACAATGTCGCCGGGCTGATAGTCCTCGGCGAATTCGCTGACCGGCAGCGACTGGCCGTTGGCTGCGAAAAAGCGCCTCAACGTTTCCGTGCGCCGGTGGTCGATGTTGGTGTCGCCGGAGCCGACGCGGGCCTGATGCACGAGCGCCTGGAGATCGAGCCCGACCGCGCGATAGGCGCGAACGACGAGGTCGGTGCACACGCCGAACAGCGCGGGCACGTCGCCCATCGGATACGAAATGCTCCGATAGCTGTCATTGTAGATGACGAAGTCATCGAGCTGGGCATGGGCGGCGGCGGCGAGGCGGCGCCCGAATTCTTCCGGGCCGGCCGGCGAGGCGCCCGTGACGGGCCTCGCTTCGGCGTCGGCCGCCACGCAAACGTTGCCTTTGGTGATCGGCTCCGAGGCGGGCAGCGGGGCTTCGAGGCCGGCCAGCTCTCCCTCGCGCACCTCGATCTCACCCGCAGCCGGTCGAGCGAGCGCAAGCTCGGAGGGAGCGGCTGCAGGCAGCTCGGCCGGCCGGGGCGGCGCGAGTTCGCGAGCAATGAGTTGCGGCACGTCCCGCGCCGGCGGCACGACCGCAATCGCGGCCGACCGAACGGGAGCGACGAGCGCATCAAGTTGTACCGGCCGCCCCACATGGACCGGCAGCTCGCGAGCCGCCAGACGCGCGGGCCCGGCCGGGACCGTCCTCGGTACAGCGGGTGCGACGGCGACAAGCCGTTCGCCGAGCCCCGCGATTTCGGGCATGGCGATGTGGCGCACGGATTGGCTGATGCCGATCGCCGATGCCACCAGAAGGAACGGCAAGAAGAGAAGGGCCAGGGCTTCCTGGTCGTCGTGGGAATACGCGGCGGCGCGCACGAGCCTCGCTGCGCCCGCGGGGCGGCGGGGCTCCGGGCGGGCTGTTCGCAACGGGCGCCGGCCGGAGGGCTTTGGCCGCGCGGCGGCTCCTGCCGCCGCCACAGCCGGGCCGCACCTTACCTTTGGCTTTGCTTTACGCGGCTTCTTCACGCCACAAACCCGCACCCGACGGCGAGACCTTGGGTCCCAAGTTGAACCATAAGGCCTAACGTTCTGTTCAAACAATAAAAACTTTGTTTACGGCAGATTGGGACTCGGCATTGCGCCGCCCGTGTCTCGAACACCGAACAGGGTGCGAACTTGGCCGGGCGTGACGCCATCGCTGCGCAGGCTTCGCAACGACGTGTCGCGCACGCTCTTGGCAAGCTTGCGCCCCTCGCCATCCGTGATCAGCCTGTGGTGGTGATAAACCGGCTCCTCGAGCCCGAGCAACACCTGCAGCAGCCGGTGCAGATCGGTTGCGGCGAGGAGATCCCGGCCCCGCGTGACATGGGTGACGCCCTGGCGCGCATCGTCGACGGTCACGGCGAGATGGTAGCTGGCCGGAACGTCCTTACGCACGATCACGGCGTCGCCCCACCGCTCGGGCCGCGCTTCAATCGTCGTCGGACGGCCTTCGGGGTCGAGCTCGGTGAAGGTAAGCGCCCGGCCGGCAAGCAGCCGCCGCGCGGTCTCGAGCGCGCGGTCCATATCGATGCGAAGCGCGAACGGGTCGCCGCGGCCACGGCGCTCCTCGATCTCGGAGGACGACAGGCGCTTGTGGATCCCCGGATAGAGTGGCGCGCCATCGGGGTCCAAGCCCTGCGGCCGAGCTTGCGCCGCCTCGGCGATCTCGGCTCGCGTCGCGAAACACGGATAGAGAAGTCCCATCTCCTCAAGCCGGCGGGCAGCGGCGCGATAGGTCTCGAAGTGCTCGGACTGTCTCAGCACCGGCTCCTCCCAGCCGATGCCGAGCCAGGCGAGGTCCGCGAACATCTGGGCGACGAACTCCTCGCGGCAGCGGCCGATGTCGATGTCCTCGATGCGCACGAGAAACCGGCCGCCCGCGCGGCACGCCATCGCGAAGCCCACAAGAGCCGAATAGGCGTGGCCGAGGTGCAGCTCGCCGTTGGGAGACGGCGCGAAGCGGAACACTGTGCCGGCGCTCATGCGACGGCCCGCGGCGCCCGATCGCAACGGAGCCCGGCCGCCATCAATCGCAAGCCCCTGTGCGGCCGGCCCCCGGCGTGTACGTGCGTGCGACGGCTTCCACGACGCGGTCGTAGAAGTTGCGCTCGGCGACGGGATAAAGCATGGCCCAGCTGTTGATCAGCTTGCCGCCGCACGTGAAGCTGACGCGCTCATAGAACATCGTGCCCTCGCGCGTGCCCGAGATGACAAACCACCTTTTCTTCATGGGCGCGTAGTCGAGCTCGGCGCCCGTGTAGTTCTGCTCCAGGAGAAGGTCGCGATACTCCTCGAGCGTCGCGTCGGTGTCGTTGTCGAAGGTTGCGACGAGGAGCCGTGCCGTTCCGTCGCGCGACACCAGCACATGACCGTCGCCTCCGCCTCTCACCTCTTGCGGCGTGAACACGTTGCCCGGATAGGCGATCATGAAGCCATACCGCTCGCTGTGCAGCGTTGCCCAATCTGCGAAGCCGGCCCGTCCCGCCGCGGCGCCACCATCGAAGGCCGACGCCGACATCAGCGCGACCCCCGCCAGTACACATTTGCTCAAAGCTCGCTTCATGGCCCGCACACGCCGGTACCAGCACTTATCAAGAAGCGATCTCAAATCTACTCTCTCGTCCACCGGCGCGGAAGCGGGCGCGAGAGCAAAAGACTGAGTGCACCGAAAAGAAGCCGTTTGCCGCTATCGACTCGACATTCTGCAACGCTTGCAGATGGCTGGCGGCTCGGGCGCGGCGTAGCCGCTCGCCTGCTCTGGGCCTATCACGTGCACAAATAGATACGGAGAGACGTGTCACGGGAGCGTCGCCCGACATTCGGCAACATCAACTGAGGCTTGCAAAACCCGCCTCGGATGGCCGACAAAGGGCCGCGGGGAAAGGGCCGGTCGCTGGTCCTCGTGGCGCTTCACAGACCTGACATGCGCCGCTAGTATCCGGCTGCCAAAATAAGGGGAGACCCGATTCGGGGGACCGAATGGAAGCAAGCTCGTGACTGCTCATGCTGGCGCGCCGGAGTCCTTTCCGGCATTGGTTCTCAACGCCGACTTCCGGCCCCTGAGCTATTACCCGTTGTCGCTCTGGAGCTGGCAGGAGTCGGTGAAGGCCGTGTTCTTGGAGCGCGTCAACATCGTCTCCGAATACGATCGCTTTGTCAGGAGCCCGTCCGTCGAGATGCGGCTGCCGAGCGTCGTGTCCCTCAAGACCTACGTCAAGCCGGCGCTCTATCCCGCCTTCACGCGATTCAATGTCTTCCTGCGCGACCGCTTCAGCTGCCAGTACTGCGGCGCGCGCGAGGATCTCACCTTCGATCATCTGCTCCCGCGCTCGCGCGGCGGCCAGACGCGGTGGGACAACGTCGTCACGGCCTGCGCGCCGTGCAACCTGTCGAAGGGCGGAGCGATGCTGGCCGAGATGGGCGTGCGGCCGCATCAGATGCCCTACCGGCCGACGGTGTTCGAGCTGCATCGCAACGGACGGCTGTTCCCGCCCAACTATCTGCACGAGAGCTGGCTCGACTACCTGTACTGGGACACCGAGCTCGAGCCGTAGCTCCATTGCACCCGACACCCTCGTCCACGCTGCGGCGCCTCATCGCCGGCGGAATGCCCGCTTGCCAAAAAAAGGGCCCCGGAGACCGGGGCCCAGCCGAGGGGTTGGAATGCGTGTTCACGCCGCGCGCCGCTCGGGCATCGAGCACAGCACCTGCGCAATCGTCTCCACCGCCTTACGCCAATCGGCCGCGGGAACGGCATCCGGCCGGATGCCGAAGGCGCGCATCGCGTCGGCGGGCGTTCCCCCGTCACGGAAGAAACGCGCGCACGCCTGGCGTGCGATGCCGATCGCCTGATGCCATTGCAGGGGATTGATTTGGTTGGGGATCATGCATTGACTCCGGATTTCGCCGCGACTAGGTGTACGACCCGGCGCGCAACGGCGGAAAATCGAAGGCAAGCATACCCAGCGACCTGGCACCACTACGCAAAACCGGTCCATGCGGTGCCATATTGGGACAGGCGTCTCGGTACTAGGCATGCTTGCCAACTCACCGGGGGGCGTACGCCCCCCGAACTCTGCTCATCTGGCTCCTCAATGCTTCAGCCGATTGTTCCGGCCGCGCTCCTCGCTTGCGGTCGTGAGGATCTGCTGGCTCGTCGTGACACACGAGCTCAGGACCGATCCCACTACGTCATGCAACGAACGCCACGAACTCGACACCGACGCCATCCGACGCCTCTCGATAAACGCTTCGGGGGACTCGACACTGCGCCCGCATCGTGGGGGGACGAAGCTGGGGGCGAAACGCGACGGGAACGCCACTGGTACCGGACCACTGCGACCGCGCCTTGCGGCTCCCGGCGCATCGCGGGCGGCCCCGAGGGATCCGAGCCGCTCGGCGATGCGCAGGGCTTTCCACAATCGAGCGGCTCGCCTCGATTTTCCGAACACGCTCTCGAGCATGTTCTTGGGAGTTAAGCCGAACTCAGACGCAACGCGACGCAACTCACTCTTACGCAACGCGACGACGCGACGAACGCAACCGACGCTACGCTTACTCTCCCGGCGATTCGGGACGTATGTGACGAGCTTGACGAACTCTGACGCCTTGGAGCCCTTCGCCGCGACGATCGTGGGACCCAACGCCTTCCCACCAATCACCTCTTTCGGCGTGAACCTCGATGTGGGCATACGCACGACGTTTTGCACCACTCGCTCCCTTACATGTGAACGGCTTCCAGTTTCAGGTTCCTCTTGTGCTCAGCGATGGGGAGGACTTAACCGTGACACTTTGACCACGCCAAGGCGCAAATTTGTTCAACCCTGGGATTCTGTTTGACATCATGCGAACACGCCACAGGACGGCGTCGCAACTGCCTGATGTGCCGGATTATTGCGGCGCGCGGCGCGTGTTGAAATGCCGAAATTCCAACCAGAGCGGGACCGTCAAGATCGCCACGGCACGCACGCGGCGGCCTTGATAGCGCCTGCCGAGATGACCAGCGACACCACGACGTTCCAGCCCGCAAACGACAGGCCGGCGAAGCGCCATGACGCTTCGTCGCAGCGGGCGACCTGGGTGCGCGACAGATCGCCCAGGAGGTCGGCGGCCGAGGTCGGCAGGGACTGAGCGGCGGCGCAGGTGTCCGGCCCGGCCCAGAGCCTCCACTCCGCTCCCGCCTGGTAGACGCCGAGCCCGGCGTTGACAAGGAACCCCGCCGCGACGGCGAGGAAGATCAGCGCCGCCGTCCGCGGCATCTCGGCGACAAGCGTCATGGCGAGAAAGAGCAGAGGAATTCCGGCGAAATAGGCGTAGCGCTGCTCGAGGCACAGCGGGCACGGCACATAGCCGCCGATATGCTGGAAGGCGAGCGCCGCGAGGATCACGGCCGCCGCCAGGAACAGCATCGCGCCGCCGGCACGATAGGCCGGAGACTTCTCGGGAGCCACGGAGGGGAGCATTGTTAAACCTCTGCCCGCGCTAAAACAGAAATCTCGCAGCGATGAAACCGCCGACGAGAAGCACGACGAACAGCGTCGTGACCAGGCTCAACCGCTTCTCGATGAACTCCCGGATCGGCTCACCAAAGAAATAGAGCAGCCCGGCTACGAGATAAAAGCGCATGGAGCGCGCCACGACGCTCGCCAGCATGAAGGGGATGAGCGGCATGTGCGTCACGCCGGCGGCGATGGTCAGGATCTTATAAGGAAAGGGCGTCATGCCCTTGATGACGAGGATCCACACGCCCCACTCGTTGAACCACTGGGCAAACTGGCCGAAGCTCGCCGCCTTGCCATAGAAGTTCAGGATCGGAACGCCGATGCCCTCGAAAAAGAAATACCCGATCGCGTAGCCGAAAACGCCGCCGATAACCGAGCCGATGGTCGCCACCGAAGCATAGCTCCAGGCCTTCAAGCGATTGGCCAGAACCATCGGGACCAGCATCACGTCGGGGGGGATGGGGAAGAACGAGCTCTCGATGAACGAGACCCAGAAGAGCGCTTGCGGCGCGCGCTCGTGCGCGGCCTGCCGCATCATCCAGTCGTAGGATTTCTTCATCATCCGTCGCTCATTAGTGGCCGGCGCAGGGATTGTCTATTGGGAGGATTCGCGCGTTAAAGCCGCGCCGGCCGGCTCGAAGGCGGCCGAGAGCCTCAGGACGACCTCGTTCAGGACGAAGCGGCCGCGCTGCGTCGCGCGAATGCGGCCCCCGCTCTCCCCGCAAGCAGGGGGAGGGGATGCGAGGCGCTCGATGAGGCCTTGCCTTTCAAGCTCGGCGAGGACCGTTGCTGCCGGACGCACACCGCCGACGGCGGCGAGGCGGTCGAGATCGAGGCCCTCGGCGAGCCGCAAACCCATCAGCAGCATTTCGTCGGCTTGCTGGGCGCGGGTGAGGCGCTCGACGTGCGAGAAGCCATGTCCGGCGCGCTCGACGGCCGCGGCCCAGCTCTCCGGATTGGGCTCGGCAACCGTCGCATGGCGCGCGCCGCCGAGGATCAGGCGGCCGTGCGCCCCGGGGCCGACCCCGGCATACTCGCCGTAGCGCCAATAGATGAGATTGTGGCGGCTTTCCTCCCCCGGGCTTGCATGGTTCGAGATTTCGTAGGCCGGGAGCCCGGCGGCCCCGGTCAGCTCCTGCGTCAGCTCGTAAAGAGCGAGCGCCGCCTCGCCGTCGGGTACGATGAGCTTTCCGGCCGCTTGCAACTCCGCGAACGGGGTTTCGGGCTCAATGGTCAACTGGTAGAGCGACAGGTGCTTGCCGGCGAGCGCAAGAGCCTCTTTGAGCTCTTCTCGCCATGCCTCGGGCGTCTGGCCTGGGCGCGCATAGATGAGGTCGAACGAAAAGCGGTCGAACATCTCCCGTGCCATGCGAACCGCGGCCATTGCTTCCGCAACCGAATGAATTCGGCCGAGCTTTTTCAGCTCCTCGTCGCGAAGCGACTGCACCCCGAGCGAGATGCGGCTGACGCCCGCCGCCTTGTAGCCGCGAAACCGCGTCGCCTCCACGCTGCCCGGGTTCGCCTCGAGCGTGATCTCGGCGTCGCTGTCGATGGTCCACAGGCCCGCGATGTGGTCGAGAATTCCGGCCACGGTCTCGGCCTTCATCAATGACGGCGTGCCGCCGCCGAAAAAGATGCTCGAGACGACCCTCGAGCCGGAGATCGCGGCGATGTGCGAAATTTCCTGTTTGTAAGCGGCAAGAAATCGCGCTTCGTCCCAGCCGCCGAACCGGACATGGCTGTTGAAGTCGCAGTAGGGGCACTTTTGGGCGCAGAACGGCCAGTGGACGTAGACGCCGAAGCCGTGCTCATCAGCCATGGGCGCCACCAAGGCAAGCCGCTTTGAAGGCATCGAAGGCGCGGGTGCGGTGGGACAACGCATACTTCCGCGCCGGCTCCATTTCCCCGAACGTCATGCTCTCGCCGTCGGCCACGAAGATCGGATCGTAGCCGAACCCGTTGCCGCCCCGCGGCGGCCAGACGAGGGCCCCGTGAACCCTGCCCTCGAAGAAGCGATGCTCGCCGTCGGGCCAGGCGAGGCAGAGAACAGAGATGAAGTTGGCGCGCGGCGCCGCCGCCCCGCTCCAGGCTCCGCTCCTCTCGAGCTCGTCGTGGACCCGTTGCATGGCGATCGAGAAGTCCCTGATCGGTCCCGCCCAGTCTGCGCTGTGGACGCCGGGGGCACCATCGAGGGCATCGACCTCGAGGCCGGAATCATCCGCGAGCGCCGGCAGGCCCGACCCGGTCGCCGCGGCGAGCGCCTTCAGGCGCGCGTTGCCCTCGAAGGTCGGCTCGGTCTCCTCGGGCTCGGCAAGTCCGAGCTCGCCCGCCGGGACGGTCGCGAGCCCATGGGGCGCGAGAAGCTGATCGATCTCCCATACCTTGCCGGGGTTGTGGCTCGCAACGACGAGCTTGGTGCCGTTCGTGAGCCGCCGCATCAGTCGATCCCCCAGATCCTCGGCTCGGCGAACTCGAGACAGTTGCCGGCGGGATCGCGGAAGTAGATGGACCGGCCCCCGCCCGGCCATTCGAAATCGGCTTCGATCGCGACACTCTTCCCCAAGAGATGGGCACGCCACGTCTCGATCTCGTCCCGGGATGCGCGAAAGCATACATGCCCGGGCCCGCGCGCGCCGTGGGGCGGAACCGGCAGCTGAGCGTCGCGAGCCGGGGGAACCACGGTCGCCTCCGGGTTGAAGATCAAGAGCATCTGGCTCCCCAGCCTGAAGAACACCTGCCGTTTCTCGGCCTTTGCCACGGGCACGAGACCGAGCACGTCGCGGTAGAAGGCCTCGGCCGCGTCGAGATCGCCAGCGTAAAGAATCGTTTCCAGGATGGCGGTGGGAGTCATGTCTCTATGGGCAACAGACAACAGGAAGTAGGCAACAGGTTCGACCCGCACTCATGACGGCTACCTGCTGCCTCCTTTACGCCACGGTCAGCTTCTGCAGCGAGATGAGCTCGCCGATGCCCTTTCTGGCAAGCGCCATGAGTGCGTCGAAGCTTTCCTGGCTGAAGGCCGCCTTCTCGGCCGTGCCCTGCACCTCGACGATGCCGCCGGACCCCGTCATGACGAAGTTGGAATCGGCTTCCGCCGTCGAGTCCTCCGCGTAGTCGAGATCGAGCACGGGTCCGCCTTTGCAAAGACCGCAGCTGACGGCGGCCACGTGATCGCGCAGCACGCCGTCCTTCACCATGTCGCGCACCTGCATCCACTTGAAGCAGTCGTGCAGCGCCACCCATGCCCCGGTTATCGCAGCCGTGCGCGTGCCGCCGTCGGCCTGGATCACGTCGCAATCGACCGTGATCTGCCGCTCCCCGAGCTTGGGCAGGTCGACGACCGCGCGCAGCGCTCGCCCGATCAGGCGCTGAATCTCCTGCGTCCGTCCCGACTGGTTGCCCAAGGTTGCCTCGCGGCGCGTGCGCTCCGAGGTGGCGCGCGGCAGCATGCCGTACTCTGCGGTCACCCAGCCGCGCGCTTGTCCTTTGAGCCAGGGCGGGACGCGCTCCTCGAGGCTCGCCGTGCACAGCACATGCGTGTTGCCGAACTTGATCAGGCAGGAGCCCTCGGCATGCATCGACACCGCGCGCTCGAAGGAAACGCGGCGAAGCTCGTCGGGCTGGCGTTTCGATGGGCGCATAATGGCGATTGTGCCGGTTCGGCCTCGGCCCACTCGGCCCAATTGAGCGGCCGGTCAGGTTTCGCGCGACCCTAAGGGAGGCCCCGCGCTTGATCAACCTCGATTCGGCGCCCGGACGACGGCCGCGATTGACGGGCGGCGCGTCAATTACCTAGATTCGGGCAGGCACCTCTTGAACCCCGTGGCCCGATAGCGCCTCTCGATGACCGCAGCCGTTTCCGAGATCACCAGGCTCAGCGATCGCTCGCGAGCCATCCTCCGTCAGATTGTCGAGTCGTATCTGACGACCGGCGAGCCCGTCGGCTCGCGCAATCTCGCCCGCGTGCTGCCAATAACGCTCTCGCCGGCCTCGATCCGCAACGTGATGTCCGACCTCGAGCATGCGGGCTTGATCTATGCGCCGCACACCTCGGCCGGGCGGCTGCCGACGCAAACCGGGCTCAGGCTGTTCGTCGACGGCCTGCTCGAGATCGGCGATCTTTCCGACGAGGAGCGCCGCCAGATCGAGGCGCAAGTCTCGATCAAGCGTGCGATCTCCATCGATCAAGTGCTGGCGGAAGCGAGCGAGATGATCTCGGGGCTTTCGCACTGCGCCGGTGTCGTGCTCGCCGAGAAACAGGTGGCGCGCCTCAAGCATATCGAGTTCGTGCCCTTGGAGCCGACCAAGGCGCTGGTGGTGCTGGTCGGCGAGGACCAGAATGTCGAGAACCGCGTCATCGCGCTGCCGCCTGGACTGCCGCCGTCCGCGCTGACCGAGGCCGCGAACTACCTCAATGCCCACATCCGCGGCATGAGCATCTCTGAAGCACGTGCCGCCGTCGAGAAGGAGCTGGGCCGCGCCAAGGCCGAGCTCGACGTCCTGACGCAGAAGGTCATCAAGGCGGGGCTTGCCGAGTGGTCGGGCTCGCTCGACGACCGCAAGAGCCTCATCGTCCGCGGCCAGTCGAACCTTTTGAAGGACCTGACGGCGATCGAGGATCTCGAGCGAATCCGCAAGCTTTTCGACGATCTCGAGCAGAAGCGCGATCTGGTGCAGATCCTGGGGCTCGCCGAGAGCGCCGAGGGCGTGCGGATTTTCATCGGCTCGGAGAACAAGCTGTTTTCGCTCTCGGGCTCCTCGCTCATCGTTGCCCCGTTCCACGACGAGACGCGCAAGATCGTCGGTGTCTTGGGCGTCATCGGGCCGACCCGCATCAATTACGCGCGCATCATTCCCATGGTGGATTACACGGCCAAGCTCGTGAGCCGGCTGCTGACTTGATTTTTTCGCGATTGGGCCTGATATCGGGCTCGAAACGGGGCGGCTTTGCAGCTATCAGACCGGTTCAATCCATTGCTCTTGCCATCCTGTCCCTCATACGCGGTGATCACATGGCCGACGAGACAAAAAAAGGCGCCGCGAACACCGTGCCGAGCCAAAAGGCCGCGTCACCGTTAGGCGAGGCCGAAGCCGCTCCGGCTCGCGATCAGCTCGCCCCCGAGGCCTCGGATCTTGCAGCCGAGGTCGAGCTCCTGACGGCCCAGATCGCCGATCTAACGGACCGTCTTCTGCGGGCGCACGCGGAGATGGACAATCTGCGCAAGCGCACCGAGCGCGAGAAGGAGGAGACGGCAAAGTACGCCATCACCCGCTTCGCGCGCGACGTCGTGACGGTCGCCGACAATTTCGAGCGTGCGGCCGCCCTCGTCCCGGCGGAAGCCGCCGAGCAGGATCCGGCCTTGAAGAGCTTTCTCGAGGGCGTGACGATGACCGAGCGCGAGTTCCTGAACGTGCTCGAGCGGCACGGCGTCAAGCGCATCAATCCCAAGGGCGAGACGTTCAACCCGCACCAGCACCAGGCAGTCATGGAAGCGCACAACGCCGAGGTGGCGCCGGGTACAATTCTCGAGGTTTTTCAGCAGGGTTACCTGATCGAGGACCGGGTGCTGCGGCCGGCGATGGTGGTCGTCGCCAAAGGCGGTGCGAAGCCGGCGAAACCGGACGAGCCGCCGCCCGTGCCCCCGGCCCGACCCGGCGAACCCGCGGCCTGAGCGGGCTCGGGGTTATCGCAAAGCCGCCCATGGCGCGACGCGCCGCAATGTCAGGTTGATGCGCCCGCCCTCGGGTAGGAGATCCGACGTCCCGGGAAGGATGCGGTCGACGCCGTGATAGGCCAAGCGCGCCGCGCCTCCCAGCACGACGACGTCGCCGGATTGCAGGATCAACCGCTGCTTGGGATCGCGCCGCTCGAGCCCGCCGATGTGGAACACCGCATCGTCGCCGAGCGAAACCGACACGACCGGCGCGCGCGCCTCGTCCTCGTCGGCGTCGCGATGGCTGCCCAATCTCGCGCCGGGGCCGTAATAGTTGACGAGACAAGCCTCGGGCGGAGCACCGAAGGCCGAGATTTCTTCCCATAATTCGAGCAGCTGCCGAGGCATGGGCGGCCACGGGCGGCCCGTCTCCGGGTGCCTCGCCTGGTAGCGGTAGCCGCCCTCTTGGTCGGTCACCCAGCCCAGGGGGCCGCAGTTCGTCATCCGGACCGAGCACGGCGTGCCCGTGCGCGGCATCCGGGGGGTAAAGAATGGCGCGGACCGCACCACGGCCTCGATGGCGCTGCGCAGGCGCTCTTGAGCGGCGCCGTCGAGCGCACCTTTCAACAAGCGGAAACCTCGAGGTCTCATGGGTTCAGCACCTTTTCCGGCGAGCCGTAGTCCCAGTATGAGACGGCGTGAACGAAGTTATGACCGGGGCCAGAAAATTGATCACCACCCGGTGATCCCTTGCCGTTGCGCCCCAAAAAGACGACCCTATATAAGGGCGCATCGCTCATCAAAGCTCCAAGGGGACTGCATCCATCCGCCCGCCCATGGGCCTTTTGGATCTCCGGACGCCAGCAAAGACGGGTCCGGGCGGTCCGCCGCAATGAAAAGGACTAGAGAGAAATGGCAAGAGTCATCGGCATTGACCTCGGCACCACCAACTCCTGTGTCGCCGTCATGGAAGGCGGCAAGCCGAGGGTCCTCGAAAACGCCGAGGGCATGAACACGACCCCTTCGATCGTGGCATTTGCGGAAGACGGCGAGCGGCTCGTCGGCTTGCCGGCCAAGCGCCAGGCGGTGACAAACCCCACCAACACGTTTTTCGCCATCAAGCGCTTGATCGGGCGGCGCTACGACGACCCGATGGTGGAAAAGGACAAGAAGCTCGTCCCCTACAGGATCATCAAGGGCCCCAACGGCGACGCCTGGGTCGAAGCCCACGGCAAGCATTATTCGCCGCAGCAGATCTCGGCCTTCGTTCTGCAGAAGATGAAGGAAACCGCGGAGGCCAAGCTCGGCGAGACGGTCACGCAGGCCGTGATCACGGTTCCCGCCTACTTCAACGACGCCCAGCGTCAGGCGACCAAGGACGCCGGCAGGATCGCAGGGCTCGAGGTGTTGCGCATCATCAACGAGCCGACGGCGGCCGCCCTTGCCTACGGCCTCGAGAAGAAGAAGGAGAGCAAGACCATTGCCGTCTACGACTTGGGCGGCGGCACCTTCGACATCTCCATCCTCGAGATCGGCGACGGCGTGTTCGAGGTGAAGTCGACCAATGGCGACACCTTTCTCGGCGGCGAGGACTTCGACATGAAGCTGGTCGGCTACCTCGCCGACGAGTTCAAGAAGGAGCAGGGCATCGACTTGAGGAACGACAAGCTCGCGCTGCAGCGTCTCAAGGAGGCGGCCGAGAAGGCGAAGATCGAGCTGTCGTCGTCATCGCAGACCGAGATCAACCTGCCGTTCATTACCGCCGACCAGTCGGGGCCGAAGCACCTCACGATGAAGCTCACGCGCGCCAAGCTCGAGAGCCTGGTCGACGATCTCATCGCCAAAACCAAAGGGCCCTGCATGCAGGCGCTCAAGGACGCCGGCCTCAAGGCCGCCGAGATCGACGAGGTCGTGCTCGTCGGCGGCATGACGCGCATGCCCAAGGTGCAGCAGGTCGTCAAGGAGCTGTTCGGCAAGGAGCCGCACAAAGGCGTCAACCCGGACGAGGTGGTCGCCGTCGGCGCTGCAATCCAGGCGGGCGTGCTCAAGGGCGAGGTCAAGGACGTCCTTTTGCTCGACGTGACGCCGCTGTCGCTCGGCATCGAAACGCTGGGCGGCGTGTTCACGCGCCTGATCGAGCGCAACACGACGATCCCGACCAAGAAGAGCCAGGTCTTCTCCACCGCCGAGGACGCACAGAATGCGGTCACCATCCGCGTCAGCCAAGGCGAGCGCGAGATGGCGGCCGACAACAAGCTGTTGGGCCAGTTCGATCTCGTCGGCATCCCGCCTGCCCCGCGCGGCGTGCCGCAGATCGAGGTCACGTTCGACATCGACGCCAACGGCATCGTGCACGTCTCGGCCAAGGACAAGGCGACCGCCAAGGAGCAGTCGATCCGCATTCAGGCCTCGGGCGGCCTGCAGCAGTCCGAGATCGAGCGCATGGTGCAGGAAGCCAAGCAATTCGAGGCCGAGGACAAGAAGAAGCGCGAGCTCGTCGAGGCGAAAAACCAAGCCGAGGCGCTGATCCATGTGACGGAGAAGCAGCTCGCGGAGAACGCCTCGAACGCGGCTGTCGCCGCGGTCAAAGACGACGTGGAGAAGGCGATCGCCGCCGCCAAGGACGCGATCAAGTCGGACGATGCCGGCTCCATCAAATCGGCGACCAACGCGCTGGCTCAGGTGGCGATGAAGATCGGCGAGGCGATCTACAGCGCCCAGCAGTCCTCGGGCACGGATGAGGGCCCATCATCGTCCGGCGGCTCGGCGGGCGGAACCGAAAACGTCGTCGACGCCGACTTCGAGGAGGTCAAGGACGACAAGAAGAAGTCTGCGTGATGCCGGACCCATTTTCCGGCCCTAGGCAACTCGCTGTCGCGACGGCCGCTGCTTGGCGCGCCGGACACGCAGGAGCGAGAAACTTCTCCTCTAGAGCGGTTCCCGCTTCCTTAGAATCGGGAACACGCTCTAGGCTCCTGATTCATCGCAGCCTCATTTGGCGAACCGGTTCCCACTTCGCCGTGAGCTGCTCCAGCGCGGGACGTTGCGGCCGCCGGCGGCCGCGGCCAGCTCGAGACGGAATTGCCGCCCCATGGCAAGACGCGACTACTACGACGTGCTCGGAGTGAGCCGCACCGCGAGCGAGCAAGAAGTCAAGAACGCCTTCCGCAAGCTCGCCAAGGAGCACCATCCCGATTGCAATCCGGGCAGCAAGGCCGCCGAGCAGCGTTTCAAGGAGCTCAACGAAGCCTACGAGGCCTTGAAGGACCCGCACAAGCGGGCGGCCTACGACCGGTTCGGGCATGCGGCCTTCGACGCCGGATCGGGCCGGGCCGGCGGCTTCGGCCCCGACTTCGCCTCCTCGATGTCCGACATCTTCGAGGACCTGTTCGGCGAGTTCATGGGCGGCCGGCGCGGCCGCACGCGCGCGGGGCGCGAACGCGGTGCCGATCTTCGCTACAACATGGAGATCACGCTCGCCGAGGCTTACTCCGACCGAACGGTGCAGATTCGCGTTCCCACCAGCGTCGTCTGCGAGACGTGCTCGGGCTCGGGCGCCAAGTCCGGCACCAAGCCCGCCTCCTGTCCGACCTGCGGCGGCATGGGCAAAGTGCGCGCCTCCCAGGGATTCTTCACGATCGAGCGCACATGCCCCTCCTGCCAAGGGCGCGGCGAGGTCATCGACGATCCGTGCCCGAGCTGCTCGGGCGCCGGCCGCGTCACCAAGGAGCGCACGCTCTCGGTCAATGTCCCGGCGGGAGTCGAGGACGGCACGCGAATCAGGCTGGCGGGCGAAGGCGAGGCGGGTCTGCGCGGCGGCCCGGCGGGCGATCTCTACATTTTCCTGTCGCTCAAGCCGCACCAGCTCTTCCAGCGCGACGGCGCCGATATTTTCTGCAAGGTGCCGAGCTCGATGACGACGGCGGCGCTCGGCGGCCAGATCGAGGTGCCGACGCTCGAGGGCACCACGAGCCGCGTCAAGATCCCGGAAGGCAGCGAATCGGGAAAGCAGTTCCGCTTGAAGGGCAAGGGCATGCCCGTCCTGCGCTCGAGCGTCGTCGGCGACATGTATATCCAGGTCGAGGTCGAGACGCCCAAGAACCTGACGCGCCGCCAGCGCGAGCTCTTGGAGGAGTTCGAGCGCGAAAGCCACAAGGGGACGAGCCCGGAGAGCGCGGGCTTCTTCTCGCGCGTCAAGGATTTCTTCGAGGGGAAGGGGGGTTAGCCGTCTGAAAGGTCCCGGCGACGGCTCGCCGCCCCCGCGGGCGGCGGCGGCCGGAAAGCGCTGCAAAAAATCCAAGGCCAATCCCACTCGAGCACGGGGCAGGACATGACGAGCGCCACCAAGCTTCTGTTCTTCGCCGGCAGCGCCCGGACGGCGTCGTACAACAAGCGGCTCGCCCGCCTCGGCGCCCTGATCGCCGACGCCAACGGTATTCCTGCCACCTTCGCCGACCTCGGCGACTATCCCATGCCGGTCTACGATGCCGACCTGCAGGAGCGCGACGGCGTCCCCGACAACGCCCGCAAGATGGAAGCCTTGATGAAGGTCCACACGGGCATCTTCATCGCCTGCCCCGAGTACAATGCCTCCATCACGCCGCTCTTGAAAAATACTCTCGACTGGATCAGCCGCATCAAGAATGAGGGCGAGGAGCCGCTCGCGGTCTTCAAGACGCGTGTCTTTGCTCTCGGCTCTGCCTCCAACGGCGGCCTGGGAGGATTGCGGGGCCTCAACACGGTACGCACGGTGCTCGAGCTGGGCACGGGCGCGCTGGTCCTGCCCGACCAGTTCGCGGTGCCGCGCGCCGCCGATGCCTTCGACGACCACGGCCACTTGAGGAACAAGGAGTCCCAGGAGCTGTTCAAGAGCCTGATCCAGAAGCTTGCCCGCGCCGCGCACGTGCTGCATGGGTAGATGTCCGGCACCAAACGCTCCGATCGCCATTTCGCTCGACCTATGACCCACCTGACCGCCAAGGACCGCCTGATCGTCGCCCTCGACATGCCGACGCTCGAGGAGGCGCGCCGGCTCGTTGCGACGCTGGGCGAGGCCGTGTCGTTCTACAAGGTCGGCCTCGAGCTGTTGTTCGTCGGCGGGCTCGAGCTTGCGCGCGAGCTGAGGCATCAGGGCAAGCACGTGTTCCTCGACATGAAGCTGCTCGACATCGGCAACACGGTCGAGCGCGCGGTCGCCAACGCCAAGGAGCTCGGCGTCAACTTCATCACCGTGCACGGGCAGGACCTGAAGACCCTGCGCGCGGCCGTTGCCGGTCGCGGCGCGAGCCCCATGAAGCTGCTTGCCGTGACCGTGCTCACCAACCTCACCGCGGACGACGTAAAACAGCAGGGGTCGGCGACGGCGCCGGCCGACCTCGTGCTAGCCCGCGCGCGCCTCGCTTACGAATCCGGCTTCGACGGCGTCGTCGCCTCCGGCCACGAGGCCGCGCGCATTCGCGATTTTGCCGGACCAGGCTTTCTCATCGTGACACCCGGCATCCGGCTCACCGGCAGCACCATGGACGACCAGGAGCGGGTGATGACGCCGGAGCACGCCATCTCCGCCGGGGCCGACCATCTCGTCGTCGGCCGGCCGATTACCGAAGCCGACGATCCCAAGAGCGCGGCCGAGACCTTTCTCCATCACATCCGCGAGGCGCGCGCGCGGCTCGCGGGCGGCGCATTGCATTGAAACGCGAAACGAGGAAGCCGATGGCCAAGGGATATGTGATCGCGCACGCGACCGTCACCGACCCGGCGAGGTGGGGGGAGTACGTGGCGAAATCGAGGATCGCGCTCGACAAGTTCGGCGGCGCCCCGATCGTGCGCGGGGGCCGGTGCGAGATCACGGAAGGCAACGGAGCCGCCCGCAACGTGGTCCTCGAGTTCCCAAGCTACGAGGCCGCGCTCGGCTACGCGAAGTCGCCAGAATACGCGGAAGCCAAAAAGCTGCGCCAGGGCGCCGGCACGATCGACATTGTCGTCGTCGAGGGCGTTTGAGCACTGTAAACTATCATCCTCTGGCTTGTCCCGAGGATCCATCTTTCCGCAAGCGCCGGCGCCCATTGAGGAATGGATCCTCGGCACAAAGCCGAGGATGACATTTCAGCTCGGTTGTTGGCCCTGCTCATGCCCCACATCCCGACTCGTGCTGGACGGCCGCCGTGGCGAGCCACCGTGCTGACGCTCTTCCCCGAGGTCTTTCCCGGGCCCTTGGGCGTCTCGCTCGCCGGACAAGCGCTCGCCCATGGGCTGTGGTCGCTCAGCACGGTTCAGATCCGCGACTTCGGCATCGGCCGCCACAAGGCGGTCGACGACACGCCGGCAGGCGGCGGAGCCGGCATGGTGATGCGCGCCGACGTGCTGGCGGCCGCCATCGATCACGCGCGCGCGAGCGAGCCCGACGCGCCGGCGATCTACCTGTCGCCGCGCGGGGAGCCGCTCGGGCAAGGACTCGTGCGGGAGCTCGCGGCGGGGCCGGGCGTGTTGCTGCTCGCCGCCAGGTTCGAGGGCATCGACGAGCGCGTCATCGAGGCCAGGCGCCTGCGCGAGGTCTCGGTCGGCGACTACGTGCTCTCGGGCGGCGAGATCGCCGCCATGGCGCTGATCGATGCCTGCGTGCGGCTGATCCCGGGCGTGGTCGGCGAGGCGCAATCGCTGGCGGAGGAGAGCTTCGAAGGGGGCCTCCTCGAGTACCCGCACTATACCAAGCCGCGCGAGTGGGAGGGGCGGGCGATCCCGGACGTGCTCGTGTCCGGCGACCACAACAAGATCGCCCGCTGGCGCCGCTCGGAGGCCGAGCGCATCACCCGCGCCCGGCGCCCCGATCTCGAGCACCGGCCCAAGGGCAAGAGCTGATCCCAGACACGTATCGACAGGGGCCGCGATTTCGGCTATCACGCCGCAATCCTATTCCCGAAATGCCTGCCGAGCGGGCTTGCCGCGGTTCGTGCCCGGCCAGGGCATGCGATTATCGTGCTTGAGGACAGTCCCATGAACATCATCGAGGAGCTCGAGCGCGAGCAGATCGTCGCCCTCACCCAGAAGCGCGGCGTGCCAGAGTTCGGGCCCGGCGACACCGTCAAGGTCATGGTCAAGGTGATCGAGGGCGAGGGCAAGGACATGACGGTGCGACTGCAGGCCTACGAGGGCGTCGTCATTGCGCGCTCCGGCTCCGGCCTCAACGAGAACTTCACGGTGCGCAAGATCTCCTACGGCGAGGGCGTCGAGCGCGTGTTCCCCATCTACTCGCCTTACATCGCCGAGATCGAGGTGCTGCGGCGCGGCAAGGTGCGCCGCGCGAAGCTCTACTATCTGCGCGGGCGGCGCGGCAAGTCGGCCCGCATCTTCGAGCGCACCGACGTGCGCGCGCGCCGCCTCAACGCCCAGTGGAAGGGCTTCAAGAAGCCTAAGGGCGAGCCCGATGACCTGGCTCGCATCAAAGGCATCGATGCCGATCTCGCCTCCCGCCTGAAACAGCTCAACTGCCTCACGTTCGAGCAGATCGCGAACTTCTCCGACGACGACATCGCCAATCTCGACGAGGCCTTGAAGCTCGACGCCCGCATCGAGAGAGACGACTGGGTAGGCGAGGCGCGACGGCTCATCGCCGAGGCGGCGGCCGAGGAAGTGCCGGCGGAAGAGGAAAGCCCGGCCTGAGGCGGGCGCCGGCGAGGGCGCCCCAACGCCTCTCGAGCGCACCGGGGTCGCGGTGCGCGCGCGGCACGGATCTCGAGCGCCCTCGCGAAGCGTTGCGCGGCCGGGGAATTGCACTACATTCTGGTCTAGTCCGGGATCGAACGAACGGTCTGCGCCCCCATGTCCAACGTCGAGGTCCGCCGCCTGCAGTCGCGCGAAAGCGGCGCCATCAAGCTCTACGGTCCAGACGACTTCGCCGGCATGCGCAAGGCGGGCCGGCTCGCGGCCCAAGCCTTGGACATTCTCGTGCCGCACGTGAGGCCCGGGGTCACGACCGAGGACATCGACGATCTGATCCTCGATTTCTGCCTCGAGCACGGCGCCGTTCCCGCGCCCCTCAACTATCGCGGCTTCCCGAGAGCGACCTGCACCTCGATCAACCATGTCGTCTGCCACGGCATACCGGGGCCCAAGCCGCTGCGCGAAGGCGACATCGTCAATATCGACGTGACTCTCATCCTCGACGGTTGGCACGGCGATACGAGCCGCATGTATGGGGTCGGCGCCATCGCGCGCCGGGCTGAGCGATTGATCGAGGTCACCTTCGAGGCGTTGAAGCGCGGCATCGCCGCCGTGAGGCCGGGCCATTCGACCGGGCACATCGGGGCTGCGATTCAGGCCCATGCGGAGGCTCAACGCTGCAGCGTCGTGCGCGACTTCTGCGGCCATGGCCTCGGCCGCGTGTTCCACGACCGGCCGAACATCCTGCACTACGGCGAGGAAGGCGAGGGCATTGTCATGGAGCCCGGCATGCTCTTCACCATCGAGCCGATGATCAATCTCGGCAAGTCCCACGTCAAAGTCCTGGCCGACGGCTGGACCGCGGTCACGCGCGACCGCGAGCTTTCGGCCCAGTTTGAGCACACCGTCGGCGTGACGGAGACGGGCTGCGAGGTGTTCACGTATTCGCCGGCCGGCTACGATTGCCCGCCCTACAAAATCATTTGACGCGGAGCCGCGACCGTGCCGGGGCGCGCGAAAGACGACGACGCCGAGAGTGAGCAGGGCGCCCTGCTCGAGTCTCCGGCGCCGCTTTATTCCGGCCACCGCCAGCGCCTGCGCGAGCGCTTTCGCAAGGGCGGCGCCGACGCGCTGCCCGACTACGAGCTCCTGGAGCTCGTTCTCTTCCGCGCCCTCCCCCGCCGCGACACCAAGGAGCTTGCCAAGCGCCTGATCGCGCGCTTCGGCTCGTTCGCCGAGGTCGTGGCCGCCCCCGAGAACCGGCTCAAGGAGACAGCAGGCGTGGGCGATGCCGTGGTCACGGAACTGAGGCTCATGCGCGCCGCCGCGCTGCGCCTGATCAAGGCGGACGTCACGGAACGGCCGCTGCTCTCGTCGTGGAATCAGGTGCTCGGCTATCTTCGCGCCGCGCAAGGCTTCGAGCAGCGCGAGCAGTTCCGGATCCTGTTCCTGGACAAGAGGAACCGCCTGATCGCCGACGAGGTGCAGGGGCAGGGAACGGTCGACCACACGCCCGTCTATGTGCGCGAGGTCGTGAAACGCGCGCTCGAGCTTTCCTCGAGCGCCATCGTTCTCGTGCACAATCATCCCTCGGGCGACCCGGCCCCGTCGCGGGCCGACATCGACATGACGAAGCAGATCGTTGAAGCCGCGCGCCCTTTGGGGGTCACGGTCCACGACCACATCATCGTCGGCAAGGCCGGCCACGCGAGCTTCAAGGCAATGAAAATCCTATAATGCGTCGATGTCGATTTCGAGTGGAACAATCAGGAGAGGGCGAGCTGGAGGCACCGATTGACGAACAATTTTCCTGTCAGAGATCCAAAGCGTTGCCCGACCCATCCGGGCAAGTTGCTTCGGGATATCGTTTTCCCGGCGCTCGAGCTGTCGAAGACAGCGATAGCCAAGCATCTCGGCATCTCGCGGCAGACGCTTTATGACCTCCTTTCCGAAAAACAGCCGGTCACGCCCCAGATGGCCGTACGCATTGGCAAGATGCTCGGAAACAATCCGTCCGTCTGGCTGGATATGCAAGCCGCGCACGACCTGTGGCACGCGTGCCGCGACGTCGACACGTCCAAAATTCCCACGCTCAAAGAGCCAAAGAAAAGGGAGGCCCGGTAGCACCGGCCTCCAACCTTCGCGGCACATCATGCCCGCCGCCCAATCGTAGCGATCGATGAGCCTGCCCTTCACCTAGAGTGCGGCTGGGTGCGACAACGCGCCTGAACCCGGCGGCATAACCTTTGCCCCGGCAAGAGGGAACCGAGCTTCCAGTCGCGCATTTAGCATGCTACAGCAAGGCGGGGGCAGCCACCGATTTTCTTCCGTATTGTCCACATCCGCTGGACGAAGCTGAGCGGCCTTGCCCTCGGGGGGAAACCATTGCACATGGCAGCCACAGCAAATAGAGGAAGTTAATGAGGCGGACATCGATGGTGCAGCAGCTTCGGCGCGAGGGTGTCGAGGCGCGCGAGGAAGACCATCGCGGGGCCGCGAACGTCTCCGTCCGGTGGTACTCCAACCGCGACGACAGGCGCGAGCTCTGGGCCCTCAGGTATCGCGCCTATCTGGATTCCGGGCTCATCGAGCCGTCGCGCGGGAAGATCTACAGCGATGCCTACGATGACCTCGCGAGCACGGTCACGGCCGGCCTGTTCAAGGGGGGAAGCTGCATCGCAACCCTTCGGCTGAATTTTTGGAGCGCCCACAGCACAGGTCCAAGCCTGCCATGCGAGCAGGTCTATCCTGAAATCGATGACATCAAAGCGGCCGCACCCGGCACGCTCGTCGAGCTGTCCCGGCTTGCGATGGACCCCGCGATCAAGAACACCCGCTATCGCGCACGACTTTATGCCGCGCTCATTCGCGCCGCGATCGCAGCGTGCATTGCGACAGACGCGAAATTGTTGCTGGTCGGCACCCAGCTCAAGTGGCGCCGGTTCTATGAGCACGTGTTCGGCTTCAAGGAGGCTGCCCCGCCTCAGCTCTACCCGCCCGGTAACGTGATTTGTGCTCTTCTATCGCAGACACTTGGGAGCGCGGAAAGGCGACGCCTGAGCCGGAAGGCGTTTTTTCGGATGCAGGCAGACGAGATTGCCGGCCTGCGTTCGACCCTCGGCCCGATGCTGAGCCGGCGCGCCAACAATCGGCAGTAGCCGTCCCGGCATTCATGCCCGTGTGCTCACGCAAGCCTTCAGCGCCACATCCTGATATCGACGAAATGGCCCTCGATCGCCGCCGCGGCGGCCATGGCGGGCGAGACCAGGTGCGTGCGGCCCTTATAGCCCTGCCGCCCCTCGAAGTTGCGGTTCGAGGTCGAGGCGCACCTCTGCTGCGGCTTCAACTGATCCGGGTTCATGCCGAGGCACATGGAGCAGCCGGGCTCGCGCCATTCGAAGCCCGCGCGCTTGAAGATCCGGTCGAGGCCCTCGGCCTCGGCCTGCTCTTTCACCAGCCCCGAGCCCGGCACGATCATGGCATAGGCCAAGCGGGATGAGACTGTCTTCCCATTCACGATTGTGGCGACCTCGCGCAAGTCCTCGATGCGCCCGTTCGTGCACGAGCCGATAAAGACCACGTCGAGCGGGATCTCGGTCATCCGGGTACCGGGCGTGAGGCCCATGTACTCGAGCGCACGCCGCATGGAGGCGCGCTTGGCCTCGTCCTCGACCTGCGCCGGGTCGGGCACCATGCCGGTCACGGCGGCGACGTCCTCCGGGCTCGTGCCCCAGGTGACGATCGGCGGCAGCTTGCCTGCGTCGAGGCGCACCTCGCGGTCGAAGTGCGCTCCCGCCTCCGAATGGAGCGTCTCCCAGTAGCGCATGGCCATCTCCCATGCCGCGCCCTTGGGCGCCTTGGGCCGGCCCTTGATGAAGGCATAGGTCCTCTCGTCGGGGGCGATCATGCCGGCGCGGGCCCCGCCTTCGATCGACATGTTGCAGACCGTCATCCGGCCTTCCATCGTGAGCGAACGGATCGCCTCCCCCGCGTACTCGATGACATGGCCGGTCCCGCCAGCGGTGCCGATCTCGCCGATGATCGACAGGATGATGTCCTTCGCCGTGACGCCCGAGGCCAGCGTGCCGTCGACCGTGACCCGCATGTTCTTGGCCTTCTTCTGGATCAGCGTCTGGGTCGCGAGCACATGCTCGACCTCGCTCGTGCCGATCCCGTGCGCGAGCGCGCCGAACGCGCCGTGGGTCGAGGTATGGCTGTCCCCACACACGATGGTGGTACCCGGAAGCGTGAATCCCTGCTCGGGGCCGATGACGTGGACGATGCCCTGCCGCTTGTCGAGCTCGTTGAAATATTCGATCCCGAACTCCCTCGCGTTCCGCGCCAGCGTCTCGACCTGGATGCGGCTTTCCGCGTCGTCGATCCCGTGCGAGCGGTCGGTCGTCGGCACGTTGTGGTCGACGACGGCGAGGGTCTTGCCGGGCGCGCGCACCTTTCTCCCCGCGATCCGCAGGCCTTCGAAAGCCTGCGGGCTCGTCACCTCGTGTACGAGATGGCGGTCGATATAGAGAAGGCAGGTGCCGTCGGGCTGGCGGTCGACCAGGTGATCGTCGAAGATCTTGTCGTAGAGTGTTTTCGCCATGTTGCGGCTCGGAGTTGAGGCGTGCCGGACTGAGATAGCGCCAGGAGGCCCGGCTGGCAAATCAGGGCGCTTGCGGCGCGGGGAATGGCTCGGCTGCCGGCGGACGAGCCCGAGCCGCCGGCGCCGGAAAAGGAGCCGGGCCGGGGCCCGGCTCAAGTCACACCATGCTGTCCGCCGCGAAGCCCACGGG
>DATETZ010000064.1:0-17458 GCA_035283385.1 Hyphomicrobiaceae bacterium
TCGTGCGCCGGGCCGCGGGACCGACGAGAACGAAGCCCGTCGCTCCTTCCACCGCCGCGAAAAGCTCGGCAAGGTAACCCGCCCCTCCACTGGTCAAGGGCTCTGCGAGCGCGACCACATTCCAAGGCCCGGACTCTGTACATGCCGCGGCGAGCGCGTGCACCGGCTCGTCCCTGATGGTGCGGAAGCGAACCGGCACCTCGGCGCGGCGCGCCGTCTCCGCCACCTTGCGATTGAGCGCCGCCGAGAGGGCGCGCAGCTCGCGCGCGATATCCTCGGCCGAGATGGCTCGCGTTTGCCGCCCGGAAAGAGAAACCTCGCGCGCAAAGGGAAAGCTCGCAAGATCGAACAGCCGCTGGTCCTCGATGAACAGGCTTTCGATCTCCGACTGAAAGGCCTGTGCGACGCGGACTGCCGCCTCGAGCGCGATGTCGCTCATGCTCCCGGTCGGCCCGAGCCGCAGCACGACCCGGCCGCGCTCCTCTCCCGCCTCGGCCACATGCGCGATCACGTGATTGGCCTCCCGTTTCCGGAACCGTCGGGCTTGGCTAGGCCAAACGCGCGCGCGCGCTCGGCGAAGGTCTTGAGCTTGTCCTCGACGCGCCGGCCGATGGTGCCCTCGGGGAAGCGGCCGTCGGCGCAGCGCTCGCCGGCCGCGATCCCGGTCAGGAGCTCGATCCCCTCGTCGATGGTCGCCACGGCGTAGATGGCGAAGCGGCCCTCCTTCGCGGCCGCGACGACATCGTCCCTCAGCATCAGGTGCTGAGCGTTCGCGCGCGGGATCAAGACGCCGTGCTGGCCGGAATGCCCGCGCGCCTTGCAGACATCGAAGAAGCCCTCGATCTTTTCGTTGACGCCGCCGATCGCCTGCACCTCGCCCCGCTGATTGACCGAGCCGGTGACGGCGAGTCCCTGCCGGATCGGCGCCTCCGCGAGCGCGGACAGGAGCGCATAAAGCTCGGCCGAGGAGGCGCTGTCGCCCTCGACTTCGGCATAGGATTGCTCGAACACGAGGGTCGCCGCGATCGCCAGCGGAAAGTCGAGAGCGAAGCGGCCGGCGAGATAGCCCCAAAGAATCATCACGCCCTTGGAATGCAAGGGGCCGCCGAGCTTCACCTCGCGCTCGATGTCGGTCACCCGGCCGTGCCCCATGCGCACGCGCGCCGTGATCCGGCTCGGCCGGCCGAACGAGAAGTCGCCGAGCTGAATCACTGATAGGCCGTTGATTTGCCCGACCTTCTCTCCCTCCGTGTCGACCAGCACAATGCCGCGCGCGAACGTCTCCTGAGCGCGGTCGCGCAAGCGGTCGGAGCGCTGGATGTGTTCGTCGATGGCGCGCGCCACGTCGTCGCGCGTCGTGATCTTGCGCCCCGCTTGGCCGGCCCAATAGTCGGCCTCGCGCACGATGTCGGCCATACGGCCGATCTCGATCGTGAGCTTCTCGCGATCCTCGGCCATGCGCGCGCCCTCGTCGATGAGCCGCGCCACGCCCGCCGCATCCACCGGCTTCAGCTTGTGCGTGGCCACGATCGACGCAATGAGCCGCGCGTAAGCCTCATCATTCTCCTTGCTGCGCATGATTGTGTCGTCGAAATCGGCCTGCACCTTGAACAGGCGCGAAAAGTCGGGGTCGTAGGCGCTCAAGAGGTAGTAAAGCTCCCGGTCGCCGAGCAGGACGACTTTGACATCGAGCGGAATCGGCTCGGGGTCGAGGGTCTGAGTCGAGATGAGGCCCAGGCTCTCGGCCGGGTGTTCGATGCGGATGAAGCCGGCCTTCAAGGCGCGCTTCAGGCCTTCCCAGGCGAACGGCGAGAACAAGAGCTTACGCACGTCGATCAAGAGATAGCCGCCATTGGCGCGATGGAGCGCGCCCGGCTTGGCGAGGAGAAAATCCGTCACCAGCGCACCCATCTGCGCGATGTGTTCGACACGGCCGAGGAGATTGCCGAAGGTCGGGTTGAGCTCCTCGAGGACGGGTGCCCCTTCGATCTCGTCCGTATTCGAGACCATGACGTTGACCATGTAGCGGCGGAAGCGCGGATCGCGCGAGGTGTCGACCGGCTGCTTGACGATCTCGCTCTCCTCGCCGGCGGACGCCAGGAACAAGCCGACGTTGCGGACGAGATCGCGCTCGGCGGCGGCCAGGTAGTCGATGACGGGGGCGAGATCCGCCCATTCGGCCTTCACCTCGTCGAGCACGGCTTCGACGACGATGCGCGAGACCTCTTCGTTGAGCTCCGAGATTTTGCCGCGCTTGACCTTGTCCGCCCTCGGCATTTCGGAAAGAATTTGCTCGAGCTCCTTCTGCAAGGCCTCGACGCGCGCCTCCACCTCGCGGCGCATGGTCTCGGGAAGCTGGTTGAAGACCGCCGGCTTCACGACATTGCCCTCGTGCATCGGGGCCATCACGAACCCGGTGGGGGTCCTTAAGATCGCAACGTTTTGTTCCACGGCCTTCTTGTTGAGCGCCTCGAACGCGGCCTCGTGAGCCGAGCGGAACTCCTCTTCGATGGCGCGGCGGCGCGCTTGATAATCCTCGCTCTCGAAGGCGGCGGGCAACGTGCCGCGCAGCTCGTCGATAGCGGCGATCATGGTGCGGGCGAAGCGTTTGGCGCGGCCCGACGGCAACCGCAGTGCCTTCGGTTGGCTAGCGTCCTCGAAATTGTTGACATAAACCCAGTCGGCTGGTTTCCCGGCCTCGGCCGCTTTGGTTGCAAGGTGGGACTTGACCGCCGTGGTCTTGCCGGACGCCGGCGGTCCCAATACGAACACGTTGAAGTCCATGGCCTTGATGTTGGCGCCGAACTCGATGGCGCGCAGCGCACGGTCCTGGCCGATGAGACCGGCCGCCGGCACGAGCTCGGTCGTCGTCTTGAAACCGAGGCTTTTGGGATCGACAGTGCGGCGCAGCTCCGAGGCGGCGAGCGGACGCGGCTCGGCCGGAACGGCGCCCGCTTGCTGTTGCGGGGCTTCATTCGGCTTGTCTTTGTTTGCGCGTTTGAAGAACATGGGTAGAGGGGGCCTTGTCTTGGTGGCATTCGGCCGGCCTGAGGTCGAGTGGCGAGAATAGCCGGTTCAACGCTGTTGGCGGAGCTGATTTTGGTTGCGGTTGGGCCAAAGAGACCGGCCGCGGGGAAAAGGCAAGGGAGAGCGACGTGGCACCCGCAGATGGCAGATCAATGACTGCCGGCGAAGCCGGCGGGGACGACCCAAGGCTTGTCAGCCTCCGTGACGGCCGCCAGTCGCCGGCCGCGCTCGACATTTGCCGCGGCGTCGTGCGTCTCCTTGCCAGCCACGGGCTTGCCAGCGTCGCCGAGCTCCCCCTTCCCAATGGCCGGCGCGCGGACGTCGTTGGCCTCAGCGACAGCGGCGGCATCTGGATCGTCGAGATCAAGTCCTCGATCGAGGACCTGCGCGCCGATGGGAAATGGCCCGAGTACCGCGACTATTCCGACCAGCTGTTCTTCGCCGTGAGGCCGGACTTTCCCTTGAGCGCTCTGCCGGAGGATACAGGTCTCATATTGGCCGATCGCTATGGCGGCGAGATCATCCGGCCATCGCAGGAGGCGCGGCTTTCGGGAGCCCGGCGAAAATCCATGATGGTGCGCTTTGCTCGCGCCGCCGCGCTGCGCCTCACCGCGCTCGCGGATCCAGAGATGATGTCCTCCGGGTAAGAGGCTGACGAGCGGTGCGAGGGCATCCATCGATCGGAGCTTTTGCGCCGGCGCGGATAGCGTGGCCGACTCGCTCCCCGCCACATTCCGATGACGGCATCCTTGGGACGGCCGGGCGTGGCGGCGGATCGGGTCGAGCCGGCTTCGGATCGCTCCTACTTCGGCGCGCGCTTGGCCAGGATGCGCTGCAGCGTGCGCCGGTGCATGCTGAGCCGCCGCGCCGTCTCTGAGACGTTTCTGTTGCACAGCTCGTAGACGCGCTGGATGTGCTCCCAGCGCACGCGATCGGCCGACATCGGATTCTCGGGCGGGGGCGCCTTGGCGTCGCTTGGCGCCAAGAGGGCATCCGTCACGTCGTCGGCGTCGGCGGGCTTGGCGAGGTAATCGACCGCCCCGAGCTTCACGGCTGAAACGGCCGTTGCGATATTGCCATAGCCGGTCAAGACGATGATGCGGGCGCTGGGTCTCACCCGCGTCAGCTCGGCGATCACGTCGAGCCCATTTCCGTCCTCGAGCCGCATGTCGACCACTGCGAACGCCGGCGCCCGCTGGTGAATGAGGTCGATCCCCTCGGCAATCGAATGGGCGCTTCGCACCTCGAACCCGCGCATTTCCATGGCGCGCGCCAGCCGCTGCAGAAAGGCCCGGTCATCGTCGACGATAATCAGCGAGCGATCCTCGGGCAGTTCGTCCTGCCGAAACGACAAATCCTCGCTCACGTTATCGTCCTCCGCCAGGGCCCCGAATATATTAGTGCGTCGGGTTTCGCCAAGTGCATCTTTGGAAAAACATTGCTAAATATTGCCTAGCGATCTTCGACCTTTATTGGCACGCGCGCGGCACTGGGGGGCTCGGATTGCTGTAGGTCTCCCCGCACGGGGCTTGCTTCGAAGGCCGGGCGCGGCCACGTGATGCGCACGACGGCCCCGCGGCGGGGCGCTTTTTGATTTTCGACCGCGAGCCGCGCTCCCGATCGCTCGAGCAAGGTCTTGGCGATGAAAAGCCCAAGACCGGAGGCCGCCTTATCTCCTCGTTTCCTGGCATCCGCCGCGCGCGTCGTCACATAAGGCTCGCCGAGATTATCGATGAGATCGGCATTGAAGCCGGGCCCGTCGTCGGCAATCGTGATGATGACGGTTGCCCCGTCCCACTCGGCCGCCACCTCGACTCGGATGTCGGCAAAATCGATTGCGTTCTCAATGATGTTTCCGAGCCCGAAGATCACGCCAGGCCTGCGCACGCCGACCGGCTCGCGCGCTGCTGCGCCCGTCACGCCGGTCTTCGGATGGGCGGCGATGACGATCGACGCGCGCCCGCCCGTGTAGGGCTCTGCCGCCTCTTGGAGCATGGTCTCAACGGGAAGGCTCGCGTGCAAAGGGTCCTGCTCGGGGGGATGGCGCGTGAGCTTTTGCAGGATCTCGCGGCAGCGGAGCGCCTGCGTGCGCAAGAGAACGATGTCGTCCCAAAGCGGGCTGTCTTTGCGCAGCTCGCGCTCGAGCTCGCTGGCAACGAGCGCGATCGTCGATAGCGGCGTTCCAAGCTCGTGGGCCGCGGCGGCGGCGAGCCCGTCGAGCGCATGCAGCTTCTGCTCCCGGGCCAGGATCAGCTCGGTTGCGGCAAGGGCAGCCGACATCTGGCGGCTCTCTTTGGTCAGGCGCCAAGCATAAAGCGCAAGGAAGGGCATGCAGGCCCCCACCGCCGCCAACACGCCCATCTTGTAGAGAAACGGGTGGTCGAGCGCGACGCCAGGCTTCCACGGCAGCGGCAAGGAATGGAAGGCGATGAAGGCTGTCGCGGCCATGGCGAGAGCCCCGAGAGCGATTGTGTTCCTGAGCGGCAGCGTGGCCGCCGAAACCGTGACCGGTGCAACGACGAGCATCGTGAACGGATTCTCGATGCCGCCCGTCAAATAGAGCAGCGCCGCCAGTTGCACGATGTCGTAGGCGAGCAGGAGCGTGGCAAAGCCGACCGAGAGCCTGTAGCGCGCCGGGTAGCGGATAGCCAGATAGACGTTGACCCAAGCCGACATCGCGATGAAAGCGAGGCACGGTCCGACCGGCAGCTCGAAACCGAGCACGATCGAAACCACGCTGATGGCCAAGACCTGACCCAGCACGCCGATCCAGCGCAGCCGCACGATCGTCTGCAGCTTGAGCCGGCTGTCGGCATCGGCAATCAGCCCAAAGTCGTCGCTTCCCGTCCGCTTACTCGCCACGCTCGCTCATCCGTAGGTCTTCCGGCGCACCCCGGCCGGACCGTATGCCACAATAGCATGGCTTGCCAGCATGCACCGGGTGATCCAGATACCAGGGAGCGATCGCGAACATTTGCCAGGGGAGCTCGTATGGCGAGGCGGCGTGCCGCACGCGAGCCGAAAGTTCGAGACCCGATGCAAGATCAAGCAGCGACGACCCCCACGGTTTCCCCGCCGGTCGTGGTCCGCCACTTGAGGAAGGTCTACGGCGAGATCGTCGCCGTCGACGGCATCAGCTTCGCGCTCGAGGAGGGAGCGGTGACGGCGCTTCTCGGCGGCAACGGCGCAGGAAAGACGACCACCATCTCGATGCTGATGGGCCTAGTCCTCCCCACCTCGGGCGAAGCCCGCGTGTTCGGCGCGAGCATGGCCTCCGAGCGCCACAAGGTGCTGCACCGAATGAACTTCGAAAGCCCCTACGCCGACATCCCCATGCGCCTCACCGTGCGCCAGAACCTTGAGGTCTTCGGACGCCTCTACGGCGTTGCCGCGCTCGGATCCCGCATTGGCGAGTTGAGCCAAGAGCTGCGGCTCGGAGAGTTCCTCGACCGGCCCTACGGCAAGCTCTCCGCCGGCCAGAAGACGCGCGTCAGCCTCGCCAAGGCCTTGCTCAACGGCCCGGAGCTTCTGCTCCTCGACGAGCCCACCGCCTCGCTCGATCCCGATACGGCGGACTGGGTGCGCTCGCGTCTCGAGGCCTACCGGCGCGAGCGCGGCGCGACCATCCTGCTCGCCTCCCACAACATGGCCGAGGTCGAGCGCTTGAGCGATCGCGTCATCATGCTGGAAGCGGGGCGCATCGTGGCCGACGAGACGCCTGCGGGCCTCATCCGGCGATTTGGGCGTGCCAGCCTCGAGGAGGTATTCCTCGACATCGCACGCCATAAGCGTGCGACAAAGGTGCGCGGAGCACAGGACGGCAATGCGGGTTGACCATTCGGCGAGCCGCGGCCACGTTCCTTCCATGGTCGCCACGCCTCTCCTAGCTCAGACAGGCGTCCGCGCCTCGGCGCGGCGCGTCACGGCCATCGTGCTGCGCCACTGGTACGTACTGCGGTCGTCCGGCCCGCGCACTCTCGAAATGGTGTTTTGGCCGCTGGTCCAGTTGCTGACCTGGGGATTTGTCCAAGTCCACCTGGCCAGAACGGCCGGCCTTGCCGCCACTGCCGCCGGGCTGTTCGTGGGCGGCGTGCTGTTGTGGGATATTCTGGCCCGCAGCCAGCTCGGCTTTGCGCTCGCCTTCCTCGAGGAGGTATGGGCCCGCAACCTCGGGCACCTGCTGATGAGCCCCTTGCGGCCGGCCGAGCTGATCGCGGGCCTTGTGGCGGTCGCCTTCATCAAGCTCGCGGTCGCCATGGTGCCGGTGGTGACGATCGCCTACCTGCTCTTCGATTACAGCCTGTTCGACCTGGGGCCGGCGCTCGCGGCTTTCTTCGCGAACCTCGTCCTCACGAGCTGGGCGCTCGGCCTCGTCTCGACGGGTGCGGTGTTGCGCTATGGGCTCGGCGCCGAGAACATCGCTTGGCTGATGACGTTCCTGATGCTGCCGCTGTCGTGTGTCTACTATCCCGTGACCACGCTGCCCAACTGGCTCCAGCCGCTGGCCTGGGCGCTGCCGCCGACGCACGTCTTCGAAGGGCTCAGGGCGATCGTGCTCGACGGCCGGTTCCGTGCCGATCTCATGTTGTCGGCGCTCGCGCTCAATGCGATCTATCTCGCGCTCGGCCTGGCGCTGTTCGGCTATCTTATCGAGAGCGCGCGGCGGGCCGGCACGCTGGTGCAGATGGGCGAGTGACGGGAGACGAGGAACAGATGCGCTGGCCGCTTGTCGTCGCCATGGTCGTCGGGCTGCTCGCGGGCTCCGTGATCGCGCTCATTGTTGTATCGGGAACGCCCGGGCGGGAGGCGTCTGGGCCGCAGCCTCTCACGACCGGCAAGGCCCTCATCGGCGGCCCCTTCAGCCTCGTCGATCACAAGGGCAGGTCGGTGACCAATAAGGACTTCGCCGGCCGCAAGATGCTGGTCTTCTTCGGCTTCACGTCCTGCCCCGATGTTTGTCCGTCGGGCCTGCAGGTGATTTCGGCGGCGCTCGACAAGCTCGGCCCCAAGGCGGAAACGATCACGCCCGTCTTGATCACCGTCGATCCCGGCCGCGACACACCCGCGGTGCTTGCCGAGTACGTCAAGAGCTTTCACCCGCGCCTGGTCGGGCTCACGGGGTCGGAAGAGCAGGTTCAAGCCGCGGCCAAGGCCTACCGCGTCTATGCGAAGAAGGTCCCGGACGACAAATCTCCCGGCGGCTACACCATCGAGCACAGCGCCTACCTCTATCTGATGGACGAATCGGGGGGCTTCCTCACGCATTTCCCGAGCACGGTTGGCGTCGATCGGCTTGCCCAAGAGCTGGCTAAGGCGTTGTAGTGCCATTCATTCTTTGGCTCTCGGCCGCGAATCAGTGCATTGTTGCGGCGAGGGAAACGACCAGCTCGAGTTGCATTCGAATAACGACCTCGGCCGCAACGGGGACTGCGGGCATGAGGCTTTTTGCGTGTGGCGGCGGTCAACCCGCACGCAAGACCTGTCCGCGCACTGGGGGACTCCATACGTGCTCTACCACTGGTACGAGCTGAGCCACGCGGCCGTGCACCCGGCGCGTGTCGCCGTCGATTCCTGCCGCCACTTCTTCAACAATCCGCTGAACCCGCTGACCCACACGACCATCGGCCGCCATGCGGCGGCTGCGTGCGAGGTGTTCGAGCGCACGACGCGGCGCTACACCAAACCCGAGTTCGGCTTGACGACCACGCGCGTCGGCGCCGCTCTCGTCGCAGTGGCGGAGGAGATCGTCTGGGAGCGGCCCTTCTGCCGCTTGATCCATTTCAAGCGCGACGTCACCGCCGAGCAGAGAGAGCGCGCCCCGCGCCTGTTCATCGTCGCACCGATGTCGGGCCACTATGCCACGTTGCTCCGCGGCACGGTCGAGGCGCTGATCCCCGACCACGAGGTGTACATCACCGACTGGCAGGATGCGCGGACCGTCCCCTTGGCCGCCGGAACATTCGACCTCGACGACTACATCCTCTACCTGCGCGACATGCTGCGCCTGTTCCACGGCGACGTGCACATCTTGGCCGTCTGCCAGCCCGTGGTCCCCATTCTCGCCGCCGTCGCGCTCATGGAGGAGGACGGCGACCCGAACCTGCCGTTGAGCATGATTCTCTCCGGCGGTCCGGTCGACACGCGCATCAATCCGACCGCGGTCAACCAGGTCGCCGAGCGGCGCGGCACGGCGTGGTTCCGCAACAACGTCATCACCACCGTGCCGTGGCCGAACCCGGGAGCGGGCCGCGAGGTCTACCCCGGCTTTCTGCAACTCTCCGGCTTCATGTCGATGAACCTCGACCGCCATACGCGGGCGCACAAGGATCTGTTTCTGCATCTCGTTCGCGGCGATGGGGATTCGGCCGAGAAGCACCGCGAGTTCTATGACGAGTATCTCGCCGTCATGGACCTCACGGCCGAGTTTTACCTGCAGACCGTCGATACGGTGTTCGTGCGCCATGCGCTCCCCGAGGGAAAGATGTGCCATCGCGGCCGACCGATCGATCTCGCTAAGGTCCGGCGCGTCGCCCTCATGACCGTCGAAGGCGAGAAGGACGACATCACGGGCCGCGGGCAGTGTCGCGCCGCCCATGGGCTCTGCTCTGGCCTCCCTGCGGCAAGAACATTTCACTACGAGTGTGCGGGCGTCGGCCATTATGGCATCTTCAACGGGTCGCGCTTCCGCGCCGACATCGCCCCGCGCATCGCTCAGTTCGTGCGCACCTTCGACCCGCGGGCGGACTTCATTCCGGTCACGCTCGCGATCGACCGCACGGCCGCTGCGGCCAGTGCGAAGGGACGGGGCTACGAACCCTCCTCCGCCGCCTTCACATTCGACCCTGCCAACGACACGGCTCCCGATCCCCACGCCGATAGGTTCCGGGCCGAGGGCCTCGGGCTGATTGACGGGGCCAGGGGGGAGACGGACCACATCAAGCCACTGTCGGCCCCATTCCGGCTGTGGGCGCTTGCGGGCCGCCTCGCCATCGATGGCCTCTTTCACTTGCCCTCCCTGTCGAACCGCAACCTCGAGCGTGGCCCGCGAAAGTGAGCCAGTTCCGCTCACGGGGAAACTGTGGGGCCATTGGGCAACAGTGTGGCCACTCTGTGGAAGAGGCTGCGATTTGGGACTGGAGCGTCGCACCTCGATCCTGCAATCTGCATCCGGAATTGAGTGCATCAGCACCACCATCCTGAACCGAGAATTTGTCGCGACGGCGCGTTGCCAAAGGGCCACAAGCCCCCGAGCGTCACCGGCCGAGATTGGTTCGAGTGTTGTCGACCGAGGTCACAGACATGTGGCAGACCACAGCACCCGCGTCCCGCGCACTCAAGGCTCAAGGTCTCGATGATCTCGGCGCACGGGTCGAAGTGCGGCGCCATCCGGGCGCGCGCCGGCTGACCTTGCGCGTAAGCCGCACACGGCGCCAAGTTATCGTTACGCTTCCCCTCCAGTGCGATCTCGACGAGGCGGGGTCGTTCCTTCATCGCAACATCGCTTGGGTGCGCGAGCGTCTCGACAGCCTTCCGAGCCCGGTGCCCTTCCACGACGGGGTGCTCGTTCCGCTGCGCGGGGAGACGCATCGGATCGTATTCAAGGTGCGCAACGCGGCACGCGGTATTGTCCGGCGCATGGAGGGGGGCGATTTCCCGCAGCTGCACGTCTCGGGCGGGTCCGAGCACGCACCGCGCCGGCTGCGCGATTGGCTGTGCGCGGAGGCGTTACAGGACCTCGAGAAGCGCGTTCTTTGCCACGCTCGCAACCTGGGCCTCAAGCCCAAGCGAATCGCCGTCCGGGATCAGTCGAGCCGGTGGGGCTCGTGCTCGACGACCGGCGTGCTGTCGTTCTCCTGGCGGCTCATCCTCGCGCCGCCCTTGATCCTCGACTACGTGGCTGCGCACGAGGTTGCGCATTTGAGGGAGATGAACCACGGGTCGCGCTTCTGGACCCTTGTCAGGCGAACGATGCCCGACATGGAGGAAGCCAAGCGCTGGCTGCGGACCTACGGGATGGATCTCCACCGCTACGGTGCGCCGGAGAGCTCTCTCAAGCGCTGATCCCATTCCGTGCTCCCGTCGTGCGGCCGATCGCGGACGCCGTCATCGCGTCCTTGCGATGCTATCGGATCGCCGCTGGTCGGGAGTATCGTCAGAGGCGTCAACGCGGCCGGTTGCCCAACGACATGAAGCCGTCGGGCGGGCGCACGATGATCCGTTGCGCCGGCACATCCGGCTCGGCCTCGCCCGCACCCGGCGCGCGGTCGCGAGCCTCGAGCGTGCCGCCTGCGAGAGCGCGGGCGACGAAGTCGTCGTTGATGCGATCCCTGGGGTGGGCCTGATCGAACCTCTGAACAGCAAGCGGGCCCCCGGATGGCCCGCTCCGGCCGGAGCCGGCCGGCTCTCGCGATCCGTCTGCAATCGGTGGCCCTGCCGCGCCAAGCGGCGCAAAGGGCGCATTGCCTTCGTGCGCGGCGAGCATGACCTGGCGCCAGATGTCGGCCGGGAGGCTGCCGCCCGTGACCCTGTTCATGGCTCGGCCGTTATCGTTGCCGACCCAGACGCCAGCCGTGAGGTAGGCTGTATAGCCGACAAACCACGCATCGCGAAAATCCTGCGACGTGCCGGTCTTGCCGGCCGCGGGGAAGGTGGGCAGGGCGGCGCGCCGGCCCGTCCCCGACACGAGCGTCGCGGTGAGCATGTCGTTCATGGCCGCGACATGAGCCGAGGAGATCGAAGGCGCCGGTTTCGGCGCTTGCCGTGTGTAAAGGATGCGCCCCGCTCCAGTCCGCACCTGGCGGATGGCGTATGGAGCAATCGTGTAGCCGCCGTTCGCGAACGCGCCGTAAGCCCCGGTCAGCTCGAGGAGCGAGACCTCGGATGTCCCGAGCGCAAGGGATGCCTCCTTGCGCAGGGGCGACCTGATGCCGAGGCGCCGCGCCGCCGCCGCGACCCGGCCCGCGCCGGTGTCGAGCAGCAGGCGGACCGCGACCGTGTTGATCGATTGCGCGAGACCTTGGCGCAAAGTCACCGCGCCGGCGTAGCGCCCGTTGTCGTTGCGCGGCGCCCAGCCGCCCACGCTCAGCGGCAGATCGTAGACGGTGTTGTCGGGGATGAATCCGGCCTCGAGCGCGGCAAGATAAACGAAGGGCTTGAACGCCGATCCGGGCTGGCGGCGTGCCTTGACCGCCCGATTGAATTGGCTCTCCGAGTGGGATCGGCCGCCCACGAGCGCGCGGATCGCGCCATCGTTGGCGAGCACGACGAGTGCTGCTTGGCTCGCCGCAAGGCTCTCGCCCTGTTGGCTGAGCTCCCTCTCCACGATGTCGCTGGCGCGCCGCTGCACCATCGCGTCGAGGGTCGTCTCGACCACGACCGCTTCGGAAGGCTCGCCGACAAGCGCCGCGAGCTGCTCGAGCGCGAAATCGGCCGCGTAGTCGGTGCCGGCCGGTTCCGTCTGCCGCTTCCAACTGGAGAAGCCGACCTGTGTCCGTTTCGCTTCGGCCTCCTGCTCTTCGGTTATGAAGCCCGCGGCGCGCATCTTTGCCAGCACGCTATGGCCGCGGGCGAGCGCGTGAGCGGGGCTCGAGCTCGGCGCATATTTGGACGGCGCCTTGAGAAGGCCCGCGATTATCGCCGCCTCGGCAAGCGTGAGCTCGCGCGCGGACTTGGCGAAGTAGCGCTGCGCCGCGGCCTCGATGCCGTACGCGCCGCCGCCGAAATAAACCCGATTGAGATAGAGCTCGAGGATATCGCTTTTCGAAAGCCGGAGCTCGAGCCAGAACGCGAGCACCAGCTCCTCGACCTTGCGGGCCAGCGTTCGCTCGGGCGTCAAGAAGAGATTCTTGGCTAGCTGCTGCGTCAGCGTCGAGCCGCCCTGCTCGAAACGGCCGGCCCTCAGATTGGCGAAGGCCGCGCGCACAACTCCCGCCGGATCAAGACCCCAATGATCGTAAAAGCGGCGATCCTCGGTCGCCACCACGGCATCGCTGACGCGGCGCGGCAAGAGGTCCAGCGGCATGTAGTCCCGCCTCGCGCCGCGCTCCGAAAGCACGGAGCCGTCCTGGGCCAGGATGCGAACAATCGGGCCGCGCTCTTTCGGCCGCATCGACAGCGGGTCGGGGAAGACGACCGTGTAATAGATGAACATGGCGCCCAAGGCGCCGGCGCCGCCGAGCATACCGAGCAGGGGCGCCATGAGAGTGACGCGCAGCAACCACGGCAGCTCGTGCCATAGGCGCTGCCGGGGCGGGGGCGGGCCGGCTTCAGCGACATGCGGGGGCGCCGTATTGAGCGGCGCCGTTGCACCGGCGCTCGAGCCGATGGCTTCCGTCTCTCTGCGCCTGAAGAACCCCATGAAACGCGAGCCCAAAACTCGCGAAACGCCCCCGGCAAGGTGTGTCGGGCCCCGGTTCGCGCCCCAGAATCGAGGCAATGTATGCGGATTGCGACTAAGACGGGGTTAACCCTGTGCCGGCCAGGCAAGCTCGTCGCGCGGCTGCCGCCGCTACCGGCGCCCGAGCATGGCGGCAAAGAGGGCGCCGATGACGGCCAGTGCGATCCGCGCCGCGATCGTGAAGAACATGAACAGGAGCTGGCGCTCCTCGAGTAGCAGCTCCACCCAAATGTTATACTTGGGCTCGAGCCCCGTGCCGGTGATGATGGACTTCAAGCCGCGCGCCCAGCTCAACATTTCCGACAACGTTTCCGGAGAGTTGTAGCCGACAAAGGCGAGCGCAATCGCGCCGAGGACGAGCGAGAGGAAGATGGTGCTGGTCGCCATCAGGACTTTGAGCAGCATGGCTTTTTCTCTTCGGCCCCGGCAGCGGCGAGGTAGCGCGGCCGGCACCATTCATGACACCTTAGCATGATCGCTATGCACCTGGCATCGGCGCTCGTGGAGGGCTGCCTCGCCAAGCGCTCGCATGACTTGAACCGAGCGGTATCCGTTCCAACATTAGGGGGCTCGCGCCGGCCCGGGTCTCAGGCGCACGAGGCCACGGCAACGGGTCGAACCGGCTGGGATGGCTCGAGGAGAGTGGATTGGCCAAGCTCGGCGAGCGTATCGAACGCTACTCCGATCCGAAAATCGAGGACGCCGTCGCACGCGTCGAAGCAGTGGCGCGGCTCATGGACAGTGCCATGGCGATTCCGGGAACGAGCGTCCGCTTCGGCCTCGACGCCGTGATCGGCCTCGTGCCCGTGCTCGGCGATCTCCTGTCGCAGCTGATCTCGAGCTACATCATATGGGAGGCGCGCCAGCTCGGCGTCTCGAGGCTCACGATGGCGCGCATGATCTGGAACTCGGCGATCGACACCATCATCGGCATCGTGCCCGTCGCCGGCGACGCCTTCGACGTGGTGTTCCGCGCCAACATGAAGAACCTCGCGCTCTTGAAGGGACATCTCGAGAAGCACGGCCATGTCGTCCGCTCTCCCCGCTCCGGCCCGATCATCGAGGGCACGGCGACGCGCGTCGGGTGATCTTGCACCCATCGCCCGGGCCGAGCGGCGCAAACAGGTCAAGCTCGCCGAAGCGAGACCCTCGGGCAACCCGTTCGCATTCCACGCAAGGAGCCCCCAATGCAGTATTACTTCAACAAGACGCTGACGGCTCCGTTCGAGGACGCCGTCACCCGCACGACCGCTGCGCTGAAGGCCGAAGGATTTGGCATCATCACCGAGATAGACGTGAAGAAGACATTGCTTGAGAAGATCGGTGTAGCGTTCCGCAACTACCGCATTCTCGGGGCCTGCAACCCCAAGCTGGCATTCGAGGCCCTCGAGCTCGAGGACAAGATCGGCACGATGTTGCCGTGCAATGTCGTCGTGCAGGAGCGGGACAACGGTACGGTCGAGGTGGCCGCGATCGATCCGGTGGCGTCAATGCAGGCGATCGAGAACCCACGACTGAAAGAGGCTGCCGCCCAAGTCGGCGAACGGCTCAAGCGCGTCATCGCGGCCATCTAAGGCGCCAAAACGCCGGCGTCGTTCGAGCGCTCGCAAGGTCTCGCGAGCCGATGCCGCTGGTTCCGAGTTCACGAGAGGAGCACTCAAATGATGCACGATTGGTGGACGGGTTGGGGCGCTGGAGGCTGGAGCGGCATGTGGCTCGGTCCTCTGTTCATGCTTGGCTTGCTCGTGCTGCTGGTGGTCCTGACTACCGCCGTCGTTCGCGCCATGGGCGGCGGCTCGACGGGACAGAGCCGTCCCGCGCGCGGCGCTCGCGAGATACTCGATGAGCGTTTCGCCAAGGGCGAGATCGATCGCGAGGAATATGAGCAGCGCCGCAAGGCCCTCGAGACCTGACCGAACGCTCCATCTACATCCTTGGATTGTTCCACCTTTCGGCTGCCCCCGCCGTGCGCGCCCCGCGCTCGCCCAATCATTGGAGGCGCGGCGACCGATCATCGCCTGCCGACTTCAGTCGCTCGGGTTCGGTGGGAGCAGACGGTCTCAAGGAGGGTGCCCGACTTGCAATGCTCGGCGCGAACCCAGCTAAAATTGCGCACGCTACTCGCACGGCATTCCTCTCGCCGCTGGCAACCGCCCGCGAATGTCTTTCAGCCTTTTTGGCGCGATATTCCGAGCCTTCCCGCTCGGGATAGCCGCCACCTGGGCTGCGGCTTCCTTCAGCGCCCGCTCGACATCATCGAGCCATTCCAACACCAGGACCGAAGCAGCAGCCGCGGACGGCTCCAGGAACGCGCTGCCCGCCTCCTGCAAGGCAGGGGCGGGCGGCGTTTGCAGGATTGTGGCGCGAGGGAAAAGCACAAACACTGCCCCCCGATTTCCCAGGCGGGGCTGTGCACTCTCGAGCTACGCAGCGCGCATGGTGGCCAGGAACTTGCTGACTTCCCCCTGCAGCTTCTCCGACTGCTTCGACAGATCGTTCGCCGCGGTCAAGACTTGGGCGGCCGTGGCGCCCGTATCGCCGGCGGCCTGCGTCACTCCCGAGATGTTCCTGGTCACCTCGCCCGTGCATTGCGCAGCCTCTTGCACGTTGCGAGAAATCTCCTTCGTCGCGGCCCCCTGCTCCTCAACGGCGGCGGCGATCGTGGTCGAGATTTCGTTCATCGTCGTCACCACGTCGGTGATATTCTTGATTGCCGAGACCGAATCCTTGGTCGATTGCTGGATATCGGTGATTTGCTTGGCGATTTCGGCGGTCGCCTTGGCCGTCTGCTCGGCGAGCGCCTTCACCTCTTGAGCGACGACGGCAAAGCCTCGGCCGGCCTCTCCCGCCCGGGCTGCCTCGATCGTGGCATTGAGCGCAAGTAGATTGGTTTGCCGGGCAATGCTGTTGATGAGCTCGACGACCTCGCCGATCTGCTCCGCCCCCCGCGACAGCCGTTCCACCATCTCCGCAGTGCTGCGGCCGATTTCGACCGCACTGCCCGCGATCTTCGCCGACTCGTTGACCTGCCGGGAGATCTCGACGACGGAGCCATTGAGCTCCTCAGTGGCGGCGGCAACCGTGTTGACGTTGGACGACGCCCGCTCGGAGGCGGTCGCGACAATATTCGACTGCTTGCTCGTCTCCTCGGCCGCCGCGGACATCGTCTGCGCGGACGCCGTCATTTGAGTGGCCGACGACGAAACGGTGTCGACCACCCCTCCGATCGTCTTGCTGAAAGCGTCTGCCAGGTTCTCGAGCGTCACGCGCCTCTCGCGCCGGCCCGCCTGGAGATAGACATCGATTGCGAAGTCCATGTCGAGCATGGCCGCCTTGATGATGGCCTTTTGCAGCGCCGCCTTCTTATCGCCTATCGATCGATCGAACGTTGACGCGGGGAAATTGAGCCCGATCAACTCGACGAGTTTGGTGACCAGGAACGAGTAACCGCCGATGTACCAGCGCGGCTCGAGACCCAACCGGTTGTGGGTTTCACCGATCTTGGTCACCGAGGCTACATAGCTGCTGTCGAAGCGGCCGTCGGCAATGTACTCCCAGTGCCGCGTCTGGGCCTGCTTGGCGGCCATCATATGCTCGCGGCCCTTGAAGAAGGCCGCGGTCTCGGAGAACCGGCTCACGTGGTCGTAGAATCCATCGAGAGCGGGAGACAACTGGGCAAGAACGAACGATCTCGACTGTTTGAGGGTTTCGATTGTCTGCGCGTCTATGGCCATGAAGGCCAAACGCGACCCGATCGTGTCCCGCTCACTCATCCCCGCCTCCTTCAGATCGAATAAATGTAGTACCGGCAACGAGTGCCAGCAGTATTGTCTGTGTTCGTGCAAACTACTGCGATTCGCCTTAAATGCGACATGGACTCGCAAAGCGGCCATCCATATCGGCGGTGCTGGCTTTTTGAGACTTGGATGTCGTGTCTATGCCACAACTGTTGATGTCCGACACATGATGACAGCCATTCAGCTACGGGCCGCCCGCGCCTTGCTAGTGTCCCGAACCCGAAGTTCGCAAATGCGA
>DATETZ010000065.1:0-21590 GCA_035283385.1 Hyphomicrobiaceae bacterium
ACTCGGCCACGGGAAACGCTCCACAAGCCACGCAACTCAACTTGGAGAGAGTTTACGTCGAAATCTATGAACCGGTTCTGAAGACGGCCTTCATGTCGTATTCAGCCGGCGGCCAACGGTTGGCCCAAGTTCCGTCGTGCTCCCGCCCGAATGCGCGCCGGCCACGCCGGGTCTGCGTGCACTATCGAGCGTCGGCGATCTTGTCGATGGCTGCGCTGGCGAGGAACGCCGAGCGGGTCAGGCCGCGGCGCTCGGCCTCTGCGTCGATGGCTTCGAGCAGGCCGGCATCGAGTGAAATATTCGCGCGCACGGGACGCGCCTTGTCGAGTAGGAGGGGTATGAACACAGTGGCGCCACTGGGCTCCCCCGAGGCAGCGAGATCATCGAGGATTTGCGAAATCGAGCGCGGTTCCGGAATCGGCTCCTCTTCGGCCACCATCTGAGCGGCAAACTCCCGCAAAGCACGTGTCGCGTCGGCTACCGCTGCCTCAGGTGTCGCACCGCCTCCGTGGCAGCCCGGAAAATCGGGAATGCGGACGCCCCACGTGTCGCCCGATCCATCAACTATTCCGACATAGTAGGCCAATGGTCGTCTCCTCAAACCCAGCCCGCCACCTTTGCTATTGATCTTGCAACTCCGGGCGACTGCTTGCGGTGTCGCGGCACAACGATGCGTCCCGGTCTTTCGGGATGCTTGAAAATATCGTGCTTTGCGCCGCCGATGTTCCGCCAGCCCTCACGCTCGAGGCGGGCAATGATCTTGCGGGTGCTGGTCTCAAATATCGGCATCGCCCCGCCCGGCCCGTACACATTTATATACACACAGAGCGGGGCAACTGCAACAAGGGCAGACACTGGTTTGTGCGCAATCAGTCTAATCGCCCTTGCGCCGCGTCATGAAGGCGAGCCGCTCGAAGAGGTGCACGTCCTGCTCGTTCTTGAGCAGCGCGCCGGCGAGCGGCGGGATCAGCTTGCGGCTATCGGTCTCTCGCAAGGTGGCGGGATCGATGTCCTCGTTGAGCAGGAGCTTGAGCCAGTCCAAGAGCTCCGAGGTCGACGGCTTCTTCTTCAGCCCCGGCACATCGCGAATGTCGTAGAACATGCGCAGAGCCTCCGAGACTAGGCGGCCTTTGAGGCCCGGGAAGTGCACCTCGACGATGGCGCGCATCGTCTCTGGGTCGGGAAACTTGATGTAATGGAAGAAGCAGCGCCGGAGGAACGCGTCGGGCAGCTCCTTTTCATTGTTCGAGGTGATGATGACGATGGGGCGCCGCGTCGCCTTGATCGTCTCGCCGGTCTCGTAGACGAAGAACTCCATGCGGTCGAGCTCTTGCAGGAGGTCGTTCGGGAACTCGATGTCGGCCTTGTCGATCTCGTCGATCAGGAGCACGGGGCGGGCGTCCGATTGAAAGGCGTCCCACAGCTTGCCGCGGCGGATGTAGTTCCTGATGTCCTTGACGCGCTCGTCTCCGAGCTGGCCGTCTCTCAGCCGCGAGACGGCATCGTACTCGTAAAGCCCTTGCTGCGCCTTGGTGGTCGATTTGATGTGCCACTCGAGGATCGGCGCCCCCAAGGCCTTTCCGACCTCGAGTGCGAGCACGGTCTTGCCCGTGCCGGGCTCGCCTTTGACGAGCAGCGGACGCTCGAGCGTGACCGCAGCATTGACGGCGATCTTGAGATCGTCGGTCGCCACGTAGGTCTTGGTGCCGCTAAACTTAGCCGGCGCGTTCAATGCCATCCCATCCCCTGTCCCAGCGCTTTGCAGCAGAGCTTAGGTGGACCGGGGAAGCGGAGCAAGAATGGGACGGTGGCTCGAGCCCGAGAGCGACCCCAATCGGCGCCGAGGCGCGCGCGCCGCGCACCCGCGGGCCGGCTGACTCGTGGTCCTCGACACGCGAATGCCGCCTGCTTTTCGCGAACAATGAGCGCGGTGGCCAACGAATGCTCGCGACGCGAATGACAGCCCCCCCGTCGCGTGTTGGTTGCACCTCTCCGCTCCACACCCGACCAAGTAGCGCTGCCAGTCGGTGCCCACCCCGCATCGGCCCCGGACAGGGCGCGGCGGGTGCGGGCCGGCGCCCTCCGGCGGCCGATACATGAGTAACTCAGATCGCAGATTTCCTTGACTCAAGCGGCCACTCACTTCAAGAGGTGCGCGCAAGACCGGGTCTAGTGCAACACTGTTCATGGGAGAGGCGGCCGCGGGGTAGGTTTTCGGGAGGGCCAATTGTGAAAAACCGTCATGTGAGGAAGAAGGCCACGCCCAAGGCGCTCTCCAAGGCCAAGGCCGGTCGCAAGCCCCCAGCGGCCAAGAGCAAAGCCAAGAGCGCCGGGAAGCCGCGGACCCGCGCCATCCCCAAGAGGCGCGACAAGAAACTGACCGCCCGGGCTGCCAGCTCCTCGATCGTTCTTTCGCCAAATTACCGTCCCTCGGAGGACGAGCCGTTCATGAACGAGCGCCAGCGCGCCTATTTCAGGCAGAAGCTGTTGAACTGGAAAGAGGAAATCATACGGCAGACCAAAGAGACCTTGGCCGGTCTGCATGAGGACTCCACTCAGCACGCCGACCTTGCCGACCGGGCGACCTCGGAAACGGACCGGGCCCTCGAGCTGCGTGCCCGGGATCGTCAGCGCAAGCTCATTGCGAAGATCGACGCGGCGCTGGCGCGGATCGAGGACGGCACCTACGGCTACTGCGAGGAGACGGGGGAGCCCATCGGCCTCAAACGGCTCGACGCGCGCCCGATCGCCACGCTTTCGCTCGAGGCTCAGGAGCGTCACGAGCGCCGCGAGCGCGTCTACCGCGAGGACTGACGGCCGCTGCCGATCGCGCAAGGCCGGCCGATCGCCGCGCGAGGGCCGGAACACGAGTGGCGCCCTGACCCAAATCGATGCGCTCCTCAATGCGCCATTAACCAATTTCCCTCACCCTTCGGTCAGATGTCGCGCCTGCATGGGGGATCGCCCTTGTCGAGTGGCATGTGGTGGAAGATCGGCGCCCGCTGGCTTTGCGCGGGAGCGATCTGGATCGGATCCGGATATCTCGCCGCGAGCCATGCCGATGGCGGAGCCGGCGGCTTCGAACAGCGGCGGGCTGCAGCGGATGGCCCCCCGGCTCAATCCATGCTGGAGCCTATTCCCTCGGCGCGGTCCGATCGCGGCGCCGCTCGGGTCGGCGGGCTCGTCGGCCACGTTGTCATAGCGATCGACTTCAATCGCCTCGGCCGCGAGGCCTTCGGCGATAACGAGGATAGCGCCGACGCTCGATGAGCGGCATTCGGGCTCGTTGCCGTCGGTCGCGACCGGCGCCGTCCACTCTCGAGTGCGGCGCTTGCCTATAGCCTGCTTCGGCGCATCTCCGGCCGCTCGGGGCGGTGGTCCTCAGCTTGCTCGCCGGCGCCGCTTTGGGCCGCCTTCTCCGCCGCGATGCGGGCAATGACGGCGCGCACGGCATCGAGGTCGCGCAAGTGCACGTCGTGCTGCGGGAACGGCAGCTCGATCCCCGCCGCGCGGAACGCCTTGAAGATGCGCATCCTGAGATCGGTCGCCACCAGAAGCCGCTTGGTGATGTCGCCGGCGGCGACTCTCAGCGAGAAATCGAGCGAGCTCGATGCGAAATCCTCGAACACGACCATTGGCGCAGGCTGGCGCAGGATCAGCGGGCATTCCTCGGCGACCCTGAGCAGCACGTCGCGCACGTGCTCGGGGTCCGACCGGTAGGACACGCCGACGTTGATGGTGATGATGCGGGCCAGATACCAGCGCCGGATGACATAGGTGAGAAGAAGCGCGGCGAAGAGAACCGACACCACAAGCAGGATACCGGCAAAGGTAACGTGGAAATCCCCAGCGTCGAAGCCGAGCGGGGCCCGCACTTCTTGGCTCGTTGCACTCGCCTCGAGCCCCGCAAGAAGGATCGCAGACATCAACAGAACTCGAAACGAGCGAATGGGCATGGCGGTTGCAACACTTCCCTCTGGCGCATGAGTGCCAGCGACTCGGGCGCCCGAACCCTAAAACCGTTCGCCGCGCCGCTTAGGCTCTCGGTGACCGCGCGAGCGGCAGACCCCGACCCGGTCAAGGGATCGGACAAGCTATTGCTCGCCGACCGCTTGGCCGAGGGTGCGCGGCGCGCGCGAATAGACGGCCGTCGGCCCTTCGACAACCGCCGCGCCGCGTTCGCGGCCCGTACTGATGCCGGTTTCGATCACCATGTCGACCGGCCCTCCGGTCATGATCAAATGCTCGACATCGTCACGGCGAATGAGCACGAGGCGCCTGCGCCCGTCCAAGTTGGACTGCTCGACAACGTCGAGGCGCCGCTCGGGCTTGGGGCCGAACAGAGCCGCAACTGCGATGCGCGGCGACGTGCCTGTCGCGTAGGCCTTGAGTGTCAGCCCTCCCGCCACGATCGCGGCAGCCAGCAAGATGACGACGACGAGATAGAAGAGAATCTCCCACATGGTCCGCCTCACGGCCTGAGCCGCGCTCCTCTTCCCTGAGCGCGGGTCTCGACCGCGGGCCCAGTCTCTCAACACAACTCTCTCAACACGACGAACTCATACGCGCCTTGGAACCCAAACGCCCGCTGCCGCTCGCCGATCTCGCGGCGGAGAAGACGCAGGCAAGACGTATAGCGCGGAGTTCATGGCATTTTAACCCTAATGATCGATCTGTTGATAGCTCCGCGGCCGGCCTGCCCTCGTCATGAAGGCCCCTGCCGAGGGGCTGTCGCCGAGCCCGATGCCCCTGCGGACGGCCCCCGGCGGCGTGTAGCGTTGCGTATGCGTTCCAGAGTTGCCCCATGCAGGCGCCCGAGGCGTCTTCCCCCCAGAATCAGATAGCGTTCTCGTTCATGAGCGAGAGCGAGGTGCGCGAGCCAGTGGCCGTGGTCGCGGCCGATGCGGCGTCTGCCGGCGCCGACAGCGGAGGGTTCATACCCTTCGTGACTGTCACCGCCGCTGCGGGCGCGGTCATTCTTGCGCTGCTCTCGCAGGGCACGGCCGAGCCGCTGTTGCTGACGCTGCTCGCGTCGCTCGCCATGCTCGGCGCGTTCCTGATCTTCGGCTTCGTTGCCGGCCACATCCGGATTGGCGAGCGTGTGCGCGAGGAGGACTTGGTCAAGGCGCTTGCCGATGGTTTCTACGATGGCGTGCTCGTGACGCGGCAAGATGGCACGGCCGTTTATGCGAACAAGGCCTTCGAGAAGTTCGCCGGCGGCACGGAAGGGGGCGATCTCGAGTCCCTCGAGGCTGCGTTTTCGGGTGACGCTCACGCGGCTGCCGCGCTCTTTCGCTTGACGCGCGCCAGCGGCCGTCGCGAGCCCTGGCGCGAGGAGTTCGAGGTGCGGGCTGGTGCGCCGCGCCGCCCGCGGCTGATCCGCGTCACCAACCGTCCGTTCGCGGTCCCCGGCCACGAGCGCGAGCTCGATCCGATGGTGCTCTGGACCATTGCCGACATCACGGAGGAGCGGGCGAGGCACGCTTCGACCGTCGACGCCCTGGCAGCCGTGCTGGGCCGCTACGACGCGGCACCGGTCGGCCTGCTGCTTGCCGACGGGGGCGGGCTTGTGCACCATGCCAATGCGACGTTCATCCGCTGGCTCGGCCTCGAGCCCGCGGCGCTCGCCGAGCGCAGCCTGAGGCTCCCCGATCTCGTCACCGCCCAGGGTTTCGAGCTGTTGGCCGGGACGGCGGGTGCCAAGGGCGGCGAGAGCTCGGGCGTCGATCTCGACGTGACGTGTGGGGGCGCGCGCGCGGTCCCGATGCGCCTCTTCGCGCGCCGCGAGGCCTCGGGCGGGCTCGTGATCGGCGCTCTCAATCGCGACAGCGGGGCCGGCGCGAGCCTCGACGTCGAAGCGGCCGAGGTTCGGTTCGCCCGCTTCTTCCAATCGGCGCCGTTCGGGATCGCGACGGTCGGAGCCGACGGGCGCATCGCGAGCACCAACGCGAGCTTCACGCGCATGATCCTCGAGGGCTCGAGCGGCATCGGCGAGCATGCGGCCGAGGTGCTGTGCCGCTCGGCCGAGCCCGGTGTGAGAAGCGCGGCCGAGGCCGCCTTGAGGCAGGCGCTCGCCGGCAAGATGAGCGCGATGCCGATCGAGATCAGCGTCGGCGCGCAGAAGGAATACTCGCGGCGCGTCTACATCAGCCCCTTGACCGGCTCCCGGGATGCGCGCGAGGCCGCCGTTGTCTATGTCATCGATGCCACCGAGCAGAAGGCGCTCGAGGCAAAGTTCGCGCAGAGCTCGAAGATGGAGGCAGTCGGCAAGCTCGCCGGCGGCATCGCCCACGACTTCAACAATGTCCTGACGGCGATCATCGGCTTCTCGGATCTGCTGCTGCAAACGCACCGTCCGACCGACCCCGCGTTCAAGGACATCAAGAACATTCAGTCGAGCGCCTACCGCGCGGCCGGCATGGTGCGCCAGCTGCTCTCGTTCTCGCGCCGCCAGACCCTGCAGGCCGAGCCGCTGCAACTCGGCGAGGTCCTGACCGACAACGCGAGCATGCTGCGCACCTCGGTCGGCGAGAAGATCCAGTTCAAGACGCAAACGAGCCGCGACCTTTGGTACGTCAAGGTCGACAAGACGGAGTTCGTGCGCGTGATCGTCAATCTGTCGGTCAATGCCCGTGACGCCATGCCGGACGGCGGAACGCTCACGATCCGCGCCCGCAACGTCACCGAACGCGAGAGCCAGAAGCTCGGCCACCACGGCATGCCGGTCGGCGAGTACGTCCTGGTCGAGGTCGAGGACACCGGGTCCGGCATGACGCCCGAGGTCATGGCCAAGATCTTCGAGCCGTTCTTCACCACCAAGGGTGTCGGCAAGGGCACCGGCCTCGGCCTCGCCACCGTCTACGGCATCGTCAAGCAGTCGGGCGGGTCCATCTATCCCGAGAGCGCGCCGGGCCGCGGCACCACGTTCCGCGTCTACCTGCCGCGCCATGTGCCCGAGAACGAGGACGAGATCGTGGCCCAGAAGGCGGTGAAGAAGGAGCGCCCCGCCGACCTCACCGGCACCGGGCGCGTGCTGCTCGTCGAGGACGAGGATGTGGTGCGGAGCTTCGCGGCGCGGGCCTTGAAGCGCCAGGGCTACGAGGTGCTCGAGGCCTCGACCGGCGTCGAGGCGCTCGAGGTCATGGACAAGAACGCGGGCCGGATCGACATCGTCGTCTCCGACGTGATCATGCCGGAGATGGACGGGCCGACGCTGTTGAAGGAGCTGCGCAAGACCAACCCCGGCCTCAAGATCATCTTCGTGTCCGGCTATCCCCACGAGGCGTTCGAAACCAGCCTCGACAAGGACGAGGAGTTCGCGTTCCTGGCCAAGCCATTCTCGCTCCCCCAGCTCGCCGCCAAGGTCAAGGAGCAGCTCGGGCGATAATGGCGCTCGTGCCGAAGTCGGTGTCTGACGCTCCGGTGAGATACTTGAGAAACGGGCGCAGGGCCAACGCAGCGGTGTCTGACCCTGAGGGTCAGACACCGGTTCTTTCCGCCGTCACCCGAGATCGATCTCGCCTGAGACCTCGTGCTTCAAGTCGGTACCGGCGGCGGTGAGCACCATCTTGACCTTGAGCGTGCCTTTGCCGGCAAGCCCCCGCTCGCGCACGATGCGCTCGATCTCCTGCTGCGAGGTCACACCGACCTGCTTCAGGTACTTGCGCATCGACATGTTGAAGCGTTCGCTGTCCATCGGTCTCTCCCTAGCTCTGGCATCGCGGCCGCTACTTACGGTGTCTGACCCTGAGGGTCAGACACCGTGAAGGTCAATCGATGGCGTCGTAAAGGCTGCGCACCATGTCGGCCGCCGCCTTGAGGGTCGCGACGTTGAGGCGGTAGGCGAGCTCGGCAGTCATGAGATCGAGGATCGCCTCGGCCGGATCTCCGAGCGTGCCGGACGGCGCCGCCACGGCGCCCGTGATCGGCGCCCCGCCGGGAGACTCGGCCCCTGCGGCGGGGGCGCTTGCGATGCGTTCCGCGGCGTTCTCGAGGCGCGTGCCCGCGGCGGCGAGCCCGGAAGCGGCAATGGCAATGGCATCGAACATGTGGCGGCGCTCAAATCAGTTTCCTAAACCTCTACAACACGAAAGCTAACGAGCGATTAAGCGGACGGCAGGGCACACGCGGGCCGGGATCCACGACACCTAGCCAAGCGGGCGTGGAGGTCTGCGCGGGTCCCGGCCGTCCATGCGAAGCATGGCTCCGCCATGACCGTGGGGCTGACGCTGCATGCCGCTACGGAATATTTGCGCCATTTCCAAACGGGATATATGCACCCTAGACACACGAGAACAAAACGTGTACAGTCCCGGCAAATTGCTGATCTGCAACGCATGCCATAAGGTGGCCAAGATGACCAAGCCGGAGCTCCGTGTCGTCCAAGGGGGTAGCATGGACAAGCAGAAGGCGCTCGAGGCGGCGCTGGCGCAAATCGACAAGAATTTCGGCAAAGGCTCAATCATGCGCCTCGGGGCCAACGAGCGCTCGATGGACGTGGAGGCGATCTCCACCGGCTCGCTCGGCCTCGACATCGCGCTCGGCATCGGGGGCTTGCCGCGCGGGCGCGTGGTCGAGATCTACGGTCCCGAGTCCTCGGGCAAGACCACGCTGGCGCTGCAGGTCGTTGCCGAGGCGCAGAAGAAGGGCGGCATCTGCGCGTTCGTCGACGCCGAGCATGCGCTCGACCCCGTCTATGCCAAGAAGCTCGGGGTCAGAATTGAGGAGCTCCTGATCTCGCAGCCCGACACCGGCGAGCAGGCGCTCGAGATCACCGATACGCTGGTCCGCTCGGGCGCCGTCGACGTGATCGTCGTCGACAGCGTCGCGGCGCTGACGCCCAAGGCCGAGCTCGAGGGCGAGATGGGCGACGTGTTGCCGGGCCTGCAGGCGAGACTCATGAGCCAGGCGCTGAGAAAGCTCACCAGCTCGATCTCGAAATCGCGCTGCATGGTCGTGTTCATCAACCAGATTCGCATGAAGATCGGCGTCATGTTCGGCAATCCCGAGACGACGAGCGGCGGCAATGCCTTGAAGTTCTATGCCTCCGTCAGGCTCGACATCCGCCGCATCGGCCAGATCAAGGACCGCGACGAGCCGGTCGGCAACCAGACCCGCGTCAAGGTGGTCAAGAACAAGGTCGCCCCGCCCTTCAAGCAGGTCGAGTTCGACATCATGTACGGCGAGGGCATCTCGAAGACCGGCGAGCTGGTCGACCTCGGCGTCAAGGCGGGCATCATCGAGAAGTCGGGCGCCTGGTTCTCCTTCGACGGCGAGCGCATCGGCCAGGGGCGCGAGAACACCAAGCAGTTCCTGAAGGAAAACCATAAGGTCGCGCACCAGATCGAGAAGGCGATCCGCGCCAACGCCGGGCTGATCGTCGACAAGATGCTGGCGGAGCCGGAGAAATCCGAGGAGAGCGAAGGCGAGGAGGCCCCCGACGCCGACGGCGTGCTGCCCGAAGCCGAGGAGCCGGCCGCCAAGAAGGGCGCGCGCGCAAAACGGTAATTGGATCTGCTGCGTGCCAAGTTTCTCAGCATGAATTTGTGGTTTTGCGCATTACACGGGCCAGATCCCCGGTCCCTCCCCCTCGAGGGGGGAGGACGGCGCGCCATGACTTAGGCCCGCCTCTTCACACAAACCGTTGTCGACACCGTTGTGCTTGGCCGTGCTGAGCCGCGGACGCATCTGCCCTCCCCCCTCAAGGGGGAGGGGACGGCGTTGCGCTCGTGGAAATCCTGCGGCGATCGCATGCTATTGACACGAGCACCTGCGATCCCCGACGGATACCTGTTGCGGTTCCTCGGGGCGGGCAACGGGGACAGAATTGATCCAGCGGTAATGACATGACCGGCGTCAACGAGATCAGGAGAGCGTTCCTCGAGTATTTCAAGCGGCACGGCCACGAGGTCGTGGCCTCCTCCCCGCTCGTGCCGAGAAACGACCCCACCCTCATGTTCACCAACGCCGGCATGGTGCAGTTCAAGAACGTGTTCACCGGTCAGGAGACGCCCCCCTTTACGCGCGCGGTCTCCTCGCAGAAGTGCGTGCGCGCCGGCGGCAAGCACAACGACCTCGACAACGTCGGCTACACCGCGCGCCACCACACGTTCTTCGAGATGCTCGGCAACTTCTCGTTCGGCGACTACTTCAAGGACGTTGCGGTCGAGCTGGCGTGGAACCTGATCACGAAGGAATTCGGCCTCGACAAGAAACGGCTGGTCATCACCGTCTATCAGGAGGACGACGAGGCGCACCGGATCTGGAAGAAGCTCACCGGGTTCGGCGGCGACCGGCTGATCCGCATCGCGACGGCGGACAACTTCTGGGCCATGGGCGAGACGGGCCCGTGCGGGCCGTGCTCGGAGATCTTCTACGATCACAATCCCGAGGGTCGACCGGATGGCCCCCAAGGCGGACCGCCGGGCTCCGCCGACGCCGAAGGCGACCGCTTCATCGAGATCTGGAACCTCGTGTTCATGCAGTACGAGCAGTTGCCGGGTGGGCTGCGTCAGGATCTGCCCAAGCTATCGGTCGACACCGGCATGGGGCTCGAGCGCATCTCGGCCGTGCTCCAGGGCACGCACGACAACTACGAGACCGACCTCTTCAAGGCGCTGATCGCGGCCTCCGAGGACGCAACCGGCGTCAAGGCCGCGGGCGAGGCTCGCTTCTCCCACCGCGTGATCGCCGACCACCTGCGCGCCGTGAGCTTCCTGATCGGAGACGGCGTGCTGCCCTCGAACGAGGGGCGCGGCTACGTGCTGCGCCGGATCATGCGCCGCGCCATGCGCCACGCCCATATTCTCGGCGCAAAAGAGCCGCTGATGTGGCGCCTCGTGCCGGCGCTCGTGCGCCAGATGGGCGACACCTATCCCGAGCTCATGCGCGCTCAAGCCCTGATCGGCGAGACGCTCAAGCTCGAGGAGACCAAATTCAGGAGGACGCTCGAGAAGGGCCTGGGGCTTCTCGGCGAGGCGTCGGCGAAGCTCGCCAAGGGCGCCGTGCTCTCGGGCGACGTGGCCTTCAAGCTTTACGACACCTACGGCTTCCCTCTCGACCTCACGCAAGACGCGCTGCGCCCGCGCGGGATCACGGTCGATGCCAAGGCCTTCGGCGCTGCGATGGAGAAGCAGAAGGAGGACGCGCGCCGAGCGTGGAAGGGCTCGGGGGAGGCCGCAACCGAGCACATCTGGTTCGAGCTCAAGGAGCGTGCGGGGGCGACCGAATTCCTGGGCTACGACACCGAGAGCGCCGAGGGCGAGGTGGCGGCGGTGGTCAAGGACGGCAAGGAGGCAAAGAGCCTCAAGGCCGGCGAGGAGGGCGCGATGGTCCTCAACCAGACGCCGTTCTACGGCGAGTCGGGCGGCCAGGTCGGCGACCAGGGCGTCATCAAGGGCGCGAAGGGCGCGCTGTTTCGCGTCACCGATACCGAGAAGAAGCTCGGCGACCTCCTGGTCCATATGGGCCGCGTCGAGAAGGGTGCGTTCAAGGCCGGCGATACGGTCGAGCTCGAGGTCGACCACGTCCGGCGCGCCGCGACGCGCGCCAACCATTCCGCGACCCACCTCCTGCACGAGGCTCTGCGCCAGGTGCTCGGCACGCACGTCGCCCAGAAAGGCTCGCTGGTCGCACCCGACCGCTTGCGCTTCGACTTCTCGCACCCGAAGCCGATGACCGCTGACGAGCTGCGCGCCGTCGAGAGCCTCGCCAACACGATCGTGCTCGAGAACGCGCCGGTCGAGACTCACATCATGGCGCTCGAGGACGCCATGCAGTCGGGCGCCATGGCGCTATTCGGCGAGAAGTACGGGGAGGAGGTGCGCGTCGTGTCGATGGGCGTCGATCCAAAGGTGTCCGACGCTCAGGGTCAGACACCTCATCGCAAACCCAATAAGTCGTGGTCGGTCGAGCTGTGCGGGGGCACGCACGTCGCGCGCACCGGCGACATCGGGCTGGTCAAGATCGTGGCGGAAGGGGCAAGCGCGGCCGGGGTCAGGCGCATCGAGGCGCTGACCGCGGACGGAGCGCGCGCCTACCTCGCCGCCCAGGACGAGCGCTTGCGGGAGGCCGCGTCGCTCCTGCGCGCGCGGCCCGAGGAGGTGGTCGAGCGCGTCAAGGCCCTGATGGAGGAGAAGAAGCTTCTCGAGCGCCAGCTCGCGGAGGCGAGGCGCCAGGCGGCGCTCGGCGGGGGCAACGGCGCGGGCGAGGCCGCGGCGGCGGTGCGCACCGTCGGCAAGGTCAAGCTCCTCGCGCGCGCCGTCCAGGGCCTCAATCCGAAGGACCTGCGCGGCCTTGTCGACGACGGCAAGAAGCAGTTGGGCTCCGGCATCGTCGCCATCGTCGGTGTCACTGAGGACGGCAAGGCCGGCCTCGCGGTCGGCGTCACCGACGATCTCACCGCGACCTGGAGCGCCGTCGAGCTCGTCAAGGCGGGCGCCGAGGCGCTCGGCGGCAAGGGCGGCGGCGGGCGCCCCGACATGGCGCAGGCGGGCGGGCCCGACGGCTCGAAGGCCGAGGCGGCCCTGGCCGCGATCGAGGCGCGCCTGGGCGCGGGCGCTTGATCATATTGCACGGCTTCGGTTGCGCTCCGTCATGCCTTTGCTGTCTCATCTTTGCTGTCTGCCCGCCATGTTAGGGTGAGTGCATGCGGGGCCGGCGGCGCCGGCCTCTCGCGACCAAAACGAGCTGGAGCTGGCATGGCCGCGCCGCACGATCTCGGGATTTACCGCGACGTTATGGTCGTTCTGGCGACGGCTGCCGTGGTCGTGCCGCTGTTCGAGCGGCTGCGGGTGAGCCCGATCCTGGGCTTCCTCATTAGCGGCGCCATTCTTGGGCCCAAGGGGCTCGGCGGGCTTGCGGAGTCCATGCCCGCGCTCAACTGGTTTACGGTGACCAGCAAGGAGGGGCTCGGCGGGCTCGCCGAGCTCGGTGTCGTCTTTCTCCTATTCTTGATCGGGCTCGAGCTGTCGCTCAAGCGCCTGGTCACGATGCGCCGGCTGGTGTTCGGGCTGGGCGGATTGCAGGTCGCAATCTCGGCCGCAGTCATCGGCTTCGGTCTCATTTTCATCGGACATGATCCGGTCTCGGCGACGATCATTGCCCTGAGCCTCGCACTGTCCTCGACCGCGATCGTCGTCGAGCTCTTGTCGCGCCAACATCGGCTGTCGACGGCAACGGGGCGCACCGCGTTCTCGGTGTTGCTGTTTCAGGATCTGGCGGTCGTGCCGCTGCTGCTCCTGGTGTCGATCCTGGCGCCGGGTCAGACAGGCTCTATTGTCGGGAGCTTGTTCAAGGCGTTCGGCCAGGCCGCGCTCGCGATTGCGCTCATCGTCACTCTGGGCGCGATCGCCTTGAAGCCGCTGTTCCGCCTCGTTGCCTCGAGCGAGAGCACCGAGCTGTTCGTCGCGGCGACGCTGCTGGTTGCGGCCGGCAGCGGTCTCCTCTCGGCGAGTCTGGGTCTGTCGATGGCGCTCGGCGCTTTTGTGGCCGGGCTGCTGCTCGCAGAAACGGAATTCCGGCGCGCGATCGAGGCCACGATCATTCCCTTCAGGGGGCTCCTGCTCGGCGTGTTCTTCTTCACGGTCGGCATGAGCCTCGACATCGCCGGGCTCATTTCCAACCCGCTGACGATCGGCGGCTCGGTGGTTGCGCTGATATTAGTGAATACGGTCGTGGTGATCGCTCTCATGCGCCTCTACAAGTTTCCATGGGGTACCACTGTCGAAGCCGCGCTGCTGCTCGGACCGAGCGGAGAGTTTGCCTTCATCATCGCAAGCCTCGCCGTTTTTTACAGTGTCATTACGGCAGAGGAGGGCGCGTTCGTGCAAACCATGACTGCATTCTCGATGGCGCTGGTCCCGTTGCTCGATATTGCCGGGCGCTGGCTCTCGGGACGCCTCGAGCAAGAGGACGAGCCCGATCCGGCGCTCGCCGTCCTGCCGCCCGAGGAGGGGCGCCCGCGTGCCATCGTGATCGGCTACGGAAGGGTCGGCCAGCTCGTCTCCGACATGCTCGAGCGGCACGGCATCGGCCACGTCGTCACCGAGCGGATACCCGCGCTCGTCAGCGACGCGCGCGCCAAGGGGCGGCCGGTCTATTTCGGCGACGGCAGGAGCACCCAGTTCCTGGCCCGCTGCGGGCTCAAGGATGCCGCGGCCGTCATCATCACGATCCACACCTGGCTCGAGATCGACGACCTCGTGCGAGCCGTGCGCTCGGAGCGGCCCAAGATCGTCATCGTCGCGCGCGCGCGCGACGCAGAGCACGCGCGCCACCTCTACGAGCTCGGCGTCACGGACGCGGTGCCGGAGACAATCGAGGCGAGCCTGCAGCTCTCTGAGGCGGCGCTCGTCGGCCTCGGCGTCCCGGCCGGGCCCGTCATCGCCTCGATCCACGAGAAGCGCGACGAGTTCCGCGGCGAGCTGCAAAGCGCCGCGGGCAAGGCCGGCCGCACGAGCCACGGGCTGCGACCAAAGGCGGCCGGATCGAGCTCCCGCTTAACGTAGGCCTCGTGCGGGCTCCGAGCTACGGCCTGATCACGAGCGCAAGGCGCAAGAGCAAAAAAGCTGCCATGCGCCGAACGTGATAGGCGACGAGGCGCTCGATGCGGTCCGCGACCAGCCGCCAAGACAGCACCAACACGGTCGAAATCAGGAACTCGTTCCAGGTCAGGTACGGATACCAGACCACGAGATCGATCACGCTCGGGTCGAACACGAACCGCTCGAGGAGCTCCCTCAGGGTGTCGATCATGACGCCGCCCCTCGCCGCCCAAGTTGGTGATGGGACGAGCTTGGCGCCATGCCCAGCATGGGCCATGGAGAACTAGAATTCCTTGTGTGAAACGAATGAGTTGCGCCGCGCTACTGTCGCGCGAGATGAACGTATCTTCTTGCTGGGCAAGCCGCTGGCATCGGCGGCGATGGCGGGCGATGCCTAACAAATAACGCCAAGAAAACAGGGGCTTATGTTATCACCTTCATATCAAATGAAATGCAACGTAAAGTATGGAATGCAATGAAAGTTGTGACGATCGCCGCACGGTGGCAGTATGGCATAGAGCGTACGGCGCCGCAGGAAACGCGGCGCGATCGCGCGCCCCATTGATGCGTCGAGGTGACGGCCATGGCCGCGGACGGTGTGATCGATAGCGAGGGCTTTGTCGGGGCCCTGTCGGACGCCTTCCACCGCAGCCTGTTCCAGCCGATGTTTCAGAGAGCGCCGCTGGCGCCGTCCGACGTGCGCCAGCTGATCGCCGAGTTCCGCCGCAAGCTCGATCTGTTGGACGAGGTGATCGCGACCGCCGAGCCGGGCGCGGGGAACGGGCTCGCGCCGGCCTCGAGAGCGCGCGGGCCGGCACCTGCGCCAGGGCTCGACCGGGGCGAGACGGAGCCCGAGGGCGACGACTTCGACGACATCGGCCGCAACCAGAGGAGCCGGCTGCGCGAGCTCGTGCTCCTCGAGGCGATGGCACGCGAGACGCGTCCCTATTCGCTGCACCAGCTCCTGACTGCGCTTACGCTGAAGGGCTTCGCCGATACGTCGGGGGCGGTGGTCTCGCAGCTCCACCGCCTGAAGAAGCTCGGGCTCATCAATCAGCCTGCGAACGGCATGTACGAGGTGACCGTCGACGGCCTCGGCCACTTGCGCAAGCTGCGCTCGAGCTTCGGCGCCCTCATGGGCGAGGCGCGGTAATCCGTCAGAGCTTTCGATTAATCGTTAGACGGTGTTCACTCTGTCACTCGAGACCCGTTCGAGCGACGGCTCCCAGGCTTACCCGCTCTCGGCGCGACTCAGCTAGGATCGGGCTCCGCTCGGGAGCAAAAAACGGGGAGTGGGTCGTGGCACACCGCGGTCTTGGCGCTGGTCAGGCGTTCGTCTTTACATTGGCGGTGCTGGCCAGTGCAGGGGGCATCGCACTCGTCGCCGCCTACATGCCGGCACTGGGGGTGGCCCTGGCGCTGCTTCTTCTCGCGACCGCAATCCTGGGGCGTGGCGCCCTGCGCTCGGTTGCGCACCATGTCAGCGCGAGAACGAAATACCAGCGGCGCCGCGCCCGGCTCGCCGGCCCGCGCCCCGGCGCCTGGCTCGGCTGAGGGGACGTGTCCAACGTCGGGTGCTCGGCCCGGTTCCGGCACACGGCCTCAATGGGCCGGCTGCGCCGCCACCATCGCCTTTTTGAGGTTCTGGTCGACCTTGTCGAGGAAGCCGGTGGTCGACAGCCATGTCTGATCGGGGCCGACGAGGAGGGCGAGATCCTTGGTCATGTAGCCTGCCTCGACGGTATCGACGCACACCTTCTCGAGCGTCGCGGCGAACTTGGCGAGCGCGTCGTTGCCGTCGAGCTTGGCCCGGTGCGCGAGCGCGCGCGTCCAGGCGAAGATCGACGCGATTGAATTGGTCGAGGTGTCCTTCCCCTTTTGATGCTCGCGATAGTGGCGCGTGACCGTGCCGTGCGCCGCCTCCGCCTCGACGGTCTTGCCGTCGGGTGTCATCAGCACGCTGGTCATGAGCCCCAGGGATCCGAAGCCCTGCGCCACGGTGTCGGACTGGACGTCGCCGTCGTAGTTCTTGCACGCCCACACATACCCCCCCGACCATTTCAAGGCCGAGGCCACCATGTCGTCGATGAGACGGTGCTCGTAGGTGAGCTTGTGGTTCTTGAACTGCGCTGCGAACTCGGCCTCGAACACCTCCTGGAACAGGTCCTTGAAGCGGCCGTCGTAGGCTTTGAGGATGGTGTTCTTGGTCGAGAGGTAGACGGGATAGTTGCGGGCGAGGCCGTAGTTGAAGGAGGCGCGCGCGAACTCGCGGATGCTGGCGTCGAGATTGTACATGGCGAGCGCCACCCCAGGGCCGGGGAAGTCGAACACCTTGTGCTCGATCGTCTTGCCGTCGGCGCCCTCGAACGTGAGGGTGAGGGTGCCCTGGCCCGGGATCCTGAGATCGGTGGCGCGGTACTGGTCGCCGTAAGCGTGGCGGCCGATGATGATGGGCTGCGTCCAGCCCGGTACCAGGCGCGGCACGTTCTTGCAGATGATCGGCTCGCGGAAGATGACGCCGCCGAGGATGTTGCGGATGGTGCCGTTCGGGCTCTTCCACATCTGCTTCAGGTTGAACTCTTTGACGCGCGCTTCGTCGGGCGTGATGGTCGCGCACTTGACGCCCACTCCATGCCTCTTGATGGCATTCGCCGCGTCGATCGTGATCTGATCGTTGGTCCTGTCGCGGCTCTCGATGCCGAGATCGTAGGTCTCGAGGGGGACGTCGAGATAGGGCCGGATCAGCTTGTCTTTGATCAGCGTCCAGATGATGTGGGTCATCTCGTCGCCGTCGAGCTCGACGACGGTGCCGGTCACCTTGATCTTGTGCATGGGGGCGCCTTGAATCGCGGTCGCTGGGTCTCGAATCGAACTTTACCGGCGCCGCTGTGCCGCAACAAGCGGGCCAAACTGGCACTAACATCTCGGATTCCGATTGGCATTTTGCTACGCTAGGTTTGTCGATTGCGCGAGGACAAGATGAACAAGCGACTTCAGCATGTGCTCGAGCTGGTCAAGACGTGGCCCGACGCACGGCAGGAGGACGCGGCCTTTGTGCTTCTGGCGATGCAGGAACAGGGGGACGACCGTCTATGAGCTAGACGACGAGGAGAGGCGCAGGCTGGAGATTTCGCTTGCGCAGGCTAGGAGAGGCGAATTCGCCACCGACGAGGAAGTAGCTGCCGTGCGCAAAAAGCATGGATTATGAGGGTCCGGTTCACCCGGTAGCAGTTTGGGAATACAACGCTGTTTTGCACTACATTGGAGCCCGAAGCACTCTCGGGGCCGAGAGCGTCCAGCGCCGAATAGACAAGGTCATTTCAGACCTCGAACAACTCCCATACATCGGGACGCCGACTCGACGCGAAGGCGTTCGAATGCTCGTTGCGACACCCTACCCCTACCTGGTCTACTACAGGGTTGAGGAGTCTTCGGGCGATGTTGTTATCCTCGACATCCGCCACGGCGCGAGGGACCGCGATGGGTGAGTCCGGCTCGAGAGCGTGTGTTGTGATCAGAAACGCCGGCCCGGTCGCCGAGCCGAGAGTGTTCGGCGGCGACGTGACCGTCGCGGCCGTCGTTCATGCCTGCCACGAGAGGACCATCGATCAGGGTCTCGCGGCCCTTGCGATCGAGGGTCTCACGCGGGCGAGCCTCGAGCCGGTCCTCACCTACTGCGCAGAGCTCGGCTGCGAATCGGACCGGGCGACCTGTCCCGGCTGCAAGCGGCGCACCGAGGCCGACGGCATCCGGAGCCTCGACGAGTTCATCGCCCGGCATCGCGAGATCATCGTCGGCGACGGTTCGGTGCGGCTCGTGGGGCAGGGCGAGGGGACGCTCAGCACACCCGCGCTCGCGGCCCTCGAGAGGACGTGGGCGGGCGAGAACTACTGGTTCTGGGCGCGCCGCGTTCTGCGCAAGCTCCGGCACGGCATCCGCCGCGCGCACATCGAAGGCTCGGCGGTCGCAAGATCCGGACAGACGCCGGCCGTGATCCTGGTCGAGCCGCAGCTCGCAGACAACATCGGCATGGTGGCGCGCGCCATGGCCAACTTCGGTCTCGACGAGCTGAGGCTCGTTGCCCCTCGCGACGGCTGGCCGAACGAGAAGGCGCGCATCGCCGCTTCCGGCGCCAACTACATCATCGACGACGCGGCGGCCTATCCCACCCTCGACGCCGCGCTCGGCGATTGCAATTGGGTCGCGGCCACGACCGCGCGCCAGCGGCCGCTGCGCAAACCGGTGCTCGCACCCGAGGACGCCGCGACTGAAATGCGGAGCAGGATCGAGAACGGCGAGCGCTGCGCCATTGTGTTCGGCCGCGAGCGCAACGGGCTCGAGACGGGCGAGATCGCGAACGCCGACGCAATCGTGATGGTCCCGGTCAATTCGCGCTTCGCCTCGCTCAACCTGGCGCAAGCCGTGCTGATCCTCGGCTACGCCTGGATGGGCTCGAGCGGCGCGGCGAGCCTCGGCCGGGTGACGACCTATGAAACGCCGTTAGAGACCGGGCTCAATCTCGGCGCCCACCGGCCGGCAACCAAGGAGGAGCTGATCGGTTTGTTCGAGCACTTGGAGGCCGAGCTGGACCGGCTCGGGTTTTTCAACCCCGCGGACAAACGCCCGGCGGTGGTGCGAAATCTGCGCACGATGCTCTCGCGCATGGGGGCGACAGAGCAGGAGGTGCGCACGCTGCGTGGCATTGTTGCAACGCTTGCGCGCGGCAAGGGCAGGGGCCGGAAATCCTCCACATAGCTCGCCATCTTCTGGCCAAGTTTTGAGCCGAGCGATGCCCGCAAAGTCGGCAGAGAGCTGATAAGAATAGGTTTGCCGGGCGGTAGTCGAGACCGTCCAGGCACAAGAATTCGGTGTCAAAGCGCAACAGGGGCTTAGAGGATGCGGAAGATATCGATGGCGGGGACGAAAGGCATGGGCGCTGCGGCGCTCATTTTGGCGCTGTTGACACCTGCCGGGGCGCCGGCCGGCGCGCAAGAGCTCAGCGAAAAGTCGGTGCGCTCGTTCATGGAGTATGCGTGGTCGCTCACCCCGCAGCAGTACAGCCGCTTGGACGGTTCCATCATCTACGTCGACAAGACCAAGAAGGACCAAGTTCTGGTCCCGGTCGATGTGGCGCGCGAGGTGATCCGTGTCGGGCGCATCTCGGCCCACGCTCAGGTCTGCAATCTGGCCGAGGATCAGGTCTTGAATCACCGCTCGCTGATGAAGCGGGAGCAGGAGCTGAAAAAGTGGACCGACCAACAGATGCTGTTCATCAATCAGCTTCACCTGACGACGGTGATGCTGCTCACCGGCAAGATCAAGCTGGTCGAGAAGGATGGCGACAAGGAGGTCATCATCGACGAAACCAAGGAGCCGGCTCAGACCTGCACCGATGAGCAGCGCCAGAAGGTGAAGGAGCTGATCACGGCCTATGTGAAGAGCGGGCCCGCCCTGGCCTCTATCGAGCGACCGCCCGCGTCCGCACCGGCTTCCGAGCCCGCTAAGTCTCCGGCGCCGGCCGGCACGGCGAAGAAGTAGCCGCGGGGCCCGTTGACGGGGGTAGCGAAGTCGATTATCAGCACCCGATGCGCGGGCCGAATAGGCCCGCGTTCTCATTGCGCACCCGCGGCAAGCCTCCCTCGCTCCCCATCCTCGCTCCCATGAGCGGGGCTTGCCTGTCGGCTCCGGTCCGGGCGTTCCGGCGGGGCAGAGGAGGGGGCGCTCCAGAAACTCTTGGAGTGCCAAACCCATGACCAAGCGCGTCCGCGCCAAGCACAAGATCGATCGCCGGCTCGGCGAGAATATCTGGGGGCGCCCGAAGAGCCCCTTGAACAAGCGCCAGAGCCGCCCCGGCCAGCACGGCGAGCGCCGGGTCTCGAAGCTCTCCGACTTCGGCCAGCAGCTCAAGGCCAAGCAGAAGCTCAAGGGCTACTACGGCAACATCTCGGAGCGCCAGTTCGCGCGCGTCTACAAGGAGGCCGCGCGCCTCAAGGGCTCGACCTCGGAGCACTTGATCGGGCTGCTCGAGCGCCGGCTCGATGCCGTCATCTATCGCGCGAAGTTCGTGCCGACGGTGTTCGCCGCGCGCCAGTTCGTCTCCCACGGCCATGTCACGGTGAACGGGCGCCGCGTGACGGTACCGAGCTACCGCTGCCGGGTGGGGGACGTGGTCGAGGTCAAGGAGATGGCGCGCCAGCTGCCCCTAGTCCTCGAAGCTCTGAAGAGCCCCGAGCGCGACGTGCCCGACTATGTCGAGGCCGACCACAACAAGATGACGGCCAAGCTCGCCCGCATCCCCGTGCTGTCCGATGTCCCTTATCCGGTGACGATGGAGCCCAACCTCGTGGTCGAGTTCTATTCGCGGTGATCGTGGCGCGCAGCCGCGTTGCTTTGCGAGCAAGGGCCGGTCCGCTGGACGGGCCCTTGCTCGTTTCTCATGCGGCCTTGCGCTTGCCGGAGGGCGCCGAGAGCGCGACGATGCCGGCCGTGGATTGGCGCGCGGGCGCCGTGTGGGCCCAGCCGTAGGCCAGCATCGTGATCAGCGCCGAGGCGGCGAAGAAGTAGACGCCCGGGAGCACGGTCGCCTCCGTGTAGCCCGAGGAGTTCACATAGAAGATCATCAGCGCCAGCACCATCACGTCGGTCATCGAGTAGCGCCCGAGCCACTCCATGGTCGAGATCGATTTCTTGCGGAACTCGGGCGGAATGTCGGGCGAGGTGACGAGCGTCAGAAGATAGAACAGCTTGAGGAAGGGAAAGAAGATCGAGAACAGGAACAGCACGACGGTGAGGAAGTATTCCTGGTTTTCGAACAGGGCCCAGATGATGGTCGCGATCGAATGCTCCTTGCTCCACACGTAGACCGTTGTGAAGCGGATCACCGGCAGGATGATGCCGAGCGCGAACAACACCGTCGCCAGGATGATCAGGAACGAGAGCACGAAGTTGCGCAACGTCGAGGCGCGCGCGCTCGGCGCCGGCTCTCGCACGGGGATGGCAGCGCGGCGCTCGGCGGACAAGCCTTCGGTCCTGAGCCAGGCATAGGAG
>DATETZ010000066.1:0-2219 GCA_035283385.1 Hyphomicrobiaceae bacterium
GCTCGCCATCACCAGCCACATTCCGCATTTGATCGCCTACAACATTGTCGGCACCGCCGCCGATGTCGAGGAGGTCACGCAGTCCGAGGTGATCAAGTTCTCCGCCGGCGGCTTCCGCGACTTCACCCGCATCGCCGCCTCCGATCCCGTCATGTGGCGCGACGTATTCCTCAACAACAAGGAGGCGGTGCTGGAGATGCTCGGCCGCTTCTCTGAGGACCTCGCCGCGCTCCAGCGCATGATCAGATGGGACGACGGCGCGGCGCTTGAAGCACTCTTCACCCGCACCCGCGCCATCCGCCGCTCCATCATCGAGGCGGGCCAGGACACCGAGGCTGCCGATTTCGGCCGCCCCCACGGCCACGACGATTGATTGTGGACTGCAATGGCTGAGCTTTGGGTGTTCGGCTACGGCTCGCTCATGTGGCGCCCGGGCTTCGAGTTCAGCGAGCAGGCCCCGGCGGCGCTGATCGGCGCGCATCGGTCGCTCTGCATCTACTCCTTCCATCATCGCGGCACCCAGGAAAATCCCGGCCTTGTGCTCGGGCTCGACGAGGGCGGCGCGTGCCGCGGCGTCGTGTTTCGCGTGGCACCGGACAAAAGCGACCTGACGCTCGCCTATCTGCGTGAGCGCGAGCAGGTCACGGATGTCTATGTGGAGACCATCAGGCCGGTCAGCTTGCTCGACGGCTCTGGACGGGAGCTTGAGGCGCTCTGCTACATCGTCGACCGGGGCCACCCGCAATATGCCGGGCAGCTCTCCATTGAGAGGCAGGCGCGCCTCGTGCGATCGGCGGCGGGCCGGTCCGGCACCAATATCGACTATGTGCTGAACACCGTGCGCCATCTCGAGGAGGCGGGCATCCATGACGTCGAGCTGATGGCGCTTGCTCAGCGCCTCGCCGCGGGAAACCGCGGATTATAGTCGCCGATGCCTTCCAATACTCGTCATTGCCGGGCTTGACCCGGCAATCCATTCCATTGGCGCTTCAGCCCGCCGAGGCGTAACGGCATGGATGCCCGGATCAAGTCCGGGCATGACGTCTCATTTGCATTAGCTCGCCGACTTGGCCGGAAGCGTTGGCTTGGCAAGCTCCGGCGCGCCGAAGAAATAGCCCTGCATATAGGAGACGCCCGCCTTCTCCAGCAGCTGCGCGGTCTTCTCGTCGCCCACCCATTCGCCTACCGTGGTGATGCCGAAGCTCCTGGCAAGCTCGATGAGCGTGCGCACGAACAGCTCGTCCTCGGCCTGGGTCCCCAGATTCTGGATGAAGGAGCCGTCGATCTTGACCATGTCGACGCCAAGTAGCCGCAAATTGCGGAACGAGGTGTAGCCGGCGCCGAAATCGTCGAGCGCCACGCGGCAGCCGAGCGCTTTCAGCGCCCCGACGAACTTCGCGGTCTCCTCGAGATCGGAGATGGCCGCCGTCTCGGTGATCTCGATGGTCAGCCGCTCAGCGAGCCCCTACCCTTTGCCGGTGAAGGCCTCGAGCCCCTGCAGCCATTGCGGATCGGTGGCCGTCGCCGCCGACACGTTGAGCGCGAGCTTGATGCCGGGCATGGAGCCCAACAGCTCGATGGCGAGCTCGAGCGCGCGGTGGTCGACCAGCTTGGCCAGCCCGAACTGCCGGGATAAACTCCGAGGCCGAGGCGATCGAGCCGTCGAGCCGCTTCATCCGCAACAAACATTCGTACAGCTCCGGCTCATGGCTCCGCGAGGTGACGATCGGCTGGAGCGCGAGGATCATGCGGCGGTCGTTGAGCGCGCGGACGACTTCGTCGGCGATGGCCACGGCGCGCCGCCGCTCAGACTCCCGGCGCTCGCAAGGCTGGTAGAGACTGAGGCGGTCGCTGCGGCTATTGCGCGCAAAATCGAGCGCCTGAAGGGCCCGGCTTATGGCCGCCTGGGCATTGCCGGCATGTTCGGGAAGAAGCACCGCGCCGATCGAGAGGGTCGTCGCCACCGCGCCCACGTTGGTATCGATGACGCTGTCGCGGACCGCCGCCATGAGGCGGCGAGCGATCGTCTCGACCCCCTCCCCACTGCAATCCTGGAGCACGATGCCGAATTTGTTCGACAAGAAGCGGCCGATGCAATCCTTGCCGCGCAAGGCGCGGCCGATGCGCCGCCCGACGATGGTAATCACCTCGTCGCCGACGTCATAGCCATAGGTCTCGTTGACGAGGGTAAGGTCGTTGACGCCGGCGAGCAGGAACGC
>DATETZ010000067.1:0-6917 GCA_035283385.1 Hyphomicrobiaceae bacterium
GATCGCGGCCTCGAGCACGGCTTCCGCCGTGCCCGCCTCGGGCTCGAACGCGATCTCACCCACATGCGTGAACATGTGCGCAACCGAGCCGGTCGCGCCCAAGTTGCCGCCGTGCTTGGTGAACGCCGCCCGCACCGCCCCGCCGGTGCGGTTGCGGTTGCCGGTCAGGGCCTCGGCGATGATCGCGACACCGCCCGGGCCGTAGCCTTCGTAGCGGATCGCCTCGAAGGCTTCCGTATCGGCGCCCTGCGCCTTCTTGATCGCGCGCTCGATGTTGTCCTTGGGCATGTTCTCGGCGCGCGCGGCGGCGACGGCGAGCCTCAAGCGCGGGTTCTTGTCGGGATCGGGCATGCCGCTCTTGGCCGCAACCGTGATCTCGCGCGCGAGCTTGGCGAACAGCTTGGCGCGAGCCGCATCCTTGCGGCCCTTTTTGTGCATGATGTTCTTGAACGCTGAATGGCCGGCCATGGGGGTGTGTCTCTTCGCAACCTCTCGTGGCCGGAGACACGGCGCAGCATCGCGAGCGCGCCGCACGCAGGGGCTCAGCCCCCATTTTCTGATCGAGCCGCCTGGCCCGGTCAAGGCGGCCGCTGCCAAACGCGCAGCGGGCCGGTTAACCATTTGTTAACCAATGCCGGAGAGGCTCAGCCCGCGAAGGCGAATCGCCTTCGAACGCCGCCTCCTCTGCCCAGAGGGCGGCCACGGCAGGCCTCGAGTGCCGGCCTGCCCGAACGGTGAGGGCGGACGTCCTCCCTCATCGAACTGCCAAATCTCTCTCTCTACTCCACCCAGAACAGCGGCTCGGTAGGCTCCAGTACGCCACCGAGCCGCAAATTCGCGGCGCGCCTCGCGAGCCCCGTCGCGCCGTCGATCTCGACGGCGAGGCCCGAGATCGTAGCTTCCCCCATGGCCGGCTCGAAGCGCCCGCGCGGGATCTTGGTCAGAAAGCGGCTTAACGGCTCATCGGCCTCCATGCCGAGAACCGAGTTGTAGTCCCCGCACATGCCGACATCGGAGACGAAGGCGGTGCCTCCGGGAAGCACCCGCTGGTCCGAGGTTTGGACGTGGGTGTGGGTGCCGACGACGGCGCTCGCGCGGCCGTCGACGAAATAGGCGAACGCCTGCTTCTCGCTCGTGGCCTCGGCGTGGAAGTCTATGACGATCGCGTCCGCCCCCTGCTTGAGCTTGCACGCCGCGAGCTCCCTGTCGGTCGCCCGGAACGGGCAATCGGTATCGGGCATGAACACGCGGCCCATGGCGTTGACCACGAGCACGTCCTCTCCGGTCCTGGCCTTGACCAGCGCCGCGCCCCGGCCAGGGGTGCCGGGCGGAAAATTGATGGGGCGCAGCAGCCGCTGCTGACGCTCGATGAAGACCAGCGCCTCCTTCTGGTCGAAGGCGTGGTTGCCGAGCGTCACGATATCGACGCCTCCGTCCAGCAGCTCCTCGAGGATGTCCTCGGTTATGCCGAAGCCGCCGGCGGCGTTCTCGCCGTTCGCAACGACGAAATCGAGCCGGTAGCGCTCGCGCAGGCGGGGCAGCGTCTCGAGCACGGCCTTGCGCCCCGACCGGCCCACGATGTCGCCCAGAAACAGAAGCCGCACTTGAACTCCCTTTCCCCATCACCCTTCGCGATGGGGAGAGGGTCATGGTGAAACCATGCTTCCAGCATGAGGTGAGGGGCAGAAACCGGCTCCAGCGCGAGCGACTGCCCCTCACCCTAACCCTCTCCCCGCCTACGGGGAGAGGGGATGTTGCATTTCACCGGCCCCGACGGCGTCAGCACCCAGTCGAGGCGCTGGTCATACTGGTGATGGGGCACGGTGTCGACCCTCTGCTCGTCGTAGGCAATGCCGATCGCGATGATTTCCTTCGCGGAGCGGAGCCGGGCCAGCGTTCGGTCGTAAAAGCCGCCGCCGTAGCCGAGCCTGTAGCCCTGCGCATCGAAGGCCAACAGCGGCGCGAGCACAATGTCCGGCTCGATCTCCGGCGCGCTCGCCAGCGGCTCGCGGATGCCCCACGTGACCTCGGTGAGCGCGTCTTGAGGCTTCCAGGCGCGGAAGAGAAGCGGCGCGCCCTTCCCCGTCATCACGGGAAGAGCGAGCCCGAAGCCCGCGCTCGCAAGCTTCTCGAGAAGGGGCAAGGGATCGATCTCCTCGCCGATCGGCAAGAAGCCCGAGACCAAGGCGGGCGGCGCGATGCCGGCAAAAGCGATGCCATGACCCGCAATGCGCTGGCCGGCCTCCGCCCCGTGGCGCCGGAAGGCTTCGGCGCGGGCGAGCCTCGCCGCCGAGCGCAGGCGCTTCTTGGTGTCGAATATTGGATCGGGGGACATCGGGGTCTGACCCCGTCAGAAAGGAAAGTGCCGCGGTGGCCGTTGGAACGTTTGATCTCGCCGGGTTCCCTACAAATGTAAGGTGGGCGCCGTATGTCCGGGACCACGGCCCCGGCCAGGGACAGCTCCCAGGCAGATCTTATAGGCCCTGGAGATTCATGTGTTCCTGACGAACCCCGCAGCAGCCTCATATAAGCCGAGCCGCGAGACTAATCCAAATGCCTTTTCGAGATCGTGGCCGCCTTTAGCGAGCACCTGCTGGCGGTCCCGGGCGAGCCCGCCGCCGGAGCGCCCTGTAATTAAGCCTATTGCTTGAAGCGCTCGGCTTCCTCCGATCCGCGGGTCGCGTTGCCGGCGCTGTAGGAGTGGGCGCCGGTTCCGGCGAGCTTGCCCTTCTCGACGATCAGATACTCCGGACGGATCGGCTTGCCGGCGAAGTAGCACTCGAGGATCTCGCGCACGCCCGCCGCGTAGCGGGCCTGCGCCGAGAGCGAGGTTCCCGAGATGTGCGGGGTCATGCCGTGGTGCGGCATGGTGCGCCAGGGGTGATCCTTCGGCGGCGGCTGCGGGAACCACACGTCGCCGGCGTAGCCTGCGAGCTGCCCGCTCTCGAGACCGCGCACGATCGCGTCGCGGTCGCAGATCTTGCCGCGCGCCGTGTTCACGATGTAGGCGCCGCGCTTCATCTTGGCGATCAGCGCGTCGTTGAACATGTGCTCGGTCTCGGGGTGGAGCGGGGCATTGATGGTGACCACGTCGCACACGGCCACCATCGACTCGACGTTGGGATGGAAGGTGACCCCCAGCTCTTGCTCGACCGCGGGCGCGAGGCGGTGGCGATCGGTGTAGTGGAGCCTGACGTCGAACGGCTTCAAGCGCCTCAGCACGGCGGTCCCGATGCGGCCGGCGGCCACCGTTCCGACGTTCATCCCCTCGAGGTCGTAGGACCGCTCGACACAGTCGGCGATGTTCCAGCCGCCCTTCACGACCCACTGGTAGGACGGGATGTAGTTGCGGACCAGCGCGAGGATCATCATCACGACGTGCTCGGAGACGCTGATGCTGTTGCAGTAGGTCACCTCGGCCACGGTGACGCCGCGGCTCATCGCGGCCGCAAGGTCCGTGTGATCGGAGCCGATGCCGGCGGTCACGATCATCTTGAGCTTGGGAGCCTTGGCGATTCTTTCGGCCGTCATATAGGCCGGCCAGAACGGCTGCGAGATGACGATCTCGGCATCCGGCAGCTCCTTGTCGAGCCGCGAGTCCTTGCCGTCCTTGTCGGAGGTCACCACAAGAGTGTGGCCGGCCTTCTCCAGAAACTTGCGCAGGCCGAGCTCTCCCGAGACGCTGCCCAGGAGCTGGCCCGGCTTGAAATCGATGGCTTGCGGCGTGGGCGCCGTCTGTCCGTCGGGATAGCGCTCGATTTTCGGGATATCGTCACGCGCATAGGATTTCGGATAACCGTCCCCGGGATCGTCGTAGAGAACACAGACGACTTTGGCCATGGCACTCTCCATTCTGTCTGGCAGCGCGGCCGACGAGGCTCGCTCTCGCACGACCCGATGAGCGCGGCGCATCGTTGTGCCGAGATGCGGTGTAGATAGGGAAAGCGCGTCCTCGATCAATGCAGCGCTTCCGTGCTGCGATAGAAAAAGCCGATCGACGCCAGTCCGAGCGGGCGTCTCGAGCACGGCCGCGCGGCAATGCTCAGGGCGTATCAGGCGTTCTTGTCGGCCAGGCTATGGAGTGAATCGATCACCCAATCGATTCGGTGCGCGACCTGGCGGCCGCTCTCCTCGAGGGTGGCGATGCGCGCCCGCGCCGCCTCGAGCGCGGACTTCAAGCCGTCACGCTCGATCTCGAGCGCCTTGGCGCGCGCCTCGAGGCGCTCCACCGCCTCGATGAGCCCGGGTACGTTGTCGCTCGGCCGAGCGGCGCCCCGCTTTACCTTGTCTCTGTCCCGCTGGGCCATTGGCCTATCCGGTTGCTCGAGTCCGGCCCCCAAACCCTCTTGGCCGTTTCTCCCGCGCAGTCATGCCCGACCATAGGTCGTCCGCGCTCAGCGTGCAACAAACGAAGCCCCCCATGTCCCCGTCTTTGACAGGAAGTGTTGTTGCCCGATTGAGCAAAATCACCCTCGGCAGTTGACAGGGATTATCGCTGCAAACTTAATGGCGCCGCCTCGCGGCCCCCAGCGCGCCGCGCAGCGACCTCGATCGGCCCTTTGAGAGCGCAAAATGCCGGCCCGTCGACCCGTCTCAAGGCGCCGGCCGGAGGAAAGCATGCCCGTCAAGGTCGCGATCAACGGATTTGGCCGCATCGGCCGCAATGTGCTGCGCGCGATCGCCGAAGCCAGGCGCACCGACATCGAGGTCGTGGCCATCAACGACCTGGGGCCGGTCGAGACGAACGCGCATCTCTTTCGTTTCGACAGCGTGCACGGCCGCTTCCCCGGCGAGGTCAAGGTCAACGGCAATTCGATCGACGTCGGCACCGGGCCGATCACGGTGACCGCGATCAAGAACCCGGCCGAGCTGCCGCACAAGGCGCTCGGCGTCGATGTGGCCATGGAGTGCACCGGCATCTTCACGTCCAAGGACAAGGCCAAGGCCCACCTCGAGGCCGGCGCCAAGCGCGTCCTCGTCTCGGCGCCGGCCGACGGCGCGGATCTGACCGTGGTCTACGGAGTGAACCACGGTAAGCTCACAAAAACCCACCTCGTAGTGTCGAACGCCTCCTGCACCACCAACTGCCTGGCCCCGATCGCGAAGGTGCTCAACGACCTGGTCGGCATCGAGAAGGGCTTCATGACCACGATCCACGCCTACACCGGCGACCAGCCGACGCTCGACACCCTGCACAAGGATCTCTATCGGGGCCGCGCCGCGGCGCTGTCGATGATCCCGACCTCGACGGGGGCCGCCAAGGCGGTCGGCCTCGTGCTGCCCGAGCTCGACGGCCGCCTCGACGGCACGGCCATCCGCGTGCCGGTCGCCAACGTGTCGGTCGTGGACTTCAAGTTCCTCGCCAGGCACGAGACCACCAAGGACGAGATCAACGCGGCGGTGAGGCACGCGGCCGCCCAGGAGCTCAAGGGCATCCTCGGCGTCACCGACCAGCCGAACGTGTCGGCGGACTTCAATCACGACAGCCGATCCTCGGTGTTCCATCTCGACCAGACGAAGGTGATCGACGGCACCCTGGTGCGCGTCCTGTCCTGGTACGACAACGAGTGGGGGTTCTCGAACCGCATGGCCGACACTGCCGTCGCCATGGGCAAGCTGATTTGAGGGGCGCCAATTGCGAGCAGTATCAGCCGAGCTAGCCCGGAGCTGGCTGTCTGCGCGCCGCGTGCCGGAAATGCAGGATCACGACCTCGTCCGGCTTCAGCGTATTGAAGATGGGATAGGGATATCGCACGACCGAACGAACGCGAATTTGCGGTTGATCCGTGGTCCTGCCGAGGAACGGATGCTCGGTGAGTTGCTCCGACAGGACACGGATGCGGGCCATCACCCGCGACGCGGCCAGACGATCATGTTGCGCAATGTGAGAGTGGATTTCCCCAATATCGGCGGTTGCGCGCCGATCATAGCGAAGCTTCACAGGCCGCACTTGCGCCAGAGGGCCGCCAACTCCTCTTCGGAAGCGAATTCGCCTTTTCCGGCACGCTCTAGCGCGGGCAGCAGAACTGCACGCTCCTCGGGCGACAGAATGTAAGGCTCCTCGACCGCCGCGATCTCCTCGCGAAGCTCGGGGGCAAGCCGCTGCTTCTCCTCGGGAAGTTTGCGGACCTTTGAGATCGCCTGTTCGAGCGCCTTGATTATGGGACCGATACTAACACGGGCACCGTAAGTCACACCATTGGGACGGCTCTGGAGTCCGAGGCCCTGGGCGCGCCAAATTTACCTCATTCGCCAGGCATCCCGCTCTGGGGTTGGCAGCCTGGCCGCGATGACGCTAGATCAGGCGTCAAATCATTCTCCCCAAAACACCTTTCATGCGGAGGCCGACCATGACCGAGACGCTCGCAGACATCGCCCAAGCCATGGTCGCGCCCGGCAAGGGCATCCTCGCCGCCGACGAGAGCTCGGGCACCATCAAGAAGCGCTTCGACAAGATCGCCACGGCCTCGACCGAGGACAGCCGGCGCGATTACCGCGAGATGCTGTTCCGGTCGACGGACGCCATGAGGAGCTACGTGTCGGGCGTCATTCTCTACGACGAGACCATCCGCCAGAAGGCCAAGGACGGCACGCCCCTCGTCGACATCATCAAGGCCGCGGGCTCGATCCCTGGCATCAAGGTGGACACCGGCGCCAAGCCGCTCGCCGGACCGACGTCGAGGATCGAGACCATCACAGAGGGTCTCGACGGCCGCCGGGAGCGCCTCGCCGAGTACCACACGCTCGGCGCCCGGTTTGCGAAATGGCGCGCCGTGATCACGATTTGGGACAACTGTCCGAGCTGGAATGCGATCAAGGCCAATGCGCACGCGCTCGCCCGCTACGCCGCCCTCTGCCAGGAGGCCTCGATCGTGCCGATCGTCGAGCCCGAGGTGCTGATGGACGGCGAGCATGCC
>DATETZ010000068.1:0-2664 GCA_035283385.1 Hyphomicrobiaceae bacterium
CTCGACCGGCTCGTCGCCGCTGCGGCGACGAAGATAGGGGTGCACCATGTCGCCCTGGATGGGACCGGGCCTGACGATGGCGACCTCGATGACGAGGTCGTAGAAGCAACGGGGTTTCAGCCTGGGCAGCATGTTCATCTGTGCCCGGCTCTCGACCTGGAACACCCCGATCGAATCGGCGCGGCACAGCATGTCGTAAACTTGGCTGTCGTCGCGCGGCACCGTGCCGAGGCTGACGTCTTCGCCGTAATGGGCCTTCAGCAGAGCAAAGGCCTTGCGGATGCAGGTGAGCATGCCGAGACCGAGCACATCGACCTTGAGGAGGCCGAGCGCATCGAGATCGTCCTTGTCCCATTCGATGAAGGTGCGATCCTCCATGGCGGCGTTGCCGATGGGGACGACCTCCGACAGCGGCCCCCGCGTCAGCACGAAGCCGCCGACATGCTGGGAGAGATGGCGGGGGAAGCCGATCAGCTCTTGGGTAAGCTCGAGCACGCGCGCGAGCAGCGGATCTGATGGGTCGAGCCCGGCCTGGCTGACATATTCTTGCGGAAGGCTTGAATTGCTCAGGCCCCAGATGGTGGTGGCAAGCGCGGCGACGGTGTCCGCGCTCAAGCCCAGCGCCTTGCCGACCTCGCGCACGGCAAGGCGGCCGCGATAGCAGATCACGGTGGCGGCCAGCCCGGCGCGGTCGCGGCCGTAGCGGGCATAGATATATTGAATCACCTCCTCGCGCCGCTCATGCTCGAAATCGACGTCGATGTCGGGCGGCTCTTTCCGCTCGGGCGAGACGAAGCGTTCGAACAGGAGATCGATCTCGGTGGGATCGACATTGGTGATGGCGAGGCAATAGCACACGGCGGAATTGGCGGCGGAGCCTCTGCCCTGGCAGAGGATGGCTTGGCTCCGCGCGTAATGGACGATGTCGTGAACGGTGAGGAAATAAGGCGCGTAGTTGAGTTCGGCGATCAGCGCGAGCTCCTTCAGAAGCGTGTCCCGCACCTTCTCGGGGACGCCGCCGGGGAAACGCCAAGCGGCGCCTTCCCAGGTCAGGTCCTCCAGATGCGATTGCGGCGTCTTGCCCTCAGGCACCGGCTCGTCGGGATATTCGTATTTCAGCTCGTCGAGAGAGAAGGTGCAGCTTTGCGCGATCTCGATACTGCGGCGAAGCGCGTCCTCGTGGCCGGCGAAGAGGCGTGCCATGTCTTTTGCGGACTTCACATGCCGCTCGGCATTGGCTTCGAGGCGGAGGCCCGCTTCCTGGACGGTGCATTTCTCGCGGATGGCGGTAAGCACGTCCTGCAAGGGACGCCGGTGGGGGGCGTGATAGAGCACCGCATTGGTGGCGACGAGGAGGGTGCCGGTCCGCGCGGCGAGCTCGGCGAGGCCTGCGATGCGAGCTTTGTCGTCGCCGCGATAAGAATGCCGCGCCGCGAGATAGAGGCGCGTCCGCGCTCCGAGCGCCTCTTGGATGAGTCTCAGTTGATCTTCGAAATTTCCTTCGTCATGCCCGCGCAGGCGGGCATCCAGTAATCCCTGACCTTCGCTGCTGAGAGATCGGTGGTTACTGGATCGCCCGGTCAAGCCGGGCGATGACAATGGAAAGGTGAGAGTGAAATCGTCAGGCGGGAGGGCGACGAAGATCAGGCCTTCGGCGTGAGTGGCGACATCATCGAGAAAAAGCGTGCACTCACCCTTCTCGGCGCGGCGCTGGCCGAGCGTCAGCAACCGGCAGAGCCGGCCGTAGGCGGCGCGGTCCGTGGGATAAGCGAGCAGGCTCGGAGCATCCTTGAGATCGAGGCGAACGCCGACGATGAACTTGATGCCAACCTCTTTGGCGGCGAGATGGGCGCGCACGATGCCGGCAAGCGTGTTCCGATCGGTGACGGCGATGGCCTCCAACCCAAGCGCGCGGGCCGTCGCCGCCAGCTCCTCGGGATGGGAGCCGCCGTTGAGGAAGGTGAAGTTGGTGGTGACTTCGAGCTCGGCGTAGCGCATGGCGAACGCCATCATCCGAAGACACCGTGCAGATACCAAGAGGGCACCCCATGCGCGCTCTCCTGGTAAAGACCTTCGCGGAACATCCAGTAGCGGTGCCCGTCCTCGTCCTCGACGCGGTAATAGTCGCGCGGTCTCGCGCTTATCCTTGAGCTAAGCGTGCGCCACCATTCGGGGGCGATGCGCTCGGGACCTTCCGCCCTGACCACGCGGCGCGTCACGTGCCGCCAGGTGAAGCGTGCCGGCGGACCTTCCGGGATCTCGGCAAGCACCGTCAAAGGCTCAGGACTCGCAAAGAGAAGCGGCGGCCGCGGCGGCCTCTCAGGTTGCGCGGGCCAGAGAGAAGGGCCGGCAAAGGCGTTTCTCAGACTTTGCGCCAATTCCGGGATGTGACTTGTCCGCGGGACGAGGCGGTGCACAGCGCGCGCGTCCAAGCGATTGACCAGGCGGTCGATCAGGGCCTCAGGCCCTATTTTCCCGTTAGTCTCAGTGAGACTTGTTTGGGCGAGTGGAAGCGTCTCGGTCACGAGAGCGGAAAGCACCATCAGGTCGACGCCGAAGCCCATGTCGATGGACTCGATCTTGTCTTCTACCAGGCGCAAGAGATGTTTCGGCTCGCGCGAGGGAGCGCTCAAGCCTGCCTCGATCACGGTCGAGGAGCCATCG
>DATETZ010000069.1:0-12972 GCA_035283385.1 Hyphomicrobiaceae bacterium
CGAGAACGGCGGCAACCCTCGCGTGCTCGTCATCGCCCTCAATCGCTAGTGTTCCGACTCTGACGCTTGGTACCCAAGCGTCAGCCCGGAACCCTAGCCAGCCTCTTGTTTGTGTTGCGTCTTTCCAAACGCTGTTCCACCTACGCCGGAACCAAGCGTTTGGGACGCAACACTAGTGTCCCGAACCCGAAGTTCGCACACACCTTGCGGCAATCGCGTTTGCGAACTTCGGGTTCATAAGGGACACTAGAATCATAGACTTGCTAGTATGGCTTTGGTTCAGAAGTTCCCTCATGACCTAGCCGCGAGTGATGCGGAACTTCTGAACCGCCATACTAGTCGCGGGGGCTCGCCACCGGTGTGAGTCCGCGCCGCGTTTTTTCCTGGCCGTCGAGTAGCCATCGTGTATAACGCCGCCATCCGCCGTCCGCCAACAGCCGGGCGGTGGCGTCGACCCTGCTGGACGACATCCCGGCTGTGGCCGCGCACGACGCTCATGGGCTCAGGCTCCCGTCAGCTCCCCGAGGAAAGGAGTTCCGATGTCGCTCACGACCGAGCAGAAGGCCACGCTCATCAAGGCCAATGCGACCAAGCCCAATGATACCGGCTCGCCCGAGGTTCAGGTTGCTATACTGACCGAGCGCATCAATCATCTCACCGACCATTTCAAGGCGCACAAGAAGGACAATCACTCGCGCCGCGGTCTCTTGAAGATGGTGAGCCAGCGCCGCCAGCTCCTTGACTACCTGAAGCGCAAGGATGAGAGCCGCTATCAGAAGATCATCGAAAAGCTTGGCATCCGCCGCTGATGGTCTCGAGCGCCGCGAGAATGCTCGCCATCTGCGCCTCCGCTCGAATGTGAGGAACAACCTGCGCCGGACCCCTTTTGGTTCATGGCTCGCACCGCGTTTATGCTAAAGAGCGATCGCAAACCGAACGACCGAAACCGATATAGAGACGAAAGACCGAGCATGTTCGACATTCATCGTGTGGAAATCGAATGGGGCGGCCGCAGGCTCAAGCTGGAGACCGGCCATATGGCGCGCCAGGCCGATTGTGCCGTGATGGCCCAGTACGGCGACACCACGGTGCTCGCGACCGCGGTCGCGGCAAGAGGTGCGAAACCCGGCATCGACTTTTTTCCGCTGACCGTGAACTATCAGGAAAAGACCTTTGCGGCCGGCAAGATCCCCGGCGGATATTTCAAGCGCGAGGGCCGGCCGACCGAAAAGGAGACGCTCACCTCGCGCCTGATCGATCGGCCGATCCGTCCGCTATTCGTCGACGGGTTCCGCAACGAGACGCAGGTCATCGTGACGGTTCTCTCCCACGACATGGAGAACGATCCCGACATTCCGGCCATGATCGCGGCTTCCGCCGCGCTGACGCTTTCCGGCGTCCCCTTCCTGGGGCCGATCGGAGCCGCCCGCGTGGGCTTCATCGGTGGCGAGCTCGTCTTGAACCCGATGATCGACGAGATGCAGGAAAGCGCGCTCGACCTCGTCGTCGCCGGAACCCAGGATGCGGTGATGATGGTCGAATCGGAAGCCAAGGAGCTTTCCGAGCAGCAGATGCTCGAGGCGGTGATGTTCGGCCACAGGCATTTCCAGCCAGTGATCCAGGCCATCATCAAGCTCGCGGAGACGGCCGCGAAGGAGCCGTGGGACATCAAGCTTCCGGATAAGGACACATACAAGGCGAGAGTCAAAGCGATCGCCGAGGACGCCCTGAAGGCCGCCTTCTCCACCAAGGAGAAGCAGAAACGCGCCGAGCTGGTCGCGGCCGCCCAGGAAAAGGTTATCGCCGAGATCCAGATCCCGGCCGATGATCTCGGCGAGAAGGTGCTGCTCGCGGACGCGATCAAGGCGCTCGAAATGGAGATCATGCGCGGATCTGTAGTGCGAAGCGGCCGGCGCATCGATGGGCGCGACTTGAAGACCGTTCGCCCGATTCTGTCCGAGGTTCATGTGCTGCCGCGCACCCATGGCAGCGCGCTGTTCACGCGCGGCGAAACGCAGGCTCTGGTCGTGGCCACCCTCGGCACGGGCGAGGACGAGCAGTACGTCGATGCGCTCGAGGGCACCAAGAAGGAGCGCTTTCTACTGCACTACAATTTCCCGCCCTACTCCGTTGGCGAGACCGGGCGCATGGGCGCGCCCGGCCGCCGCGAGGTCGGCCATGGCAAGCTCGCCTGGCGCGCGGTGCATCCGCTGATGCCGAGCGCCGAGGAGTTTCCCTATACGGTGCGCGTCGTCTCCGAAGTCCTGGAATCGAACGGCTCGTCGTCCATGGCGAGCGTCTGCGGCACCTCGCTCGCGCTCATGGACGCCGGTGTTCCCTTGAAGGCGCCGGTTGCCGGCATCGCCATGGGCCTGATCAAGGAGGGCAACGCGTTTGCCGTTCTTTCCGACATCATCGGCGATGAGGATCATCTGGGAGATATGGATTTCAAGGTGGCCGGCACCGCCAACGGCGTCACCGCGCTGCAAATGGACATCAAGATCACCGGCATCACGGAAGAGATCATGCGGGTTGCGCTCGAGCAGGCGCACCAGGGCCGCTTGCACATCCTGGCCGAAATGGCCAAGGCGCTGGGCGAAGCGCGCACCGAGCTCGGCGAGCACGCGCCGAGGATCGAGACCATCAAGATTCCGACCGACAAGATCCGCGAGGTAATCGGCTCGGGCGGCTCGGTCATTCGCTCGATCGTCGAGGAGAGTGGCGCCAAGATCGACATCGACGACGACGGGACGGTCAAGGTCGCGGCGGCCAAGCGCGAATCCATCGAGGCCGCTCTCAATCGCATCAAGGCCATCACGTCCGAACCCGAGGTCGGCCTGATTTACAAGGGCAAGGTCGTCAAGATCATGGACTTCGGCGCCTTCGTGAACTTCTTTGGCGCGCGCGACGGCCTCGTGCACATCTCGCAGCTGACGCAGGGCCGGCCCGAGACGGTCGGCGAGGTCGTCAAGGAAGGCCAGGAGGTCTACGTCAAGCTCCTGGGCTTCGACGACCGGGGCAAGGTGCGCCTGTCGATGAAGTTCGTCGACCAGGGGACGGGCAAGGAGATCCCGAGGTCCGAGGGCGAGGCGGCGGAGGACGGCGAGTTCCGCTCCGAGCGCCCGCCGCGCCGCGACCGCGGAGAGCGGGGCGAGCGCCGCCGCCGCGAGTAGGAGCCGCCTCTTCCAACTTCTGAAAGTTTCCAGCTAGCCCGACTTTCTCCGAGGGTCATGGGCGGCCCATGCCGGCCCTCGGCCCTATCGCTGGCGCCGAAGCGGGCCGGATGGAGTCGGAGTTATCCCCACCCCTCGCGCCGCTATTATCCTCGCTTGAGCGAAGAAGCGAAGCGAAGGAAGTCCAGCGTGGACCAGTCGCCCAACCTGGGGCTGCCTTATATCGCGGCCGCTCAGGCCCAGAAGCATGTGACCCACAACGAGGCGATCCGGGCCCTGGACGTCCTCGTGCACCTGATGGTCCTCGATCGCAGCCTTACGGCGCCGCCCGCGACGCCGGCGGAGGGCGACCGCTACATCGTGGCGAGCGGTGCCACCGGCGCCTGGGCCGGGCACGATCTCGAGGTTGCTGCCTGGCAGGACGGCGCCTGGGCCTTCCATGAGCCCGTGGAGGGCTGGCGGACCTGGGTTGCCGATGAGGACGTGCTCGTCGTCTGGGACGGCGGCACCTGGGCCGAATTCAGCGGCTTCAACCCCGACACCGTCGATCATCTCTACATCAACGGGTCGTCGCCGGGCAGCGACACCAAGCTTGCGGCGCGCTCGAACAACGTGCTCCTCGAGGCGGTTGCGGGCGCCCAAAGCGGCAGCGGCGACGTGCGCGTGCAGCTGTCGAAGGAGGGAGCCAGCAACACCGCCTCCGTGTTCTTCTCGAGCAATTTTTCAGGCCGCGCCGAGTTCGGCCTCGTGGGCAGCGACGCCTTCCAGCTCAAGGTGTCCGCCGACGGCTCCGCGTGGGTGCCCGCGCTCGCCGTAGATCCCGCGACCGGCGCCGTGGGCGTGCCGACCGAGCTCGAGGGGCGCGCTGCCTTCCGCCTTTCGGGCGACCTTTCGCCGGCGCAGATCACGGCCAATCAGAACGACTACAATCCGTCGGCCCTTGCGGGCGCCGCCGTGCTGCGCCTGTCCTCCGACGCCAGCCGCAACATCACGGGGCTCGCCGGCGGCGCCGACGGGCGCATCCTTGTCGTTGTCAACACCGGGGCGAGCAACATCGTGCTCGTCGATGCGAGCTCGAGCTCGGCCGCGGCGAACCGGTTTGCGATCGGCGCCGACATTACCCTTGGAGGAAACCAGGGCGCACTGCTCCTCTACGACTCGACGAGCGCGCGCTGGCGCTGCTGCGGGCTCCTCGCCGCCGGTGGGGGCGGCGGATACACCGACGAGCAGGCGCAGGACGCCGTGGGCGGCATCCTCGCCGACACGGCGACGATCGACTTTACCTACGACGACGCGACGCCGGCGATCAGCGCCGCCGTCACGGACAACTCCATCACCGATGCCAAGCTGCGCGACAGCGCCGCGCTCTCGGTGATCGGGCGGGGCGCGAACACGAGTGGCGATCCCGCCGACATCGCCGCCGGCACGGACGGCCACGTGCTGCGCCGCTCGGGCACGAGTTTGAGCTTCGGCACCATCGCCACCGCCGGCATCGGCGACGACCAGGTCACCTACGCCAAGATCCAAAATGTCTCGGCCACCGATAAGCTCCTGGGGCGCGCAACGTCCGGGGCCGGCGATATCGAGGAGGTCGCCTGCACGGCCTTCGCGCGCACGCTCCTCGACGACGCCGCGGCCTCGAATGCGCGCACCACCCTCGGGCTCGTGATCGGCACCGACGTGCAGGCCTTCGACGCCGAGCTCACCGCGCTCGCGGGGCTGACCTCGGCGGCCGACAAGCTCCCCTATTTCACGGGCTCGGGCGCGGCCGCGCTGGCGACGTTCACGTCGTTCGCGCGCACCCTCGTTGACGACGCCGACGCGGCCACCGCGCGCGCGACGCTGGACGCCGAGCAGCTCGGCGTGCAGCGCGCGATCAACACCCAGACCGCGAGCTACACCGCGGTCGCCGGCGATGCCGGCAAGACGGTCGAGATGAACGTCGGCTCGGCCAACACGTTCACCGTCCCGCCCAACTCCTCGGTCGCGTTCGCGATCGGGACCTACATCAACGTCGCCCAGTACGGGGCCGGCGCGACGACCGTCACGGCCGGCGCCGGGGTCACGATCCGCAACCGATCGGGCCTCAAGACGGCGGGCCAGTACGCGCTCGCGACCCTCTACAAGCGCGGCACCGACGAGTGGGTCGCCGGGGGGGATTTGACCACATGATGGGGATAGGCAATGGGCAATCGGCAATAGGCAATAGGGTGGGCGCGACGCTCCATTGCCGATTGCCGATTGCCCATTGCCCAGAGCCGGAGGCGTCCTGATGTTCCACCCCGGCTTGCGCTTCCACCACGCCGCCGGCGCGGCCGTCGATGTCGGCTTCACCGAGAACAGGATCGACTGGGACGCGCACAGCACGTATTCGTTCACGAGCGTATCGTTCGGGGCCGCCGCCTCGGATCGCATTGTCGCCGTCGCCATCCATTGGTCGGCGGTCACAACGACGGGTTCGATCTCCTCCGTCACGATTGGCGGGATCACGGCGACCGAGATCGCGACCGCAACCCATAGCGTTTCCGGCGCCACGGTCCAGTGCGCCCTCTATGCGGCCGCCGTCCCGACGGGGGCCACCGGCGACGTGGTCGTGACACTCAATGAAACGATGGATCGGTGCTCGATTGCCGCCTATCGGATGGTCGGCGCGAGCGGAGTGACGCCGGCCGATACGCTGACCAGCACGGCCTCGCCGCCGTCCGGCGGGATCGATTGCCCGGCGGGCGGCGCCATGATCGGGGGGGCCGCCTTCTACGACGCCTCGGCCATCGCCTGGACCGGCATCACGGAAGACCTGGACCAGGACGATGTCATTCGGTTCGGGAGCGCGAACCTCGAGTTCGCGGCCACACAGACGAACTTGACCATCACGGCGACGCCGACCGGCACCCCCGACTATCGCGCCATGGCGGTCGCGTCGTGGGGGCCGGCATAACGAGGGAGAGAGCCATGCGCTGGATGGACGAGCTGCGCACCCTGAAGCGCTCGGTCAACGGCTCTTCGCGCCGACCGCAACGGCCGGTTTGGCCAGGCCGGCGGCGCGGGCTGCCGGCAATTCTGACTTCGCAGCCAGACACCTCGTGGCGGCCGCGAGGATAAGCTCCGGGATTGACGGCGACCGGCCGATCGGACCGGCATAGATGGCGTTGGCCGTGCTGTTCCGGATCAGCCGCGGGACATCCTCGGCGGCATGCAGGCCCTCGCCGGAGAAGAATCCCGAAACGACGGTCGGTGACGGCTTGCTCTCGAGCTTGGCCGCGAGGAACGGCGCCTCTTCGAGGAATGCGGTATCGATGTGTGCGAAGTGGCAGGCGCGCGCGACCGCGGCTGCGGCCCGTCTCGTCGCCCGCGCCGAGGCAGGCCCGAACTTCGATCCGTGACCGGCGACGAGGAGCCGTGTCGCTCGAGCGTCAAGTCCTGCTGCGCGGGTGGCCCGCAAGGACTCTGCCAGCATGAGAGCCGGCAAGCGCGACTCGAGGCCCAACGGCGTCAAGATGCGGCACACGTCGTCGAGCCCGGCCATCCGAATACGGTCCGGCAGGACCGTGCCGACGAAATACCCATCCGCCATGAAGAACGGATAGACGAGAATGTGCCGGGCCTCTGCAGCGTGCGCCTCCGCCAATGCCTCCTCGAGCGACTGCTCGCCCTTGAGCACGCCCCACGTCACGCAACGGCTATCGACGAGCTGGCGCACGGCGGCGGCATGAGCGATGAGCGTGCTATTGGTCCGCGCGCCGCCCCTTTCTCCGTGGCCGGCGATCACGAGCGACATGTCTTGAAGAGCGCGGGTGATCATGACGCTGGCCCTTGAGCATGTGGCCGTCCCTTGGCTATCCGCGCGACCAGGCCGCCGATGCGGGGCGACAGAGCGAGGCCAAGCGCCGCCTGCCGCCCGTGGTCCGACATCTTCGTCCACGTCTTCTCGAGAATGCCGGCGAGCTTGGCTTCGTCGTGCTTGCGCGCGAAATCGTCGACATAGCTCTCGAGAAAGACGACGCAAGCGCAGTCCTCGAGCGCCTGCGCCTCGGGATCTCGCTTCATATTGTCCTTGCGGATCAGCGCGCCGACGCGTGCGATCTCGGCTTCGGAATAGCCGCAGTCCGCGAGAATGGCGCCGGTCCACTCGGCGTGCCGCTGTTTCAAGTCATTGCGCCAGCGCAGATAGCCCGGCCGGTCCATTGGGTAGCTCGTGCGGGGCACGGTCCAGCGGCGGATGTGTTGGGCGCGGACCGCGAGGCGCAGCGCCTCCGAGGCCTCCGGGTAAAGGCGGGCGAGGGCCCCCGACATGCGCTCGCTGTAGACGAGCGCGGCCGGGCGCTCTGCTTCTCCGACCAGGACGACATTCGGGTCGGCGGCGTTAGCCGCGTCGATCCTGATGAAAGCGGTCGCGAGCTTGGACATGGCCGGGTCAGCCGTCGAGGTGCCTCAGGTGCCAACAGTACACCTTCCGCCGGCCATCGTCACAGCGGTCCGCGAAACACGAAGAAGGCGCCGGCGACGATCAACGTGAACCCGACGGCATGGTTCACGCTGAGCGGCTCCTTGAGATAGAGGAACGAAAAGCCGGCGAAGACCGCGAGCGTGGCCACCTCCTGAATGGTCTTGAGCTCGGCCGTCGTGTAGAGGCTGCTCCCGAGCCGGTTGGCCGGCACGGCGAGGCAGTACTCGAAGAATGCGATGCACCAGGAAAGGGCGACCGCGATCCATATCGGAGCGCTCTTGTACTTGAGGTGGCCGTACCAGGCGAATGTCATGAAGACGTTGGAGAAGATGAGAAGGGCCGGTGCGATCCACGCGGCCGGCACAGACGTGAGCAAGGGGGTCCTCCGAATTGCGATTGCCGAGCCCATATACGCGACTCGTGGCTTGCCGAAAACACTTGATGCATTGCCCCAGCGCTGGATTTACCTTTTTTTGGGCCGCCGAAATCCCGTCTCGACAGGAGTGCGTATTCGGTCTTAATTGGCGCCGCGCGCACCCCGAACCCTGTCCGTCCCCTCGCCAATGCACTGCGGACCGGCGTGCCGCTGGGGACAAGGCGTTGCTCTGATCGAGGTCGGATGAAGTCGTCCCGACAGCAGCTCGACACGCTCCTCGAAGGGGTTTCGAAGGGCGACGAGGCGTCGTTTGCCGAGCTTTATCAGGCCACATCTGCGAAACTTTTCGCCGTCGCCCTGCGTATCCTGCGCAGTAGAGAAGCGGCAGAAGACGTGGTGCAGGAAGCTTACTTGAGGGTCTGGGAGCGGGCCGGGGACTTCGATCCCAAGATCGCCTCGCCGGTAACGTGGATGGCGGCGATCGTGCGCAACCGCGCGCTGGACGAGGTGCGCCGGCGCGCCGTGCGCCCGTCGGCCGACGCGAGCGAACTCGCGGAGATCGAAAGTGAGGACGAGCATCCACTGCAAGCTCTCGAGCGTCACCAGGACGTCGAGCGGCTGTTGCGCTGTCTCGAAAGCCTCGAGCCCGAGAAAAAGCAGATCGTGCGCCTCGCCTACCTCGATGGGCTCTCCCGCGAGGCGATCGCAAAGAAGTTCGACCGGCCGGAAGGCACCATCAAGACTTGGCTGCGCCGCAGCCTGGCACAACTCAAGGGTTGCCTCGAGCAATGACCGAGCTCGACGACATCGAAGCGCTGGCGGCCGAGTATGTCCTCGGCACCCTCGGCAGTGAGGAGCGTCTTGCCGTTGCCGAGCGGCGCGCGAAGGAGCCCGGGCTCGACGCGGCCATTGCCGCCTGGGAGCGGCGCCTCGGTCCGCTGGTCGAGGTCGTGGCGCCGGTTGCGCCGCCGGCGGGTCTTTACAGCAGGATCAGAGCGCAAATCGGTCTATCGTCGCAGGTCGTCTCGCTCGAGGCCCGCGAGCGGGAGCTGACGGGCCGCGCCAACCGCTGGCGCGGCGCCGCTCTCGCGATGACCGCGCTCGCAGCCTCGCTCGTCGGCGTCGTGGGGTGGCAGGAATACCAGCGCCAGCAGATGCCGACGCAGTACGTTGCCGTTCTGCAAACCGGCAAGGAGACGCCGGCCTTTCTGCTCACGGTCGACACCAAGACCCACATGTGCGTGATCACGGCGGTCACGGCGCCGAAGAAGCCCGACAAGAGCTACGAGGTCTGGCTCGTCAACGAAAAGCTGCCCAAGCCAAAGTCGTTGGGCGTGTTTGCCGAGGGCGATATGGAGGTGATGCCTATGGAGAGAGGCGCCGACCACGATCTCTTCATGAACGCCACGTTCGCGGTGAGCCTCGAGCCGCAAGGCGGCTCGCCGACCGGCTCTCCCACGGGCCCTGTGCTCTTCTCCGGCAAGCTCATCCAAGCCACGCCCTAGCGCAGTTTCCGGCCAAGTGGATGCCGGTCTGCCGTGAGGAACTGCGCCAGACCCAGTGTCTAGAGCGCGTTTCCGCTTCGCCTGAAGCGGAAACCGCTTCAAGCGGCCGCCGCATTCGCCTGCACCAATCGCATCTGCTCGGTACCGGTGTTTGCGCCAGAGGAGATCGGCTCCACGGTGTTAAGGATGCTCACGCTGAGGACAAGCGGTGCAGACGAGTGACAGGTGAGAATCATGTTCGACTCGCCGACTGATGCGCCATCAGCGCGCCATCAAATCGAAGTCAGCGTGAAACCGCTGCTGCGTTTCCTTCGTAGCTAGCACGATGCTTCCGCGCGACGCCCGATAGGGGAGGCATCGTCAAGTCCATCGGGTTTTTCGTTCATGTAAGGGAAGGAAAAAATCCATGAAAATGAGCGTCATGTCCGGTTCGGCGATCGCGGCAGCGGCGGCCTCGCTTCTGCTTGCGGGTGCGGCTGTTGCGACGACGAACTACGCCGCCGAAGAGGTCAAGGGCCACTGCATGGGCGCCAACGCCTGCAAGGGCAAGAGCGAATGCAAGACGGAAACCAGCGCCTGCAAGGGCCAGAATGCTTGCAAGGGCAAGGGCTTCCTCGCGATGACCAAGGCCGAGTGCGAAAAGATCGAGGGCGCCAAGTACATCGACGCGACCCCCAAGGGTTAATCGCCCGCTTTCACTGGAAGGTCCGGCAACGAGAGTTGCCGGACCTTCGACTATCGTCGCGCACCACGGCGAAACCCGGCTCGAAGGGGCCAGTGGGGCTGTGCGGCCCCCGACCGCTGCCGAAGAGGAAGACCATGAACCGTCTTGCGAAATCCGGCTCCGCGATTGCCGCTGCCGCGGCTTCGGTCTTGCTGGCGGGCGCCATTGTCACGCCGGCGTCCGCGGCCGAGGAAGCCAAGGGCCACTGCGTCGGCGCCAACGCGTGCAAGGGCCAAAGTGAATGCAAGACGGCGACCAGCGCATGCAACGGCCAGAACGCCTGCAAGGGCCAGGGCTACCTCGAGATGACCAAGGCCGAGTGCGACAAGATCGAGGGCGCAAAGTTCGAACCGGTGAAGAAATAGCCCCCGTCAGGGCGCGCGGCCCATGTCCGCTCTTGATGAGCGGCGCATCCGGCGCTCGGAACACAGAATTGACCGGCGGCTCGCTTCCCTGATCCGCGCCCGCGAGCCAAGTCTGCTATGGTGCGGCCGGTTCCCAGGAGTGCATAGGTATAGGTCATGTCGCTTAAGGCCCATCGCCGCGTCACCAGAGAGCCCGCTGAGCCTCTCCCCGAGGCCCGGCCCCCCTACCTCGGCTTCGGGCTGGGGCTCAGATCCAAGCATTACGCCGACATCCTCGATGACGATCCGCCGGTCGACTGGTTTGAGGCCATCTCCGAGAATTACATGATCCCCGGGGGCCAGCCGCTCCAGATTCTCGACCGCATCCGTGCGCGCTACCCCATTGTCATGCATGGGGTGTCGCTGTCGATCGCCTCCACCGCGCCGTTCAGCAAGGACTATCTCAAGGGCCTCAAGGAGCTTGCGCATCGGGTTGAGCCCGTTTTCATCTCCGATCACCTGTGCTGGACAGGGGTCCACGGAGTGAACCTGCACGATCTCCTGCCGATCCCGTATACGCGCGAGGCGCTCGATCATGTCGTCGCGCGCGTGCACCATGTCCAAGACTACCTCGGGCGAGCCATCGTCCTCGAGAACGTGTCGACCTATGTGCGGTTCGCTCATTCGGACATGCCGGAATGGGAGTTCCTCTCCGAGCTCACGCGGCGCACGGGCTGCTGGCTCCTGTTCGACGTCAACAACGTGTTCGTTTCCGCCTTCAATCACGACTACGACGCGCTCGAATTCATTGCCGGCGTGCCGGCCGATCGCGTCGTGCAGTTCCATCTCGCCGGTCATGAGCACAACATGACCCACATCATCGACACGCACGACGCGCTGGTCTGCGACGAGGTCTGGGATCTCTACCGCGCGTCGCTCGAGCGCTTCGGGCCGGTGTCGACGATCATCGAGCGCGACGACAAGATTCCGCCGCTGGCCGAGATGGTGGCCGAGCTCGACAAGGCCCGCGCCGTCGCCGCCGAGGTATTGGGCGGGCGTTTGGCCAAGGCCGCGAGCCATTGAGGCGCGCCATGGCGATGGCAGCGGCAAAGGATGCGAAGAAGCGGGCGGCGGCGCCCAGACCTCGTCCCGTGCCGTCCCTCGGCGAGCTTCAGGAGCGATTTCAAGCCGCGGTGATGGCCGGCGACGACGCCGTCCTCGATCTCATTCCCGACAACTCGCGGACGACCCGGACGGTGTTGCTCGGCGTCTACCGCCATGCCTACGTGAGCCGCCTGGTCGACATCGTCGGCAACGATCACCCGATCCTGGCCCGCTATTTGGGCGACGAGGTCTTCGGCGCCATGGCGCGCGGCTACGTGAAGGAGCACCCGTCGCGCAATTCCAATGCACGGTGGTTCTCGCACGGCCTGCCGGAGTTTCTTTCCTCGAGCCCGGTGCTGGGCTCACGGCGCGAGGTCGCGGAGATCGCGCGGCTCGAGCGCGCGCTCAACGATGCGTTCGATGCGGCCGATGCGGCAGTCCTCGACCTCGCGCGGCTTTCCGCCTACCCGCCCGAGCGCTGGGGCGAGCTTTGCCTCGTGCCGCATCCCTCGGCGGCGCGGCTCGACCTCGAGACCAACGCCTACGCCATCTGGCGGGCGCTGAAGGAGGATGGCGAGCCGCCGGCAGCGGCCGAGCTCGCGGACCGCGAGCGGCTCATCGTCTGGCGCAACGGCACCATGCCGACCGTGCGTCCGCTCGGCGCCGAGGAGGCCATGATGTGGGACGAGGCGGCGAAGGGCGTGCCGTTTTCCGCGCTGTGCGAGCTCGTCGCGATCTTCGACGCGGCCGACACGGCGGCCCTGCGCGCCGCCGGCTATCTCCAGACCTGGATCGGAGCGGGGATGCTATCGGCAGCCAAGCTCGCCCGCCGCCGGCGGCGGCGCCAGATTTGACGGTGCCGGTCCGCGACCGGAAGGTGCAAGGCGCACAAAAGCGAGGCTGTCGGAGGCTTGCGGCTTGCTGTAGTGTCGGAGGCGCTTGGGAAACGTTTTCGCGCGCACGGCGTCGGGGTCATCGCCGGCCGCGCAGCGCTGGCGCCAAGCGGCGACGGCCCCGTAGCTCAGTGGATAGAGCATCAGATTCCTAATCTGAGGGTCGCCGGTTCGAATCCGGCCGGGGTCGCCAATGATTTCAATGGTTTAGAATAGATCACCGGGAGGAAAAGGTTCCATATAGGTTCCACCACCGACCACCATGGGGATAACGTCCAGGCCACCTCTCCCCGCTTGCTACACTGCGACCATGCCCGACACAGCGCGCCATGACGCGCCGCAGCCCGACGACCACCGTCACACCCTGACAGTTCGCGAGGTCGAGGTTCTTCTCGCCAACGCCGGC